>NZ_JANBNX010000004.1:0-204700 GCF_035615275.1 Acinetobacter sp. IK23
CTTTTTTGGTAGCTAATCGCAATATCAATATGTTTTTGTCTTCTGCAAAGCGTCGTATAGTCTGGCGCTGTCCAATCTAATCCGCAAAGTTTAATCAGGCTTTGTACAAAGCCAGTGACCATGCGTAGAGAAAGACGAAATATGGATTTAATCATTAAGCAGCATTGGATGGCTGTATCGGAATAAGTTTGATTTCGACCATGTTGGCTTTTTGGTTGAGCATACCATTGTGTTTTGGGATCAAACCAAATGGCAATATTCCCACGATTAATGAGAGCTCGGTTGTATGTGGGCCAATTGGTTGTACGGTAGATTTTAGGTGTAGGCTTATTCATCTCAAAATTATATTGTGGAATAAGCCTTTAGAGATAGGTTTGTGCAACAAAGCCCATAATAAATAAAAATCACTTTATAAAACTATGGGAGAGATTAAATGAAAGCATTTCTCGTACTTGATGAACTAAATCAGTTTCATTGGGCGATGCTTAAGTCTGTCCTATTGATTTTAGCATTATTACCCATTGCTGAAGTTTCATTAAAACTATGGCTAAGTACAGAAGGTAGCAGTCAAATCATGATTGGCTTCTTTGCATTAAGTATTGTGAGTGCATGGTTAATGGTGAGTTTTTTCACTGCATTAAAAGCGAGTGTATGGCAAGCTAAACAGATCTCTTCTAAATATGAACAATTACTTTTTAAAGCTTATCGCTATGTACCCATGGTCTTTTTATCAAGCTTAGTTGCTTATTTATCTTTGCAGTTATCAATCGCTTTTTAATGATATTTAAAACCAAATTTTTAGATAAAACGTAGACTCAATATCTACGTTTTCATTTTTTTAAACAGGCTCTACTAATAGTGCCGTGATTTTACGAACGACAGGTAATACTAAAAGTAGTGTTGGAAAAGCAATTAACCAAGAAATGATCCATGCTGACATCCAGACATTTATAGAAAACTCTTCTAATCCTAAACTTCGTAAAGTACTGACCATAGACACTACAAAAGTCATAATGAAGGATAGAAAAAAAGGTAAAACAATAGCAGTATAGCGACTTGGAAGTTTCTTAAAACTATAGAAAGTTTTTTGGTTTTCCATTTTGTCTCCGTAAACCAACAAACGCCCGTGCCATTCAAAATATAAAAAATATTTTGAACAAATAGCTCCAAGCCTTGTTGGAGGTATGTTGGAACGTTGATTGACGTAAACGTTTACGGCTTTTGAATCAGCGGATTTAATTTAACATGGAATTTTCAAATTAAATATGAATAATTTATTTTTTTATATTGTGTATTTTTGATTTGAAGATTTAAGAATATGAGAAATATAAAGTGGAACAGATCGAGTGGAATGATTTTTTAAAAGTAGAGCTTCGTGTGGGTAAAATTATTCAAGCTGAGGTTTTTGAAAAAGCGCGTAAACCTGCTTATATTTTGCATGTAGATTTTGGTGAAGAATTGGGTGTACGTAAATCGAGTGCTCAGATTACTAAACTTTATCAACCGCAGGACTTGATTGGTAAATTAGTCGTTGCTGTCGTAAATTTCCCTAAAAAACAAATCGGACCTATTCAGTCAGAATGCTTGGTGACAGGGTTTCATAACGCAGATGGGGATGTAGCACTTTGTATCCCAGAGTTTGAAGTTCCTCTGGGTACAAAGCTATTATAATTTAGCGACGTGATTTATAAGACACATCAACTTGACGTGGACGATAGATCCAACCTAAAACCAACAGTAATACTGCAAATCCTAAAATTGGGTAATCACCTAGACGGTTATAGAGAGTTTGACCTTGCATGGCCGGTAAATCACCTCTCAAGACAAACTCTTTATCAATTGGTGCTTGTTCAGTGATATGACCATTTTGATCAATAAACGCTGTTACACCTGTGTTGGTTGCACGAATAAACCAGCGACCATTTTCTTTCGCGCGCATTTGCACCATTTGTAAATGTTGCCATGGGCCAGCAGTACCCGTAAACCAAGCATCATTAGATACAGTCACCAAGAAGTCGCTATCTTCTGCATTACGTCGTGTCAGGTTCGGATAAGCCACTTCATAACAAATTGCAGCAGCAAGCGCATGCCCTTTAATTAAGAGTGGTTTCTGGTTGCTCTCGCCACGTGTAAAACCGCTCATGCTAATATCATTTTGCATGGCTGGTAACACCCATGACAGTAAACCTGAAAGCGGAATATATTCACCAAAAGGTACGAGACGCTGCTTTTTATAGAGACCGCTTGAGTCACTACCTGAAGCCATAATACTGTTGTAATACAGAGGACTGCCGACTTGATGTGATTTCGCGACATCCCAATAAGGAATGCCAGTTACCCACGCAGTATGGTTCTTTTTCGCTTGAGCATCCATGGCATCCAAAAACGGTTCAATGTCGGTTTGGAAGAGTGGAATTGAAGACTCAGGCCATACAATCAGGTCACGGCCCCATTCAGATTGAGTTAAACCTGCATAAATTTCTAATGTTCTAACTTGATATTCGGTTAGCCATTTTAAATCTTGTGGAATGTTACCTTGAATAAGCGAAACGCTCAGTGGTTTAGCCGCTTTAGGTTGTACAAACTGAATATATGATGCTCCCCATGCACCTAAAACTAATAGGGCAGAAGGAATAACCCAAAAAATACGCTTACGTAGAACTTCGACTAAAGCACACGCCAATACAATTGCCACGAAGGAAATTGCATAAATACCAAATAGCGGTGCATAACTATCGAGTAGGCGTTCAGTAAAAGCGTAACCTACAAATAGCCACGGGAAACCCGTAAATACCCAAGTTTTAGCCCACTCAAAAACAATCCAGAGAGGGGCGAAAGTCAGCGGTGTTTCAGGGAAGAAGCGTCGATAAACCCAAGTTTGGAATGCTGTAAATAACCCCATCACAAGAGCCATAACAGCAATCATACATACGCTTAAAAAGGCATTGGTATCGCCATATACATGGATAGATGTATAGAGCCAGAAAGCCCCTACAAACCATAAACCAAAACCATAACTCCAGCCAATCGCAAATGCTTGTTTGGCTGAGCGTTTATGCAATGTCGCATAGAGTAGGGCAGGAGACAAAATTGCCAGCCACCACCAATAATAAGGTGCCAGTGCAAAGCTGAACACGGCACCTGAAAATAAAGCTATGAGCAAAGGAAAAATTAAAGGAAGCTGTTTTTGTTGTTTCGAAGAATCTAACAGCTTTTCAAAGTATGCTCTCATTGACGTACAGCTCGAATCAGATGAATAGTGCGGGCATCTGCTTCAACAATCGTAAATAACCATTTTCCAAGTTCAACTGTCTGACCTTGTAAATCACTGACTAGACCAATTTCTTGAAGCAATAAACCGCCGACAGTTTCTACTTCATCGTCAGAAAAATCAGCATCTAATACAGTGTTGAAGTGTTCAATTGGTGTAAGTGCCTGCACCATCCATGCATTCGCTACACTGTGGTCACTATCTGGAACAATGTACTGCGCATCTTCATCAGCAGTATCATGTTCGTCTTCAATTTCACCCACGATCTCTTCAAGAATATCTTCAAGTGTAACAAGACCAGCCGTAGAGCCATATTCATCAATGACAATCGCGATATGGGTTTGGGTATGTTTGAGCATACGAAGAACTTGATCTGAACGTGCGCTTTCAGGCACAAATAATGGCTGGCGCATAAGCGAGCCAATATCTAATTTGGTATTTGGTTCAGTCAAAAATGGCAATAAATCTTTTGCCAATAAAATACCGACAACATTATCGGGTTGGTCAGCTGAGAAAACTGGAAAACGTGAGTGAGCAGACTCAACCAATACGTGAAGAATATCAAGTAACTGATCATCTTCTTGCATACTGATCATTGCTGTTCGTGGCGTCATAACTTCACGAATTTTTGTAGCAGGAAGGTCAAGAACACCTTCAAGCATGGCAACAGTATCAGGTTCTAAAAAACGACGTGAATTTTGGACTAGTTTTAATAATTCATCTCGGGTTTCGGGCGCTGTACCTAACCACTTTCGTAAGCCTCGCATTCCCCACGACGGACTCGGTTCCTCTTGCATGATCTTTCCTAAAGACTCAATGTATCAAATGAATACATTGATCATACCGAAGAAAAGGCCCTTATGCATCTATAAAACAAAGTAAAAGACAAAACACATATTGTTATGTAAACACCAGTTACAGTTCATAAGTCAGTGATCGGTTTATGCTAAAATGTGAAAATTCTATTTGTTCGAGTTTGTTATGTCAGAACAACCTATTTCACCTACTGTACAACTCAATACACGTGGTTTACGTTGTCCGGAACCTGTCATGATGTTGCATCAAGCCATTCGTAAATCTAAGTCTGGAGACGTGGTTGAGGTCTTCGCAACAGACAATTCGACATCGTGGGATATTCCTAAATTTTGTATGCATTTAGGTCATGAGTTGCTTTTGCAAGAAGAACGCTTAGATGAAAATGGTCATAAAGAATTTCATTACTTGGTGAAAAAGGGCTAATAGAATAAATAAGGCTTCTAATGAATAGTGTTGGGAGCCATTAAACATTAAAATTATTTAAAAATGATAATTTTTTATAAATAAGAATCATTATATAATCTATAAAGTTAAGTATATAAATGACATATAAAAATGAATGATTATTTTTTAAAACGAAGCTTATTTATTTTCCTTTGGTTCGCATGTCTTGCTGGTTTGTTACGTATAGAAGTTTCTTGGTTAACTGAGACTACTGCTAACATAATTCTATTCACTTTTATAATTCTTGGTTCAATTATATTAGGTTATAGAAATACATCTTTTGCTCCAGAATCAAAAATTAACAATAGCATCATCTTACATACAGGTTTTATGGGATTTATGCTAATGATTGATTTATTGTTTGGAAAATCAGCTTGGTATATTGATCTAGCACGGAATTTGGGTTTTCTTAGCTTATTTTTATTAGGCACATTTATTTTCTATAAAAAGAATTTTAATTTAAAAGTATCAAGAATACCGCCTTTTCAATAAGTGGATACTAATAAAAAAGCCCCGATTATTCGGGGCTTTTTTATTACATGTTAGGGTAATTTGGACCACCGCCGCCTTCAGGCGTTACCCAAGTAATGTTTTGAGATGGGTCTTTAATATCACAAGTCTTACAGTGAACACAGTTTGCTGCGTTAATCTGGAAGCGCTTAGAACCATCATCATTTTCCATGATTTCATAAACACCAGCAGGGCAGTAGCGCTGAGCAGGCTCATCCCATTTTGGTAAGTTTACGTTCACTGGAATTGAAGGATCAGTAAGCTTCAAATGAGCTGGCTGGTTTTCTTCATGTACAGTGTTTGAGATAAACACAGAAGACAAACGGTCAAATGTAAGCTTGCCATCCGGTTTTGGATAGTTTGGTTTGAAGCTCGTTGCATCAACAGTTTTCAATGCAGCGAAGTCTTGCTTCAAGTCATGTAAAGTAAATGGAACTTTAAATACGTTTTGGTCGATAAAGTTAAATGCACCACCAATCCATTGACCAAATTTATGCATTGCTGGGCCAAAGTTACGAGAGTTATAAAGCTCTTCTTTTAACCAGCTGTTGTTAAATTTGTCAGTGTATGAAGTCAATTCTTTAACGAATAAATCTTCGCCTTCAGTAACACGTGCAATCGCAAGGTCACCACCTTTTTCTACACCAGCAGCAATCGCTTCAAATACAGCCTCACCACATAACATGCCTGATTTCATGGCAGTGTGTGAGCCTTTGATTTTTGCAAAGTTTAAGAAACCTGCGTCATCACCAATCAAGCAACCGCCCGGGAAAGTCAATTTAGGCAATGAGTTGAAGCCGCCTTTCACTACAGCACGTGCGCCATAAGAAATACGCTTACCACCTTCTAAATATTGTTTAATGAGAGGATGAGTTTTCCAGCGCTGCATTTCCATGAATGGATACATGTGTGGATTTTCATAAGACAAGTCCACGATCATACCCAAAGTCACTTGGTTGTTTTCAGCGTGGTATAACCACCAACCACCAGAAGAACCAGTTTCAGCCAATGGCCAACCAGCGCCATGCATCACTAAGCCCGGCTTATGTTTTGCTGGGTCAATTTCCCAAAGTTCTTTAATCCCGATACCGTAGTGCTGAGGGTCAGCATCTTTATCAAGGTTATATTTTGCAATGAGGCGTTTACCTAAGTGACCACGGCAACCTTCAGCAAAGAGAGTGTATTTAGCGTGAAGCTCATAACCCGGAGTAAAGTTATGCGTTGGTTCGCCATCTTTACCAATACCCATGTCACCAGTTTGAATACCTTTTACAGTACCGTCTTCATGGTAAAGCACTTCAGATGCAGCAAAGCCAGGGAAGATAGAAACTTCTAATTCTTCAGCTTTTTGGCCTAACCAACGAACCACGTTACCTAATGAAATAACATAGTTACCGTCATTGTGCATGGTTTTAGGAACCATCCAGTGAGGTGCTTCTTTAGACGTAGTTTCTGAAAGCAAGAAGAATGTTTTGTCTTCAGTTACAGGTACGTTAAGAGGCGCGCCTTCTTCTTTCCAGTTCGGGAAAAGTTCATTAATAGCACGTGGTTCAAGTACAGCACCAGATAAGATATGCGCACCTACTTCAGAGCCTTTTTCAACTACACAAACTGAAAGATCGGGTAAGTTATTCTCAATCGCTAATTGACGGATCTTAATCGCAGCAGATAGACCTGCAGGTCCTGCACCTACGATGACAACGTCAAACTCCATCGATTCGCGTTCGATGTGTTCCATGTAGGACTCCTCAATACTTAAAGGTGGCAACCGTAATGTCAGATCATCCGGTGCTGCCGTGAGTTTTAATCCATAGGCGCAAATATGCTATTGTGCCTTTTATCGTTTTGGCTAGTATAGTTTTAAACCATGATCTAGCCAATTGGCTGAGTCGTCATATTTTCTCGTCAGCAAGGCATAAACTATGGTAAATCAAAATAATTCCCCATCGGATATGGGAAAAATACCGTTATCTGATGATAAAAACTTAATGAACATTGCACAATACTTAAAAGATGTACAGCAAAGTCACAAAAGGTCAATCCCACCTTTAGAGCAATGGCATCCAAAGCATTGCGGTAAAATGGATTTAACGGTTAAAGCCAATGGAGAATGGTGGCACGAAGGTCAATTAATCAAGCGCCAAGCCCTATTGGATTTGTTTACCAAAGTCCTATGGAAAGAAGAGGGTAAATTCTACCTGAAAACCCCTGTAGAACAAATTGAAATCGAAGTTGCAGATGAACCTTTATTGGTCAATCAGGTCGATCAGGTCGAAATTTCAGGTGATCAGTTTTTACAACTGACGACGACCAATCAAGATGTGATTTTGGTTGATGCAGAACACCCGATTTTTATGCGGGAATATGCAGGCGAATTACGCCCTTATGTGCATGTCCGATTTGGTATTAATGCGCTTATTCAACGCCAAGCTTTCTATCACCTCGTGAACTACGGAACACTGGTCGAAAATGATAAAGGTGAAACCATTTTGCAGTTAAAAAGTGGTAATTTGCACTTGCAATTAGGCACTTGAGGTTTAAGCTTTATAGAGTGAAATTTTCCGACACTCTCTAGTACTGCCATGACAGCCATACAGCCTTTATTTACTGAATTAGAATCTATGCCTAAAGCATCAGCAGATGCCCCAATTGGTATTTTTGATTCGGGAATTGGTGGAATGTCGGTTGCAGCAGAAATTGCCAGATATTTGCCAAACGAACGTATTGTCTATTATGCCGATACAGCCTATGTACCTTACGGCCCTCGTTCTGATGACGAAATTAGAGAGCTTACCGCTCGCGCTGTCGATTGGTTATACCGCCAAGGTTGTAAAATTGCAGTTGTAGCATGCAATACTGCCTCAGCATTCAGTCTTGACCATTTACGTGAACATTATGGCGAGCACTTTCCTATTGTTGGTTTAGTACCGGCATTAAAACCTGCCGTATTACAAACACGTTCTAAGGTAGTTGCAGTATTGGCAACGCCTGCTACTTTTCGTGGGCAACTTATTAAAGATGTTGTAGAAAAATTTGCTGTTCCAGCGGGTGTTAAAGTCATGACTTTAACCAATCTGGAACTTGTTCCTTGTGTTGAAGCAGGGCAGCAAATGAGTCCTGTTTGTTTGAATGCATTAAAAGAGGTTTTACAGACTGCAGCCGATCAAGGGGCTGACTATTTAGTGCTCGGTTGTACGCATTATCCGTTCTTAAATGAAGCAATTCATCATCTTTTTGATAACCAATTCACACTGGTTGATTCGGGATTAGCAGTTGCCCGACAAACAGCCCGTATTTTAATAAAAAATGAGTTATTATGTGACCAAATACGTCAGAATGTTGCACGTATTGAATGTTATGTAAGTGGTAATAATGCCGACGCATTGCAACCTGTTTTACAGAATATGATTCCACAAGAATTGACATGGACGCTGCACAATCTGAGTTGAGCTCTGTTGTAGGCATTCAGAAGAAAGCGTTTTTTATATTTATTTTTTCTTATTTGGGGCGGTTCATAGTCTTGGCTTATTTAGGCCATATTAAGATTATGGGGCGATAAGGGTATTGTTATGCTCGATACACGCTATCAGATTTTTATTTCAACGTCAGGTCGCGAGATGCAACCTGAACGTGTAGTTCTCTCTCAAACTTTAGTCAGTATGGGTTTCTTTGCTTGGGGTTTAGAGTATAGAAGTCCTTTAACTACAACACTTTCCCGTCGACAAATTGATGAATCGGATTACGTTGTCTTACTATTAGGCAGCCAGTACGGTGAACAATCTATTTCTGGCACTAGCTATTTTGCCCAAGAGTATGAATATGCTTTAAGCCGAGCTAAACCTATTGTGGTATTCATGCATGAGCAACCTGAAAGCCGCGATATGCATTTGCAAGAGACTCATCCACAGCTTAAAGAAAAATTTCTAGCATTTAGAAAGAAACTATTACACGAAGCTCACCACGTATTTTACTTTAAAAGCCCACGTGATTTAGAGCTAGCCGTCCGTTTAAATATGCCTCTAATGGTTGAACAACATGTGGGACAAGGGTGGGTACCTGCACACCAAGCACATCAGTTAGAAGATGAGGTTAATCGATTAAAAAGTAAAATTTTACAATTAGAGAAACAATTAGCAGATGTACCTACACAACTCAATGAAGTAGCGCCACAAGACATTTTTGCGTTTGAGTATCAAATTCAAGCGTTTCAAGATGGTAACTTTAAAGAGCTGAAACGGCAGAGACAAATGACGTGGTCTGAGCTATTAAGTATTTTGGCTAAACACTTTGAGACAGCTATGCCAGAAGAAAACTTCGGCACTTGCCTTAATGAATATCTTAATCAAGCAGGGCTAGAAGATGCCCGCGAGGTGTTACCTCGTGCCCATGCAGTAGCTTGTGCACAAATCAATCATAAAGCGCTATTTCGAATTAAAAGGCAAATGCAGTCACAAGGTTGGATTATTCCAACAAAATCTGAGCAATACCCAAGTTTGTGGAAATTGACTACAAAAGCGCAAAAGCTTTTGCTGAGTTATAAATGGAATCATCGAGGTGCTCGATTAAAAGCTTAGAGCGATTCAATTTATATATAACAATGAAAACTGTTACATTAGTGTCATAAGTTGAACTGAAAGGCATTTGCGCATGTCGTTTGAACAAAAACCGAAAGTTACTGTCATTTTAGCGAATTTAGGTACACCGGATGAGGCAACTGTCCCAGCGGTGCGCCGTTTTTTAAAGCAGTTTTTATCTGATTCACGTGTGATTGAAATACCAAAATTCATCTGGTGGATTATCTTAAATTTGTTCGTTTTACCTTTTCGCCCAAAAAGAGTAGCGCATGCCTATGCTTCAGTATGGTCTACCGATTCACCCATGCGTGAAATTGTGCTTGAACAAACTCAACGTGTGCAGGCTTATTTAGAGCATGAAAATAAACAATTTGATTTAACTGTATTGCCAGCAATGACTTATGGTAATCCGGGTATTGATGCAGTTTTAGAAAAACTGGCAGCTCATCCACAAGAGCATGTCATTTTATTGCCTTTATTTCCTCAGTATTCTGCGACGTCGACAGCGCCTCTATACGATGCATTTGCCAAATGGATTCCTAGTCAGCGCAATTTGCCGGGTCTGACCATTATTAAAGACTACTACCAGCACCCAATGTTTATTCAGGCACTGGCAGAAAGTGTTTTAGCTTACCAAGAGCAGCATGGTAAGCCTGAAAAACTATTGATGTCATTTCATGGTATTCCACAGCCTTATGCAGACAAAGGTGACCCTTATGCAGACCGTTGTCGCATTACCGCAAAGTTAGTCGCTGAAGCTTTGCATTTAAAAGATGATGAATGGGCAATTAGTTTCCAATCACGTTTTGGAAAACAAGAATGGGTAAAACCTTATACCGATCAGCTTTTACAAGATTGGGCGAAGCAGGGTGTTAAGTCAGTTCAGGTTTTAAGTCCTGCTTTTTCTGCTGACTGCTTAGAAACACTTGAAGAGTTAGCCATCCAAAACGCTGAGTTGTTTCAAGAGGCGGGTGGCGGAAGCTATGCTTACATTCCTGCTTTAAATAGTGATCAGGCTCATATTGATTTGCTTGCAGGTTTAGTTCAGGCTAATCTTGATGCCCTTACCCATACCTTAGCCCACCGTTAATTGCGTTTTAGCCAGAGGTTCTTATGCTGCAAGTCAAAATTGTTCCAGTTACTGCTTTTGCTCAAAATTGTTCTTTAGTTTGGGACAGTGAAACAAAAGAAGCAGTTTTGATTGATGCTGGCGGTGACGCTGCTGTTTTGAAGAAAGAAGTAGAAGCCTTAGGTTTAAAAGTAAAGGCACTATGGCTCACTCATGGGCATTTAGATCACGCAGGGGCAGTGGGTGAACTCGCACAAGAATGGAGTGTTCCTGTTGTTGGTCCGCATAAAGAAGATCAGTTCTGGTTAGATATGATTCAGGAAGTTTCAGCACGTTATGGCTTTCCAATTCCACAGCCAGTAAAAGTTGATCAATGGCTTGAAGGCGGCGAAGTGCTAAAACTAGGTGAAGATGAGTTTGAGGTGCGTTTTGCACCAGGACATACACCAGGGCATGTCATGTTCTATAACAAAAATCATGGCTTACTTTGGACTGGCGATGTCCTGTTTAAAGGCTCAATAGGAAGAACAGACTTTCCACGTGGGAACCATGAGCAACTCATTGAGTCGATTCAACGCGAATGCTTTAGCTTGCCAGATCAAACTCAATTTATTTCAGGTCATGGTCCAATGAGTACCATTGGCTATGAAAAAAAATTTAACCCGTTTGTCGCAGGTAAAGCGGGTTAATCCTCATAATCATCTTCATGCTGACTACCCTTGTTTTGTTGAGGAGCATCTTGGGTAGGCAGTCTATATTCATCGTTTGCCCAAGCGCCTAAATCAATGAGTTTACAACGTTCAGAACAAAATGGACGAAATTCATTGCCTTCCCAAACACTTGGTTCACCACAACGTGGGCAGGGGAATGTACGTGGCATAAAGCGATATCCTCAAAGTGAAGAGAAATAGATTAGGCAAAAGTCAGGTGACTTGTTAGACTTGTGCCGATTTTTATTTAGTTTGATGTGATTATGCAGATTCGTCAATTTCAAGCACAACGTATGCAAGCGCCTCGCGATTTTACCCCAATTGAAAATACTCCAATTTGTGTAGAAATTGGGGCGGGCAAAGGTAAACATGCTTTGCTATTTAGTGGGCAAAATCCACAGCACACGTTATATGCGATTGAACGAACCCGAGAAAAATTCTTGGCAATGCAAAAGCAGCATGGTTTAGAACCACGAGAAAATCTGGTACCTGTACATGCGGATGCTTTGCCGTGGGTGGTACATGCTTTACACCCTGCACAAGTTGAACATTTTTTTATTCTCTATCCGAACCCTGAACCTCATAATCCGGCACAGCGCTGGTTAAACATGCCATTTTTTGAGTTTTTGTTATCACGTCTGAAAACAGGCGGAACCATTACTTTGGCAAGTAATATCCCTGAATATATTGAAGAAGCTGAACAACAGTTATTAAATGTGTGGAAGCTGCCTTACCAAAAAGAAAAAATTGCACAAACTTCTGCACGTACTCATTTTGAAATTAAATATTTAGAGCGTGGTGAGCTTTGCCAACAGCTCATAATCAGCAAGCCTGAAGGTTATCAAACTCGATTTGATGAATTTACGCCACTGCAAGGGCAAACACATGGCGAGTAAGCGCATTGCCATTATCGGTGCTGGTCCGGCTGGTTTAATGGCAGCTGAGGTACTGAGCCAGTATGCTTATGAAATTGATGTGTTTGAGCAAAAACCTTCGGCTGCGCGTAAGTTTTTGATGGCTGGTAAAACAGGTTTGAATATCTCGCATGCTGAACCATTAGCCCAGTTCATTGAACGTTATGACCATGCAGAATGGCTTAAACCGTGGGTTGAGAAATGGGATGCAGTCTGGATTCAGAACTGGATGAAAAGTCTGGGAATAGACTCGTATGTGGGCACTTCAGGTCGCATTTTTCCTGTCGAAATGAAAGCTGCTCCTTTACTGCGTGCTTGGCTTAAACGTTTAGCAGAACAACAGGTTAAATTCTTTTATCGACATCGTTGTATTAATTTGCAAGGTACAACGGTGACTTTAGAAAACCAAAATAATCAAAGCAGCAAGACTTTTACCCAACAATACGATGCAGTCGTGTTGGCTTGTGGGGCTGTATCTTGGTCTCAATTGGGTAGTGATGGTGCTTGGCAGCAATGGATAGATCAATCCAGTATTGAACCTTTTAAAGCAAGTAATGCAGGGGTATTGCACACTTGGTCAGCTTTTATGGAAAGCTGTTTTGGTGAACCTTTAAAGCGTATCAATGCGTGGGTTGAACCTAGCCAAGTTACTCATGGCGATATTGTGATTACTCACTATGGTTTAGAAAGTGGTGTCATTTATAAACTTGGACGAGCTTTAAGAGAACAACAAAAACAAGGGAAAAGCTTAAATCTATTTTTAGATTTATTGCCTGATGTAGAGCTTACACAGTTAGTTAAAAAATTACAGGCTAGCAAAAAACAATCGCTTACTAATATTTGGCGTAAAGCAGGCTTAGACACGGCCAAAATTAACTTAATTAGAGAAGTGGTTGATAAAGCGCTATGGAACCAACCAGAGGCTATGGCTCAGCAAATTAAAGCACTTCAAATCAAGTTAAGTGGCTTTAGACCGATTGAAGAAGCAATTAGCTGTGCTGGTGGTGTTAAGCAAGGTGCATTAACTGAAAGCCTAGAGCTTAAACAAACCTCAGGTGTTTTTTGCTGTGGTGAAATGCTGGACTGGGATGCTCCTACAGGCGGCTATTTGCTTACAGCATGCTTTGCTACTGGACGAGCTGCTGGTGAAGGCGTGCATTCATTCTTAGAGAAATAACGGCAAATTCGCTGCTATGTTTGATATGTGAAAAGTGTTATTTTTGAGCAATCAATAATAATAGGATTTACGAGAACATGTCTCAAGCATCACCAGTTTATCAAGGAAGTTGTTTATGTCAGGGTATTCGCTATGAAATTAAGGGCGATATCGGAGATATTATTCAGTGTCATTGCCAACGATGCCGAAAATCCAATGGAACAGCATTTGCCACCAATGCTCCTGTTAAAAGTACAGATTTTAAAATTACCCAAGGTGAAGATCTCGTCAAAAAATTTGCTGTGAATGGTGTGTATCGCTGGTTTTGTAGCGAATGTGGTTCACCGCTTATTAGCTCGCGTGATGCCCAGCCTGAACTGTATCGTGTAAGAATTGGGTCACTCGATACACCATTAGATCAAAAGCCGACAATGCATATTTTTGCTGCTTCAAAAGCAGAGTGGGAAAGCATTTGTGACGATTTACCACAATACGATGAACGTCCATGATTTAAAAAGTATGTTTTAATCAAATTTTAGATGATTTAATATACTTAAAACGGGGAGATGGCATTCCTCCCTTGAAAAACCGCCATATCGGCTAATGATGCCTACGTTACCCTCATGTATTTATATCGCTGGGTACGTAGGTTATTGCGTACTCTGCTTATTTTTGGAGTACGCCATGTCACGTTTCCCATCATTTTTGTTTGCTCTTTTAGCATGTCACTAAAGGGGTGGTTCTATGTATTATCCTTTACTTTCAATTGCTTTAGGCTCAGTTCTAGGGGCGTGGTTGCGTTGGTTTTTAGGTTTAAAACTCAACCCAATTTATCCGCAAATTCCATTGGGTACTGTCACTGTTAATTTAGTCGGTGGCTTTATTATTGGTTTGGCGATGGCTTATTTTGCTCATAGTGATTTAAGTCCGAACTATAAGCTTTTCGTAATCACCGGCTTTTGTGGTGCTTTAACTACGTTTTCAACGTTCTCGATTGAGATTGTGACTTTATTGCAAAGCGGTAAGTTGGGAATGGCGATGTTGGCAATTTCTATTCATTTAATTGGGTCGTTAATTTTTACGTGTTTGGGTTTGGCGACTTATTATTGGATAGCAGGCAACTGATTATTCAAATGTTTAAGGAGCGATACATACTGCACTGCCTCCGTTTTAAGATATTCTCCAAGACCATTTGTATAGGCATACCTTACTTTTGAGAGATCAAAAGTAAGCAAAAATCTTTTGTTTCGCTGATGCTACATCCATGTAGCACAGCAAAATAGCGGCATCCATGCCGCTTGTCACGATAGTAAATGACGAATTAAAAACATCTGATTTATTTTGGGATTTGATACGCGTTAAAGTCATCAACAGCCTGACTGAAATCAGCTATATATTGTTTTTGCAAAATATTGGATAAGTGCAAACGGGAAACAGGTTCTGTTGATGACAAATGCCTTTGGTTACTTTGGGCAAAACCAAAGTAACAGAATTAGCTACTTTCATTTGAGAATAAACGGTAAGACTCCGTCGTGTATTCACAAATACTTAATTACTTTTCAGTTAAAGCCTGACCTTCAAACTTCACACCATCCCAACCATTTTGCATAAACTGACGAATATTTTGATGATCAGTTCCTTCTGGGGTAGCCAATACAGATGCATAGTGCTCTGCAAATAAACTTAAAGTTTGTGCTTGGTCTAAACCTTGTAACTTGGCAAAAGAGAAAACTTTTGCACTGCCTTGATTTTCAGTCGCAGCGTTATGCTGTGCACCATTTTGAAAAGCTGTTGGAGTATGTTGGTAACGCGCTTCAATATGAGCTAAAACGTCTGAAAATTTTGCTGTGCCTGCTTGTAATTGGGCAAGTAACTCTTGTGCCATAATCTTAAACTTCCTATCAAATGGGGGCTTAAGCATAGCATCGAATACACGCTTTGAAAGCTTGGAAGCTATAAAAAATGATGGGTTGTTGAAAATAATCAGAAGCATTTTTAGACAAATTGTGGATAAGTTTTAGTTTATACACAACTGAAAAAAGTATAGAAAAAATCCACATAAAAAAAAGAAGCCTAAGTGGAGGAGATAGTCTTAGGCTTCCAATGATTTTAGTGTATTGGTCAAATCTTAACGCAAGATTAACTCTTACGACTGAAGCGACCGAAGCGTTTATTAAAGCTTGCCACGCGGCCTTCATTACTCGCTTGACGAACTTCACCTGTATAGAAAGGATGCGAAGCACTCGAAATATCAAGAGTCACATAAGGATAGACTTGTCCTTGATATTCCTTGGTTTGTTTAGACTGAAGAGTACTACCTATTAAGAAGTAGACGTCTGCATTGGTGTCATGAAATAACACTTGTTGATAAGCAGGATGAATATCTTTACGCATGAGAGATTGTCCTAAATTATTTTTGATTAAAGAAATGTTATAACATAACATTTAATAAGTCAATGTAACCCTGAAAAGGCTACATTAATCAGTAATTTAAATTAGTTAGAAGGTGGGACAAGCTCTTCAAATAAATCATTCAGGTTGTCATATACTTTTAAGTGAATGAGATTCCAGTAATGTCCTGAAATAGTCCTGTTGACCATCAAAGTGTCTGGTGATGGTTTAAAGACATCCCAATATTTTAAAGACTTCTTCACAAGTAACATGCCATCATGATGTGATGAGTTCTCTGCAAAGTCATAGCTTGTAGTAAGTGGACGCAATAACACTTCAATCCAGAGTTTATAAAGATCGCTCGGGAATTTACCTTTCTCGGTTAAAGAGTGCAGGGCAAGTAACTCAGTTTCAATAAGATCAATATCTTCATGACGAGCTGCATTCACCAATCGTTTGAAACTATAGACAATTTCATTGGAAAGCGTTTTAACACTGCCATAGTCATAAATAATGACACTACCATCTTGGCGGAAGGCAAAGTTACCTGGGTGAGGGTCACAGTGAAAACGCTTTAAAAAGAACATTTCCTGACCCAAAGCGCGGATTAAACGACGCCCAATAGTGTTTCGAATTTCGATAGGCCAAGAACTCGCAGTTTCAATACTGTCACCTTGTTCAAGACTTAAAGTCAAAATTCGTCTTGAAGAGTAATCTTTATAAACAGTCGGGATAATAATTTTGTCATCTAACTTGCTATGAAAAGTTTTAAAGACCTCAAGATTTTGAGCCTCAATTTCATAGTTAAGCTCTGCTGACAGACTATCTTGAATCTCTGCAAAAAGTTGATCTTGCAGTTTTTTATCAATTTTAAGTACACCCATTAAACGGAGGGCTAAACGCACTTGTTTTAAGTCACTTTCACAGGCTTCATCAACACCAGGATATTGAACCTTAACCACAACTTGTTGGCCATTTGGCAAAACTGCTTTGTGGACTTGTCCAATTGATGCAGCGGCAAAAGGCTGTTCATCAAAAGATTTAAAGGCGGCATTGAGTGGCTTCCCAAGCTCACGTTCAACTTGTTGCTGAATCGCTGCAAAAGGCATGGCTGGAGCTTGGCGTTGTAGTTTTGATATCGCTTTAGCAACTTCTGGCGGGAAGATATCTTTATATTGCGATGCAATTTGCCCAACTTTCATGACAGCACCTTTCATTTCGCCTAAGGTGTCTGCAATCTGTAGACCAATATCTTGAAACAATTTAGTTTTTGCAGCTAGTTTCTGTTCTTCATCCGCAGTCAGGTTTCGAATCGAATTAGAAACGGTTTTTGTTGCAATGCTCGCGGTCATTCCTGCAAGTTTCATAAATCGTTTGCCAGGTGAACTTGCACTCTTTGCCATATCTTCGATACCTCGTTGACTACAACATAATATTGTCTAGTTTTGATCATAGGTGACAAAACTTAAAAAGCCTATATGAAATTGTTTAGCGCGTGTAAGAATATTTTCGAAAAACAATATGTTATTTTTAAAGTAAAAAATGTGAAAAGCTTTTTAAAATTCATTTCATAAACAAAGCTTTAATATCTATAAAGTCACTGTTTTTTTAGTGCTAAGGTGAATGGCATGTTAAATAAGAAATAGAGACAATAAAAGTTATGACCAGTCTAAATTCATCTTATGGTCGCTCTCAAGCGGTTCCTTTATCTGTGTTTGAGCAGTCAAAAGACGCGCATATTATTCGCTCTGATGAAGAGGCAATTGAGGTTGCCAAGCAACTTGCTCAAGAGTTTGCTCAAGAAGCATCTGAGCGGGACAGAGAACGCCGTTTACCCTTAAATGAAATTCAACAGTTCTCACAAAGCGGTCTTTGGGCTATTACTGTGCCGAAGCAGTTTGGTGGCGCGCAAGTCAAGTATCGAACTTTAGCGGAAGTGATCAAAACAATTGCGAGTGTTGATCCATCTCTTGCTCAGTTGCCACAAAACCATTTGGCTTTTATTGAGCATTTAAGACTAGATGCGAAACCTGAACAGCAACAATTCTTTTTTAACTTGGTGTTAAGAGGAATTCGTTTTGGCAACGCATTTTCCGAAAAACATAGTAAGACAGTCGCGGACCTCACAACTAAACTTGGAAAGACCGAACATGGTTATGAAATTAACGGCAAAAAATTCTTTGCAACGGGTGCTTTGCTCGCACATTGGATTCCAATTGTTGCTGTAAATGAACAGGGGCAACCTTATGCCGCGCTTGTTCCACGGGAAACATCTGGGGTCAATATTATTAATGACTGGTCTGGTTTTGGACAACGTACTACAGCGAGTGGCACAGTAGAACTAAATCAGGTTCCAGTACGTGAAGAATATTTAGTTCCGATTTACCAAGCATTTGAACGTCCAACACCAGCAGGCGCTATTTCTCAGTTTATTCAGGCTGCGGTTGATGCTGGTATTGCGCGTGGTGCAATTGAAGAAACGATTCAATACGTTAAAAATCATAGCCGTGCATGGGTTGATTCAGGTCTGGAAAAAGCCAGTGATGATCCTTACACCATTGCAAATATTGGTGACTTAAAAATCAAACTACGTGCAGCAGAAGCGGTACTGGACTTGGCTGGAGATGCAATTGATCAGGCCATTGCTGAAACCACCGAAGAACATGTAAACCAAGCCACATTATTGGTTGCCGAGGCAAAAGTACTCACTACAGAAATTGCTATTTTGGCAGCCAATAAACTTTTTGAGTTGTCGGGCACACGTTCTACTTTATCTGAACTCAACCTTGACCGTCACTGGCGCAATGCCCGTACCCATACCTTGCATGACCCTGTGCGTTGGAAATATCACATTGTCGGTAATTATTACCTCAATGGCATCCATCCACCGCGTCATGCATGGAGCTAAAGTGAAGAAAAAAATAAGATTAGGAGAATAAAGATGACAACAGCTCAAATTGAATTAGAAGAGCTATCGGTAGGCGCCGATTATGAGAAGGTAGCAAACAGATTTCGTCCAGTTTTTGAAAAAATTGCACAAGGGGCAATTCAACGGGAAAAAGAACGAATCTTGCCTTTTGAGCCGATTCAGTGGCTAAAAGAAGCCAAGTTGGGTGCTGTACGAGTACCCCGTAAATATGGTGGAGATGGGGTTTCATTACCTCAATTGTTCCAGCTTTTAGCAGAGTTAGCAGAAGCTGACTCCAATATTGTACAAGCATTACGAGGGCATTTTGCATTTGTTGAAGACCGTTTGGTTGCTCATAAAGAGCATTCACAGGAGGTTTGGTTTCAGCGCTTTGTACAAGGCGATTTAGTCGGAAATGCATGGACAGAAGTTGGAAATGTACAGATTGGTGATGTCGTTACACGTGTCACTAAAGACGCTTCGGGTAACTTGGTGGTAAATGGTGAAAAGTACTATTCAACCGGAAGTATTTTTGCAGACTGGATTGATTTATTTGCCTACGATGAAGTGAACGACCGTCATGTGATTGCTGCTATTTATCGTCATGAAACAGGTGTAAGTGTGCTGGATGATTGGGATGGTTTTGGTCAAAAGACAACAGGCAGTGGTACTTTAAAAGTACATCAGGTCCATTTGCCAGCTTCAAACCTCATTCCATTTGATCAACGTTTTAAGTATCAAACCGCTTTTTATCAGGTGGTGCATCTCGCAACATTAACGGGTATTGCGCGTGCCGCAGTCGAGACGTTTAGTCAGGAAATTCGTGAACGTAAACGTATTTTTAGTCATGGTAATGGTGACTTGGTTCGTCATGATCCGCAAGTTTTACAAGTGGTGGGTAAGGCATCGGCTCAAGCTTATGCAAGTGAAGCAATCACCTTGAAAACGGCCGAAGCATTACAAAAGGCTTATGAAAGTCATTTTGCCGAGTCTGAAGTGAAAGAGCATCAGTTTAATGTAGATGCCGAGCTTGAGTCGGCACAAGGGCAGGTGGTAATTTCCAACCTAGTGCTCGATCTAACAAGTCAGTTATTTAATGCTTTAGGGGCATCGGCAAGTAGCCAAGCGAAACAACTTGACCGTTTCTGGCGTAATGCGCGGACTGTATCTTCACATAATCCGCTTATTTATAAAGAAAAAGTGATTGGAGATTGGGAAGTAAACCGTACGGATTTACCATTTGTTTGGCAAATTGGAGCAAGCCCGCGGGCAAAGTCTGCATAAAATAAGAAAAGCCGATGTTTCATCGGCTTTTTTATTAGGTTTGACTTAATCGTTTGGTGTTTAAATAAAGCCGCGAGAGCAGTAAAACACAGGCAATGCTTAATCCAATAATTAAACCTAGCCATACGCCAGCTACGCCCCAATGGGTATAACGTGCCAAGTAAAGTCCGATTGGAAAAGCAATTACCCAATACGCCATAAGCGTAATCCACATCGGTGCTTGAGTGTCTTGCATACCTCTTAAACAGCCAGCAGCACTGACCTGTAGAGCATCCATTAACTGATAACCCATTGCAAACCAGAGTAAATACATCGCAACAGGCACAACATTTATATCTTGAGTATAAACCGAGACAATTTGTTCACGGCCTAGAGCAATAAATGACATGGTCAATAGAGCAAAAAATACTGCTGTGCTCAAACCAATTTTTTGCACTTGGTACATGGAAGCCCAGTTCTTTTCGCCATAATACGTTCCCACGCGAATGGTTAAGGCAATCGCAAGTGAAAGCGGAATCATAAACAGCACCGAAGTAACAGAAATTGCCACTTGATGCGCGGCAATAAATACTTCACCCAGTGGACTAAGCACCAATGCCCCTGTACTAAAAATACTTACTTCAAAGAACACCGCTAAACCAATTGGCAGACCAAGCTGTAAGATTCTTTTAACCCAAGTCAGGTTAATTTTATCAAATCTGCTAAAAATAGATGTATTTCTATAAGCTGAAGCTTTATAAATATAGCCAGCTAAAGTAATCAGCATGAGCCATTGTAAAATGGATGTTGCAAAGCCACAGCCTGCGCTACCTAAAGCAGGAATTGGCCCTAAGCCATGCATAAAGATCATGTTTAGAGGGATTAAAACTACTAAGGCCAATAAGCTAATCGCGGTGACAGGGCGTGGGTGGCCTAAAGCTTCTGAATAGCCACGTAGCGCTGCATACATGGTTACGGCTGGCATACCTAAACCAATGGCATGCAAGAATAAGCTTGCTTTAGGTCGTAAGCTTTCTGGAACACCAAACACATGTAAGAAAAAAGGCATAAGCTGCAAAATGAGCATAGCCATTACACCTAAAATAATCGCAACCCATAATGACTGACGAACAATGACAGGAATTTGTTCTGTATTTCTAGCGCCTTTTGCCTCTGCAACTAGCGGTGTAGTGGCAATCATGATCCCGCTAAAAAGGAGCATAACAGGAATCCATAGACCTACACCTACTGCAATAGCAGCTAAGTCTGCTGCAGATAAATGCCCTGCCATAATGGTGTCAATTAATCCGAACCCTGCTTGAGCAAACTGCGTAATTAAAATAGGTAGCATTAAATGGAAGAGTTGTTTTAATTCAGTCCGAAACGACGTGACATTCGACACAAAAGATACTCTTTATAAATATAAAAATGAAACTAGCGCTGTAGGGTGAGTAACACACCAACAAAGATAACCACTCCACCTAGGAACCGTTGCCATGTAACAGGAGTTTTGTCTGTACCTAACCATCCAAAATGGTCAAGCAACATAGAAATAACCAATTGCCCAAAAACGACTAGCCCTGTAAAGGTTAAAAAACCAAGCTTAGGTGCAGTATAAATGCTCATGCTAATTGCATAAACCCCAAGGAATCCTCCGGTCCAAAGAAGCCACGGAATATTTGATATTTCACTTAAAGTAGGTTTCTCGGCACTTTGGAAGAACACCATAGCTGCTAAAACAATAGTACCTATGAAAAATGATAATAATGCCGCTTGCAAAGGTGAGTGTAATTGCTCACGAAGCTGAGCATTAATTGCAGTTTGAAAAGCCATGGCAACACCGATTCCCATAGCTAAGGGTAAGATCAGGAAAAGTTGACTAGAGAATTTCATCATTTTTATCAATATTTAAGTATGTTTAAGAACAGTCTAAAGCAATTAAGGTATGTTTTCATAAGTCCATTGATGCAGTCATGTTAAAATAGAAATATTGTGTAAATTGGACCTTGTTCCTTGGCTGTATTAAATCCTGCTTCTGTTCCGTTATCTTTATATATCCACATGCCTTGGTGCGTGCGTAAATGTCCTTATTGCGACTTTAACTCGCATGCCGTGCCTGATGGGGCGCTTTCGGCAGAACTTGAGCAAACTTATCTAAAAGCATTGGTAGCCGACTTTGAAACTCAAGTTGAGATGGCCCAAGGGCGTTCAATTCACAGTGTATTTATTGGGGGTGGAACGCCTTCACTCATTTCTGCCAAAGGTTATGCATGGCTATTTGAACAGCTTAAGTCACGGCTTAACTTTGAAGATGACTGTGAAATTACCTTAGAAGCTAATCCGGGAACACTGGAACATGACCCGTTTGCAGGCTATTTAGAAGCGGGTATTAACCGTTTGTCGATTGGTGTACAGACTTTTAATACCGATCACTTGCAAAAGCTTGGACGTATTCATTCAGCAAACAATGCTATGGATGCAATAGAGCAGGCAAGACAAGCAGGTTTTAAGCGAGTTAATGTCGATTTAATGCATGGTCTGCCTGAGCAAACGTTAGAGCAAGCACTTTATGACTTAAAGATGGCTGTAGAGCATGGTGCGACACATATCAGTTGGTATCAACTTACCATTGAGCCAAATACCGTATTTTTTCGAACGCAGCCTGTTTTACCTCAAGATGAGGTATTAGAAGATATTCAAGAGCAAGGCGAAGCATATTTAAAAGCAAATGGCTTTGTAAACTATGAAGTGTCGGCTTGGCGTAAAGAACAACCTTCAGCCCATAATTTAAATTACTGGGAGTTTGGTGATTATCTTGCGATTGGTGCAGGGGCACATGGAAAAGTGACACAACCAGATGGTGTGTACCGTTTCCAAAAAACTCGTTTACCGAAAGATTACTTAGCTAAGGTTCCTGCTGAACATTTGCAAATGAAAAAGATTGAGGCAGAAGAGCTACCTTTTGAGTTTATGATGAATGCCTTACGCTTAAATGATGGGGTAAACGCTGAGTTATATGAACAGCGTACAGGTTTAAGTTTAGAGGGGCTAAAAGAGGTACTTACTTCACTACGTTCGAGAAAGTTATTGGTAGAGGATAGTGCTCGTTTAGCATGTACTGAGCAAGGGCATATTTTCTTAAACTCGGTACTAGAAGAGTTCTTGTAAAGAAGCAAACTAAAAAGCCGCACAATGAGATGCGGCTTTTTTAATTTTAGCGGGTAGTATAACCGCCATTTGCGAAAATGGTTTGACCGGTAATCCACCAACCATCGGTCACCAAAAAGCGAACTAGAGGTTCAATATCTTCAATTTTAGTAAGTCCACCTAGAGCTGAAGCCGATTTATGGTAAGCGACTGCTTCGGCAGACTCCTGACCATAAAAGAAAGGTGTATCCATGGGGCCAGGTGCAACAGCAGTCACAGAAATTTGGCGATCTCCAAATTCTTTCGATGCAGCGCGGGTGTAATGCTCAACAGGTGCTTTTAAACCTTCGTAGGTTGAATAGAGACCCGTGTAGGCTGCCAGAAGAGAAGTCACGATTGAACAGATTTTTCCGCCGTCATTTAAATGACGACCTGCCGATTGAATAAAGAAATAGGCAATTTTTGAGTTGATATCGCTCATGCTATCAAACTCTTGTTCTGTGGTTGCTAAAAATGATTTCTTTAAAACCTTTCCAACTGTATTAATGGCAATATCAATTCCACCAAAATGCTGTTTGGTATCTATGAAAAGTTTTTCGATGTTATCGATATGAGTTAGGTCTGCCTGAATTAAAACAGCATCTACACCGAATGCTTTTACATCTGCGAGTGTTTGTTCGGCATCCGCTTGAGTTTCTGAACTATTATAGTGAATTGCGATTTTTGCGCCTTGTTCTGCAAATTTACGGCTAATGAGTCCACCTAAGTTTTTTGCGCCGCCTGTAATCAATACAACTTTATCTTTAAGCGTATGAGTTGACATGATGGTTGTTCCTATGATGACTTGTTCTAATGTGTTTTTAGTCTAGATTGGCGGTAATTTTTGATCAATTATGCTAGTTTGGTTTAACTATTCAGAAAATACGAACAATTAAAATGGATCGGTTGCAGCAATTTTTTATTTTTACAGAAGTCGCTAAACGGCAAAGCTTTAGTGAAGTGGCGCATCGACTCGATCTACCTCGCTCAACGGTAACCAGCGCCATTCAACAACTTGAAACTCACTATGGCGTACGCTTATTTCACCGCACCACTCGTAAAGTAAGCTTGACGCAAGATGGACAGCGAATATTGCCAGAGTGTCAAAACTTGTTGTTTGACTATGAACAATTAGAACAATTGATCCAGACGCAAAAACAGCATTATCGCGGCACATTAAAAATTTCAATGCCCAGTCGGATTGTGCATCAAGTGATTATTCCTGAGTTGTCAGATTTTTATCATCGTTATCCAGATATTCATTTGCAGCTCAATAGTTCTGATGACATGACTGACTTAATTGAAAAGGGGATTGACTGTGTTGTTCGGGTAGGTGAGCTAGATAGCAGCAGTTTAATTGCAAGATTGATTGGTCATTTGGTCATGGTGAACTGTGCAAGCCCCCATTACTTAGAACAGTACGGTACGCCTGAACAATTAGAAGATCTATCACAGCACAAACTGATTAACTACGCGGGAGCTGTAGGCGAAAAGCAGGGCGTATTTGTATATTCGGGTGGAACCGTCATGATGGATAGTGCTTTAAGTGTAAATAATACCGAAGCTTATAGTGCTGCGGCTTGTGCAGGTTTGGGGATTATTCAAGTTCCTTACTACGATGTTCAAGATAAAATAGAGCAAGGTATTTTAGTTGAAGTGTTGAGTGCTTATAGTGCAGCATCACTTCCACTTAACATTTTATATCCCAACAGAAGCTATATTCCAAAACGATTAGAAGTTTTTATGAGTTGGGTGGGAGAGATTTTAAATCGCAAATGCATCGTCATCTTTTAGTCATAAAAAGAAAATAAGATAACAATAAAAAAAGCCTCTCAAATTGTGAGAGGCTTTTTAGAATTTGGTGGGTCGTCCGCGACTCGAACGCGGGACCAACGGATTAAAAGTCCGCTGCTCTACCAACTGAGCTAACGACCCAAATAGGTTCAAAACAGATAAGTGGTGGGTCGTCCGCGACTCGAACGCGGGACCAACGGATTAAAAGTCCGCTGCTCTACCAACTGAGCTAACGACCCGTATCGTTTTGATGTCGCGTATTTTAGCAAGTTATTCAACTAACACAAGAGGAAATTTAAAAACATTTGCATGATTGCCTATAAAAAGCACGATTTCCTCTTGTTTAGCTAAAAAATGAACTAAAAACGGTATTTATATGCCTGAATGTTGTCAAAAATTTCAGTTGTGATGTCACAATAACTGTTTGCACCAGGCAATAAAGCGAGTAAACGTTCAGAAGTTTTGCTCGGATTAAACGCATCTTCTTTCAGTTTATTCTTCTGATATTTAAAAGTACCTGTTGTTTCGACCTTTTTTTGTACACGTAAAAACACCGGTACAGCATAAGCAGGCAAACACTTCTTAAAGACAGACACCATTTCGGTTAAATCTGCGTCATTTAACTCTTCACCATCTGCCAGCGTGATGGCTGCCATACCAGCACGACCATTGGTATTTGGAATTTCTACACCATAAACGACAGCTTCAGCAATTTTTTCGTACTCGCATACCATGTTTTCCACTTCAGTGGTCGATACGTTTTCACCTTTCCAGCGGAAAGTGTCGCCTAGACGGTCCACAAACTGAGCATGACGGAAACCAATATCTCGAACTAAATCACCTGTGTTGAAATAAGAGTCACCTTTTTTGAAAACATCTTTCCAAATTACAGATTTGTTCTTTTCAGGGTCTGTATAACCGTCAAATGGAGAGCGGCTAGTAATTTTTCCAACTAGCAGGCCAACCTCACCTGCTTTAACTTTTTGACACCAGCCGTTTTTATCGCGAATAGGCTCATTTTTCTCTTTATCGAACTGAACAATGGCATATGGTGTAGGAGAGAAGCCAACTGTGTTGTCGAAGTTGAAAATATTGCTAAATCCAACGTTACCTTCGCTCGATGCATAAAGTTCAAGAACTTCTTTAACGCCGAAGCGTTGTTTGAACTTGTCCCAGATGTTTGGACGCATGCCGTTACCGATCATTTTGGTGACGCGGTGGTTACGGTCAAGTTCGGTAACTGGAGCATCCATTAGGTAACGGCAAAGTTCGCCAACATAACCAATTGCAGACGCATTAAATTTTTGAACGTCTTTCCAGAATGCGCTAGTCGAATATTTACGTCGAATAGCAAGAGTAGAGCTGCCTGCGATTACACCACACCA
The DNA here is from genome assembly GCF_035615275.1 of Acinetobacter sp. IK23. Taxonomy (NCBI): domain Bacteria; kingdom Pseudomonadati; phylum Pseudomonadota; class Gammaproteobacteria; order Moraxellales; family Moraxellaceae; genus Acinetobacter; species Acinetobacter sp. IK23. The sequence continues at coordinate 26,392 of NZ_JANBNX010000004.1, forward strand.
GCAAACCACCACACCTGTTGCATGATAAAGCGGCAAGGTAACGTACATAACGTCATCTGGGCCTAAGTTTAAGATATGACCATAAGTGCCATACGCTAATGTCCAGCGACTGTGCTTGAAAATAACAGCCTTTGGCAAACCTGTTGTACCAGAGGTGTAGATATAGAACAGGCCATCATTACCCGTCACAGAACGAGTAGTCGATGGGTTAAATTTTGGAAATTGATCAATTTGTTCAGCTAGATTCGCATAACCTTGAGGTGCTTTACCTGCATTTTGACGTGTTGCTTGATCTGCAAACCAATGAAAACGGTCTTTAGGAACATTTAAGTCTTGGCGAATTTCATCAATAGCTGCTCGAACTTCTTCACCCGCAATAACAGCAATTGGCTTTACGAGATTGATGCTATGAGCGAGAACTTTACCGACTTGAGATGTATTCACAAGTGCAATGGTCACCCCAATTTTAGCTAAACCAACAATTGTTGCGATTAGCTCGGAGCGGTTTTCAATCATTACAGCAATGACGTCCCCTTTACGCGCTCCAATAGAAAGATAGTAATGAGAAATCTGGTTTGCCCATTCATTTAAAGCTTCATAAGAATAACTTTGATCTTCAAATAATAATGCCGTGCCTTTCGGATTCCGTTTAACAGCTTTTTCAAAAGCAATACCCAAACCTGTTGGAGTATGTGATGTTCTTAAATAAGCCTGTTTAAGACCATTTAGGATATGGGGTACTTTGGGAATGAAGCTAGGAAGTCTTGTGGCAACATCACCAAGAGTAATGATATCGGTCTGTGTTGTCTGGCTCATATCAATCCTATTTATTTTTCGATCAATCCAAAAAAGGTTGTGTGGGCAAAAAGTCCAATAGTTTTCATGGTTCACCATGCTTTTAAAACTTTTCTTCTAGTGCAATCAACCTAATTGGTTAAAAATAACAAAAAAAACCTAGTCATCGAAATGACTAGGTTTGTTTAAATTAGCTGCAATTGAGCAAATGGCTTACTCAGCTACAGGATTAGCTTTTTTTGGTGGACGGCCACGAGGGCGACGAGGACGACTTGGTTTGTCCTTATCAGCTTTAGAATCTTCTGATTCACTCTCTGTCGGAGCTTCAGTTGACTCAGCAGCTTGTTCTTGAGCTGCTTTAGCTTTTGCCGCTGCTTTTGGCTGTTTCGCAATTGGAGCTTCTACTACAGCTTCAACTGGCGCTTCTTCTACGCTAGATGCCACCTCAGTTACTTGATCAAGCTCAAGCGGTTGTTGTTTTGACTCAACAGGTGCTTGTGTTTCAGCAACAGGAGCAACAACAGTTTCTTCTACTACAGGAGCAGGGGTAGCTACTTCCTCTTGAGTAGAGTGTTGTTGTTTCACTTGCTCAAATGCTTGCTCAGCAGCCAATTTTGCCAAACGGCGACGTTCACGTGGATCATTTGCAACACGTGGAGTCGGCGCTTGCGATGGAGTAAGCGGAAGCACTGGTGCTGGTTCTGCTTCTTCAGCTGGTTTATGGCTTGGAAGTTCTGCATCACGAGTTACCGGTTTTTTCTCTTCTGTTTCTGAAGTTACTTCAACCACCAAAGTACTTGCGTACTGTTCCGTAAACTTCTGCAATGCACGATTAAATGTTGGTACTAAACCAAATTGTTCAATTAACACAGTGCAGTCTTCGCCATATACGTGACGAATTAAGCTACCAATTGTGTATTGTGCCAAAGTTGGAATTTGCGATGGCGTAACAGTTGGAGTAGCTTGTTTAGCTTGTTTAGCTTCACGTTGCTGACGACGACGCATACGAGGATCGTTGCTAGCACGTTGGATTTGAGGCTGAGTAGCTTCTTTAGTTGGTTGCGCTTCTTTTGTTTCTGCAACAACAGCTTTCTCTTCTACAACTGGTGCAGGAGTTGGCTCTTGAGCAACTTCAACAGGAGCCGCTTCAACATGTTCAACCTTTTGTTCAGGCGTTAGCGCAACAATTTCGCTTTGACCTTGGTCAACGTTGATGATTAAAGCTGTGTTCATGACATCATGTTTAGGTGCGTCAATTACATCCACTTTAACTTGTTTTTCATCAACAACTACTGGTGCCGCTGGCGTATTTTGATTTTCATTTAATACGCTTGGATCGCGATGGCGATTTGGACGGTTTGGACGTTGTTGATTATTACGATCACGGCGTGGAACAACATTCTCAGTTTGTTGTTGTACATCATTATTTTGATGTTGCTGATCTTGGTGTTGTTGACGCTTTTGCTGACGTTTTAATTCACGTTGCTCTTGGCGTGACAACTGAACCACTTCTTCATGAACTTGATGTTGTTGTTCATGAGCTTGGTGATGCTGTTCACGTTGCTCTTTATGTTTACGCTTTTTGTTGTTCTGACGTTGTTGTTGAGATCTATCATCTTTTTCAACATGTTCACGAACTTCTTGTTTCACAGGTGACTGTGAAATATAAGCATTATTTGACTGAACTGGTGCAACTTCTGCAACAGAAGGTACAGCCACTTGACCAAACTGACCACGGCTAACAGCACCAGTATTTACCATTTGCTCAATCGCAGCTGCGGCATTTTGTGCTGAACGAGATTGATCAACAGTTTGCGCTTGTTTTTGAACAAATAAGTTTTCTAACCATGCACAAGGACTTGCCGCTTTTTGAGCTACAGCTTGCTGTGCTACAGGTTGACTTGCTTGGTTTGCTTTTTTCTGAGCTGGAGCATTATTTGAAGTTTGAGCTGTTGCATGTGCATGCCCGTGATCTGCTTCTTCTAAATGCCATTCAGAAGACTCATAACCCAGCTCTTTTTCGCTTGAGCGAGTTGCTTCAGTACGTTCATAACTAGATGGAGCAAAACCGTCTGGGTTATACGCAATTTCGTAATGCGGAGTTTCTAAGTGCGGGTGAGGTAATACAGTCACACGTACACCAGAAGTTTGCTCTAAATACACCAGACTATGGCGTTTTTCATTAAGCAAGAAGGCTGCAATTTCAACTGGAACTTCAACCTGAACTTCACCATGACGTTCACGAAGAGCAATCTCTTCAACTTTACGCATGATTGAAAGAGAAAGCGAACGTAGGTCACGAACCATGCCTGTACCATGACAGCGAGGGCATACATAACCTGTTGCTTCTTCAAGCGATGGACGTAAGCGTTGACGGCTCATTTCCATTAAGCCAAAACGAGACAACTGACCGAACTGAATACGAGCACGATCGCTTTGGGTTGCTTCACGAAGTTTTGCTTCAACCATACGTTGGTTGCGTTCTTTAGTCATATCGATGAAGTCGATTACAACTAAACCGCCAATGTCACGAAGACGAAGTTGACGAGCAATTTCTTCTGCTGCTTCAAGGTTGGTGTTTAGCGCAGTTTCTTCAACATCATGCCCGCGAGTTGATTTCGCAGAGTTAATATCGATTGAAACTAAAGCTTCAGTCTGGTCAATCACGATTGAACCGCCAGATGGAAGTTTTACTTCACGCTCGTAAGCAGTTTGAATTTGGCTTTCAATACCAAAATGAGCAAACAATGGCTCATTTAAAGTATAAGTTTTTAATTTGTCTAATTGACGAGGCATAACTGCTTTAACAAAGTTATAAGCTTCGTTATAAGCTTGTTCGCTATCAATTAAAATTTCAGCAACGTCATCACGTAAGTAATCACGAATTGCGCGTGTTACAACACCAGCTTCTTGGTGAACAAGCATTGGAGAAGGGCCAGAGCTTGCTGTACTTTGAATTTGTGCCCAAAGGTCAAGTAAGTGCTGTAAGTCAAGCTGTAATTCTTCTTGAGTACGGCCAATACCAGCAGTACGTACAATCACGCTCATGCCGCGAGGTACATTTAAAGAGGCTAAAATTTCTTTTAACTCTTCGCGTACTGAACCCGAAATTTGACGGCTGATACCGCCACCTTTAGGGTTATTTGGCATAAGAACTAAATAGCGACCTGCTAGAGAAATAAAAGTAGAAAGCGCTGCACCTTTATTGCCACGTTCTTCTTTTTCAACCTGAACTAAAAGCTCTGTGCCTTCAGTAATAAGTTCACGAATGTTTGAAGTCTGACGAGGATCTGCCTGGAAATAGCTATTCGCAATTTCACGCATAGACAAGAAGCCTTGACGGCCTGCGCCGTATTCAACAAAAACAGCTTCTAATGAAGGTTCTACGCGGGTGACATGGCCTTTATAGATATTGGATTTTTTCTGTTCTCGGGTACGATTCTCTAAATCAAAATCGTAAAGACGATTACCAGTGATAAGTGCAACGCGAACTTCTTCGGCGTGAGTTGCATTAATCAACATACGTTTCATGGGTGTGACACCTAATAGTGACTCACACAAACAAACCAAACAAACTTAAAGGTTCTGAACGAACATCGAACATGACGGATCATTTCCCAGATCTCAAAATACTTGTGGTCTGAGTCATCTGTTACCGGCTACATTTAGCCTTAGCTTCGATTCTCGTCTGTGATGTAGGCAATACTGCTTCAACCTTTAAATCGGAATTCCTTTTTGCTTCACTGGCGGGTGAGCGGTGCATTGGTTAATGACTTTCACTGTCATTGGCCGCGAAGTGACTTCTTTATTGGAAGTTTGATACGGAATGCTCATCGTATCGGTGCTTTCGGCAGTTCCAATGCATCAACGCTTTAGCCTGAAGGCAACATTAAGGATCGATTTGTCTGATGTGTATCAGTTTACGTTCCATAACCAACTAGAGTTGGTAACATATTTTTTTGAACAAACTGAATTAAACGCAACAGTTTGTCATTTTGCCGATATAATAAGCCATCGGCGTCGGCATAATTCTTTAGGACCAATCCGAGCTGGTGATGAAAGCATCATTTTGATTGAGGTTTCAATCAGGGAAAATTCCCATTAGATGTTCACTTACGGCGGTATCCGTGCGCTGACTATATCAAACCTTGCAGCATCTGCCTATGGGCTAAGCTTAGATTTCTTGTGAAAAAACTAAGCTAATCGGTCATTTATTAATCAAATTTCGTAAAATTTCAGGTTTAAATATTAGTATGAATTCTACACAGCAATGGCAAAGTGTCACTTGGTTTGAGGTGGATGAGCATCAAGCAGGACAACGAATCGATAATTTCCTGTTTTCACGTTTAAAGGGTGTGCCAAAGAGTCGAATTTATCGTTTGATTCGTGAAGGTCAGGTTCGCGTCAATAAAAAACGTATTAAAGCCGAGACCAAACTCGCAATTGGAGATCAAATTCGTGTTGCGCCTATTCGCTATGAACAAAAAGATGAAACAGCTGTTCCTGTAAGTGATGGTGTGGCACAAAGTTTGTTAAGCCGTGTGGTTTACGAAGATGAAGGTCTATTAGTTGTAAATAAACCATCTGGTATTGCTGTACATGGCGGCAGTGGTGTGGCTTATGGTTTGATTGAGGCACTACGTGCGGCGACAGGCAAAAAATATTTAGAACTCATTCACCGTATTGACCGTGATACTTCTGGTCTGGTCATGATCAGTAAAAAACGTAGCACTTTAAAGTTGCTACAAGATATGCTGCGTGAACACAAAATTCGTAAGACCTATGCAGCTATTGTAAAAGGTCAGGTAAGTCTTGATAAGCAACTCATTGATGCTCCTTTATTCCGCTATGAGTTAGCCAATGGCGAGCGTCGTGTACGTGTATCTAAAGAAGGTAAACCAAGTAAAACTGAATGGGTGGTTGCAGAGCGCTTTAAAAATGCCACGTTGGTTCATGCTTCACCTTTATCAGGTCGCACACATCAAATTCGTGTACATGGCTTAAGTATTGGCCACCCTTTGATTGGTGATGATAAATACGGGCATAACACAGCTTATGCAGGCCCTGAAGCACGCCGTTTGTGTTTACATGCGATGCGTTTAGATATTCCGGGTTATCCGACGATTGAAGCGCCTTTACCAGAAGACATGGCCCAGTTATTAGATGTTTTGAGAGTAGCAAAATGAGTCTGAAAACCGAATTAGTGATTTTTGACTGGGATGGTACTTTATATAATTCTGTTGGTCAGATTGTTGCAAGTTTACAGCATGCGGCAGAGCAGCATGAGTTAACTTTGACTGATGAAGCTGCAAAAAGCATTATTGGTTTAGGTTTACCGGAAGTGATGCAAACTTTGTTTCCGGAAGCGCCCGAGCTACATGAATCGATTTTAAAAGCATATGGTGATCACTATATTGCGAACTCGACTAGTGATGCATGGTTTGAGGGTGTTTCTGAACTACTTCATGACTTAAAAGCCCAAGGTTTAAAGCTTGCCGTAGCGACAGGTAAAAACCGTCGTGGATTAGACCGTGTGATTGCAAAAACACAAAGTACTCATTTGTTTGATGTGACTCGCGCAGCCAATGAAACTCGATCAAAACCAGATCCACTCATGTTGCAAGAAATATTAACAGTCACTGGGGTGAGTGTTGAGCGTGCAGTCATGATTGGTGATAGTAGCTATGATCTTGAGATGGCGCAGCGTTTAGGGATGCCACGTATTGGTGTAGGCTATGGTGTGCATTCAATCGAAGTTCTACAACAGTTCCAGCCTTTAACGATTGCTAAAGATGTACCTGAGCTACATAACTTTTTAAGAGAGTACGCAAAGTTATCTAATGCAGATGTAGCGTAATTTAGAATGATATAAGAAGGGGGAATTTATTCCCTCTTATTGTAAGTCCAATAACAATAAGACGAGAAAAATGAGCCGTTCTATTCGTTTATTAAATCTTTTACAACAACTCCGCGAATTCCGTTATCCAGTTACTGCCCAAGTCTTGGCTGAACGTATGGGAATTAGTGTTCGTAGTATTTACCGTGATATTGATAGTCTACGTGCACAAGGTGTGAGAATCGATGCATCGGCAGGTTTGGGGTTTCAGCTTAAAGAAGACATTCTATTGCCACCAATGACACTCAATGAAGATGAAGTTGAAGCTATTTTTTTGGCACTGTATTGGTTAAAGAGTGTGCCTGACCAGTCTTTACAATCATCATCTACATCCATCTTAGCTAAATTAAATTCTGTTTTGCCTGAGCATCGCCAATATTTATTACAGCAAACGACCCTAAGAGCGTTTAACACATGGCTGCCTGTAGATGAAAATCGAGTCGAACAAGTGCGGTTAGCTATTCGGCAGCAAGTCAAAATTTCGATGCATTATCATGATGAACAACAGCGAAGTAGTGTTCGAACCTTGTGGCCTTTTGCTTTGGGATATTTTAATGACAAAATTGTGTTGGCCGCATGGTGTGAACTAAGACAGGACTTTCGACATTTTAGACTTGATCGTATTCAACACTTAAGTTTAACCCAAGAGTTATATCCATCATTTAAACAACAACTGTTCCAGCAATGGTGGGCGCAAGAATCGCAAACGACTACTGACAAAAACTGACAAAAGACCCTTGTAGACTATCATCACGATAAACAAGGAGCCATAAAAAATGAGCCTTAAACTTTATACTAACAAAGAATCACGTGGTGTTGTGGTCGACTGGCTTTTAGTCGAATTAGGTGTTGAGTGTGAACGTATTGAAGTCCAATACAAGACTGAAATGAAAACACCGGAATATCTAAAAATTAATCCTTTTGGAAAAGTGCCGGTATTGGTAGATGGCGATGTCGTGATTTATGAGCTAGGTGCAATCTGTGCTTATCTTGCTGATAAATTTTTCGATAAAGGTTTAGCTCCTGCATTAGATGATCCTAAACGTGGTTTGTACTATCGCTGGTTATTTTTGATGGCAGGCCCATGGGAAGCTGCGGGTGTTGATAGAGCTCTTGGAATTGATGTATCTCCTGAGCAAAAAATGTTTGTGGGTTATGGTGATTACAACGATGCCTACCAAGCTTTAGTACAAGGACTTAGTGAAGCTAATCCGTATGTGTGTGGCGAACAGTTTACCGCCGCAGATGTAAGCGTGGGAGCAATGCTGTTATGGCAGTTGAAAATGAACGCGATTGAATCTCATCCTGCTATTACGCGTTATGTTGAAACCATCAAACAACGTGAAGGCTTAAAACAAAGCACGATGGGCTCATTGTTGTAAACCTCTGCTGTTCAGAGTCACCCATTTGGGTGACTTTTTTATTTTGTAAATACAAGTTTTAGTTGGTAAGAAAGCCAGCAGCAACGTTAATACAGATCGCTAAGATGGTGGTATTAAATCCAAAAGACAACACCGCGTGAAATAAGTTTAAAAGACGCATGTGTTTGGTGGTAATCGAAACATCGGCAGTTTGGGCAGAAGTCCCAATAATATAACTAAAATATAGAAAATCAGGATAAGTTGGCTGTTTTGTTCCCGGGAAATCTAGACCACCATTTTCTTCATTTCTAGATAAAGCCATATAAAAATCATGGGCATAATGTAGAGCAAAAACGGTATGCATAAAAAGCCATGCAGAAACAATGGTCAGTAAAGCTAAAGCCACATGACCTAACTTTGCAGCATGATCAGAAGGAAGCTGTGAGAGCTGTATTAAAATAGCAACTAGGCACATGGTTAAAGCCAATAGAACAATCAGCATAATGACCCATTTGCTTTCATCTTGTTTTTTAGCTTGCTGCTGCATTTGAGAGTGATCTGCATTTTTCATTAGTTTGAAAACTTGCAATAAATATAAGCCAATGGAACCATTCCAACTGACTAATAAAATAGTAGACCATTTCCATGAGGTGAACCAAGTCAATAGAGTTCCGGCAATAACTCCCACAAATAAAGCAATAAAGAAGTGAGGTCGATTTCGCACGCTACGACCCAAATGCTTTAATAGTGCTACCATTTACTCGACACTCCATATGCTCTAGTAAATATTTTTTTACTGTTTGGTTAATTTAACATTAAGTTTTATATATGCTTTATGCTTATTAATAATATTTTATAAATTAAAGATAATATATTTATCGAAAATTAAATTACTTCATTAAAGTATAAAATAAATATTAAATGCATTTAATTTATACTTTAATTTAGATTTTCTAACTAATTTATTATTTAAGAGTAAAAGTAGATTTAACTTTGGTGTTTAATCTTGATTCTTATCAAGATGAAATACTTTATTGAGCTGATCAATAAATCTTTTAACACCAACAGATTGTGTATTTTTACGATAACTCACAAATAAATCTAAAGAAGGTAATTCAACATCGAGAGGACGAACCACGGTGTTAGCAACGCCTAGCGGAGCAATATAGGCTGGTAAAATCGTGCATCCTAGTCCTGATCCAGCAGAATTAATGTTAAGTAAAATACTATCTGCCTTTTGTACAATATTGAGGTCGATATTATAAGTTTTAGTAAACTCTAAAATAGTATTATGCAACGTGCTAGATTGTTCAGCAGCAGGAATAATGAAATCAATACCATTTAACGCTTTTACGGGGATACGTTCGTATTTGGCGAGGGGATGATTTCTTGGTAATAGAAAAATTAGAGGTTCTGTTAAAACAAATTGGCTTTGAATTTCATCAGTTTCAGTATTGTCACGAGTAAAGGTGATATCGAGTTCACCTCTTTTTAAGGCTTTGAGTTGCTCCGTATTGTTTAAGCTTGATAGTTCAATCGTAAGGTCTGGGTGTTGTAAGCGTAGATTTGGCAGTACATAGGGGAAAATTTTCATTTCTGCAATGGGGACGAAACCAATGCGTAATAGCTGTTGTTTAGCCTTCGAGACTTGGCGTGCCAAAGCGACTGCCTTATCAGCTTGGGCTAGTGTTAAACGAGCATGTTCTAAAAATACTTCACCTTCTTCTGTTAATTCGACTTTACGTTTTGTGCGATTTAAAAGTCGTACTCCGACATCTTCTTCTAAATCTTTAATTTGTTGGCTAAGGGAGGGTTGCGCGGTATAGAGTTTGAGAGCGGCCTTACTAAAATTTAATTCTTCAGCAACAGTGATGAAATATCGAAGATGGCGTAATTCCATAAGACTAATCCAAAAAATGTCTTACTATGATTTAAGTAAAGTATAAAGCATAAAAGTATATAGCGTGAAGATGCTTTAGATATTTATAAAATAAATGAAAATTTATAAATCATTATTAATTTAATATGAAAAATTTTTTAATTATTAATTTATAAAATATATTAATCCAGCTTCACAATCAAATTTATTTTAAATTCTAATCATAAATTTTAATTACTCTTGACAAATAATATGTAATTTTCTCATATTATGAAAAAGACTATTATTTGTAGAAGCTTTGATAGAAGGAAATCTTTGTATAGTTGTGTATCAATAGTATTTTGTTAATAAATGTATCGCTTGTATGTTGCTATATTTTTCGATTTTATGCATATCAAAAAAGTCAGCAATTTTATAAAAATTGATTAACTGAGATAAAAACAATTCCTCCTTTCGTTATAGGCGGCTTATTATATAGGATTGTTATGTTATACAGTAGCTTTTAATAAACACTGTAATTAATGAATCGCAAACTCAACATATCTAGACATTCTTTTGTGGCAGTTTAGATTGATGTGTGTGGGTGGCGATGAAAATAAAAGGGATATTTATATGATAAATAAATGTAAGTTTCATAGCTTAATTTATTTAAATCGCTAAGATAGAAGACAGTATGATTCATCCTCTCGATGCTACAACCATAGAATAAGCCCATGAAAGACAAGCCGACATTAACGTATCAATTGCCGACTCAGTCCTGTTGGACGCATACTTGGATAAAGCCGCCTTTTTGCCATCCTGAATTGGGCCACGAAAAAGATACTCGTTTTTATAATCAGCAGCCTAGGTCACCAGCACGGGGATCGAAAGAGCTATTACGCTGGTTAGTTACCCGTGAATCTTATACATGGAATGTAGATATTCAACATGAATACGAAGCGCGCATTAATACACCAATTGCGTTGCCACAAAATCGCCCTCATGCGGACTTAGATGATTGGCAAGTTTGGTTTGTAGGTCACGCGACTGTACTTATTCAAATTGGACCATATAACTTTATTACTGACCCAGTATGGTGTGATTATGCGAGTCCACTGCATGGTCGTGGTCCACGCCGTGTATGTCCAGCAGGTTTTGCCTTGGAACAGTTGCCAACTATTCATGGAGTTTTACTGAGCCATAATCATTATGATCATATGGATTTAGCAACGCTTGAATGGCTACATAAAAAATTCGCAATGCCGATTTATACAGGGCTAGGTAACGGGTTTTACTTGCCTAAAGAGTTCCATGTCATTGAAATGGACTGGTGGCAGGAAATTCCTTATCAGGAGTTAAGAATTGTTTATACACCTGCTCAGCATGGTTCGGGGCGTGGTTTACGTGACCAAAATAAAGCACTTTGGGGCGGGTTTTCGATTTTAGCAAAAACAGGACATTGTTTTTTTGCTGGTGACACTGGTTATGCAGGACATTTCAAACAAATTCATGCACGTTATGGGGCGCCGCGTGTTGCTTTACTTCCAATTGGAGCTTATGAACCTCGTAAATTGATGAGCTATGTTCATATGAATCCTCAAGATGCGGTCCATGCACATTTAGATTTACAAGCCCATCGTTCTGTTGCGATTCACTATCGAACCTTTCAGTTAACAGATGAAAATCGTGAAGATCCAGAGCATGCTTTAGCTCACGCTATTAAAGCTTCCTCAAAACTTGCTAATCCTTTTTATTGCATTCGAGAAGGGCATAAATTGACTGTCTAAAACCTCAATGTTGTATATAAAAAAGCCAGTTCAATGTGAACTGGCTTTTTTGATTTTGACTTAAATTAAGCTAAGTCAAAACGGTCAAGATTCATGACTTTTGTCCATGCTGCAACAAAGTCTTGAACAAATTTTTCTTTACCATCGGCTTGAGCATAAACTTCTGACAAGGCACGTAAAATTGAGTTTGAACCAAAAACTAAGTCATTACGTGTCGCAGTAAATTTGACTGTACCTGTCTTACGGTCTTTGCCTTCAAATACTTCACTTGTTGAATCAACAGGTGCCCATACATTCGACATGTCGAGTAAGTTTGTAAAGAAATCTGTGCTGAGTACACCCACTTGCTGAGTGAATACACCATGTTGTGAACCATCCCAATTGGTGCCCAATACACGTAAACCACCAATTAATGCAGTTAACTCTGGTGCAGTCAAAGTCAGTTGCTGAGCTTTATCAATCAATAAGATTTCAGCTGGTGTGTTGATACCTTCTTTCTTCCAGTTTCTAAAGCCATCAGCAGCGCCGAGCAGCAATTGGAAAGTTTCGATATCAGTTTGACTTTGTAATGCATCAACACGACCAGGAGCAAATGGAACGCTAATGTTAAAGCCTGCCGCTTGAGCAGCTTGCTCTACACCCACGTTACCTGCAAGCACAATTAAGTCAGCCAATGACAATTGGGTCGATGCTTTGAGTTCTTCAATTTTAGTTAAAGTCTCAACGGCTTTTTTATTGACTTCCCAACCACGTTGAGGCGCTAAAGCAATGCGTGCACCGTTTGCACCACCGCGTTTGTCTCCACCACGGAATGTTGATGCTGATGCCCAACCAAGAGAAACTAACTCACCAGCAGATAATCCTAACGCAGCGATTTTTGCTTTTGCATCAGCAATACTTGCAGCAGATGGTATAGCGCTAGCAGCAGGTAATGGGTCTTGCCAAATTAAATCTTCAGCAGGTACTTCAGGGCCTAAATAACGTGCTTTTGGCCCCATATCACGGTGAGTTAACTTGAACCATGCGCGAGCAAATGCATTCGCGAATGCTTGAGGGTCATCATGGAAGCGACGAGAGATCTTTTCAAACTCAGGGTCAAAACGTAAAGTCAAATCTGTAGTCAGCATAGTTGGCTTACGTTTAACTGACGGATCGAATGGATCAGGAATAATCGCTTCAGCATCTGCTGCTACCCATTGAATTGCACCAGCAGGTGAGCGTTCTTGTACCCACTCGTATTTGAATAGGTTTTCAAAGAAGTAATTGCTCCATTGTGTTGGAGTCTGTGACCAAATCACTTCTAAACCTGAAGTGATCGCATCTTTACCAACACCTGTACCAAAGCTATTTGACCAGCCAAAGCCCATTTGTTCAATTGGAGCACCTTCAGGATCAGCCTGAACATGGTCAGCAGGGGCTGCACCATGTGTTTTACCTAAGGTGTGCCCACCTGCAATCAAAGCAACAATTTCTTCATCATCCATTGCCATGTTGCCGAAAGTCGCACGAATAAATGGAGCAGCCGACCTTGGATCACCACTGGCTTCAGGACCTTCAGGGTTCACATAAATTAGACCCATTTCGGTTGCAGCAAGATTACTGCCTTCCAAAGCTTCAGAGTTACGGTGAGCTAACCATTCTTTTTCATCGCCCCAGTTTACATCGTTATCTGGTTCCCAAACATCTTCACGACCTGCACCAAAACCAAAGGTACGGAAGCCAGAAGATTCAAGTGCAATGTTCCCAGCAAGAATAAATAAATCTGCCCACGATATTTTTTGACCATATTTCTGTTTAACTGGCCATAATAAACGACGTGCTTTATCTAAGCTCGCATTGTCAGGCCAACTATTTAATGGTGCAAAACGTTGTTGACCACGACCTGCACCACCACGGCCATCACCCATGCGATAGGTACCCGCAGCATGCCATGCTAAACGAATAAATAAGCCTGTGTAATTTCCCCAATCGGCTGGCCACCAGTCTTGGGAGTCGGTTAATACATTTTTGATATCAGCTTTAAGGGCGTAGTAGTCAATTTTTTTAAATTCTTCGCGGTAATTAAAATCTTTACCAAGTGGATTAGAGCGTTCTGAATGTTGGTTAAGCAAGTCAACACGTAATTGATTTGGCCACCAGTGTAAATTAGTCGTGCCACCACCGAGGGCTACTTGTGGTTTTGAGTTATGACCTGAAAAGGGACATTTTGATTCGTTTGACATGATTATATTCTCTCTGGGTAATATTTATTTGAGCTTTAAATGGAACCGAATGCTCATTTTCCTGGACTTTTGGGTTAAAAAACGATGTGTATCAAATAAAGAAATGAGAGAACAAGTGGTGAAGTAAACCGTTTAAATTTTTTTCACTGTTATGTCAGCTCATCATTTTTATTCAATACTACATAAGTTTCCTTTGTTTATTATTCCTTCAATTTACTGCATGAAGACTAAAAAACAAGAGGGAAAATGGTTCGACTTTTGCAAATAATGATGCATAGCATGAGCTCCTTAATCATTGAAACATCGCAATATCTTTCAACTTCGTTCTTTAAATATACTAAAATCTGAATATTTATTTTTCAAATGGATTAAATTGTCTATATTGATAGGTAAAACCGATTTCAAGAGTTAAGCAAAATTGTTGAGTACAGTAAATGAAAGTTTGAAATAACGAGAAAATATAAAAAATAGTTCAATAAAAAAGGAGAGTTAAAACTCTCCTTTTAAAGTATTTATACGGTGACAAGACGGTTAGATTTAACCATATCGGCTAAACCATGCGTTTTAAAGTAGTACTCAAGCCAGCTTTTTACAATAAGCGGGTTATTCATTTTCATGACATCATCAAGTAACTTTTGGGCATCTGTCATTGGTACATGACAAATTGCTTTACGGACACGCAAGATGTTGCTTGAACTCATAGAAAGGGTATTAAAGCCCATTGCCATCAGTAAGATTGCTGATAACGGATCACCTGCCATCTCGCCACAAATACTTACCGGTTTTTGGTATTTGTGACATTCTTTCACCAGTCGGCTCAAGGCACGCAAAATAGATGGATGGAAGTGTGAATATACGCTGGCCACATGCGGGTTATTACGGTCCACTGCGAGCAAGTATTGAGTTAAGTCATTTGAACCAACCGAGAAGAAATCGACAAGTTCAGCAAACTCATCAATTTGTAGCAGTACGCTTGGCACCTCTACCATAATCCCGATTTTTGGTTTGGTAATCTTAACCTGTTCTTCATCTTGCACAGCGATCCAATCACGTTCAAGTAAATAAAGTACTTCTTCGACTTCACTGACTGTCGTTACCATTGGCAAGAGAATATGCAAATTATTTAAGCCAATACTTGCTTTAAGCATTGCACGAATTTGCGCCGAGAAAATCTCTGGATGGTCGAGTGTAAAACGGATACCACGCCATCCTAATGCCGAGTTTTCTTCTTCGATACTGAAGTATGGTAAGTCTTTATCGGCACCAATATCGAGGGTTCGCATCACCACAGGCTTATTGGCAAAGTGACTCAACTGTTGACGATAGATAGCACGTTGTTCTTCTTCACCAGGGAAACGTTCCCGTAACATGAATGGAATTTCACTTCGGTATAGACCTACACCTTGCGCGCCACGTTGTACGCCGCGAACGACATCAATCATGAGACCTGTATTTACATAAAGTTGAACAGATACACCATCTGGAGTAATCGCTTCTTTGGTCTCGTATTGCTTGAGATCTTTTGCGATTTGCTCATCTTCTTTTTGAATTTCTTTATAGCGTTGACGTAAACGACGTGGCGGGTTTACAAAAACTCGGCCCTGATAAGCATCCACAATCATTTCTGCATCATCAAGCGTGTTAACAGGTAGTTCAGTGACACCAACCACTGTTGGAATACCCAATGCACGTGCCACAATTACCATATGCGAGTTAGCAGCACCTTCTGAGGTTACAATAGCAGCGATATTATCGACCGGTAACTCGACGAGTGCAGCAGTACTAATTTCTTCACCAATTAAAATACTGTCTGGACTGAGTTCACGGTGACTAGAATCTTCCTCTTGTAAACACGCTAAAATACGTCGGCCTAAATCTTTAAGGTCGGAAACGCGTTCGCGAAGATAGTCATCTTCCATTTGTGCAAATAGGGCGGTGTGTTTTTCAATGACACGACGTACAGCACCTTGCGCCCAATGACCATCACGAATCAGATCTTTAATTTCTGCGGGTAATGCATTTTCATCTAGCATTCTTAAAAAAACGCTAAATAAAGCGCGTTCTTCGGCCATGAGTGAATCATGCATTTTTTCGTCTAAAGAACGAATCTCTGAACGAACTGATGAAATCGCTTGATCTAGAAGACGAAGTTCGTGACTAATATCTTCTGCTTCACGGTCAGGTACTGCACCTAAGTCGGCAGGTGGATACAAAATAATGGCACGACCTAAAGCAACACCACCTGCACCTGACGCACCTTGGAAGGTTTTATAGGCAGGCCCATTACTTGGTTTACGAAATACATCGATGTTGCCAACCGCGTGAGCATGCGCAATTACCCCAGAAAGCTGAGCACAGAGCGTAACTAAAAAGGATTCGGCTGCTTCGCTAAAGTCTTGAGGAAGTCTATTTTGGACAACTAAAACGCCCATAACCTTACGACGGTACATGACAGGTACGCCGAGGAATGAGTTATAAATTTCTTCGCCCGTTTCAGGTAAATATAAGAAGCGCTCATGTTTTGGGGCATTGTCAAGGTTAACAATTTCTTCACGTTGCCCAACCAAACCGACCAAGCCTTCACCTATCTGCAATGAGACATGACCAACAGATTCTGGATTTAAGCCTTTTGAGGCCATCAAGACGTAACGCTGGTTGCGTTCATCGAGTAAATAAATAGAGCAAACATCCACTTTCATGGCCTCAGCAACCTGATTGACCATAATGTCTAACGATTCATGCAAACTCACGGACGCATTAATCTCTTGGACAATGCGTCTTAGAGTGTCGAGTTGCATGTTTGACATGGATGTATACTCCAGTATTTTTTAGACTATGAATGTATTTATAACAGCACTTTTAATAAAAATCATTTGCTAGATAAATGATTTTTAGGGTAATTGTTGCAACGGCAACTGTGTACACAACTCCACCATGGCTTTGCGGTAAACATCACGCTTGAAGTTGACCACTTGACCAAGAGGATACCAATAGCTAACCCACTGCCATTCGTCAAATTCGGGCGGGTCAGAGAGGTTTAACTGAATGTTTTTTGCAGGTGCAGTTAACTTCAGTAAAAACCATTTTTGTTTCTGTCCGATACATACAGGGTCAGAGTCTGACCGAATGTACCGATGTGGCAAACGATAACGCAGCCATCCTTTGGTTTGCGCAATAATCTGGACATGTTCGGGCAATAAGCCGATTTCTTCTCTCAGTTCTCGAAAAAGTGCCTGTTCAGGGGTTTCTCCAAACTGGATGCCTCCTTGTGGAAATTGCCAAGCATTGTGACCAATGCGCTTTGCCCATAAAACCTGTCCATCATCGTTTGCCAAAATGATCCCGACATTGGGTCGGAAACCTTCTGAGTCGATCATTTGGCTACCTAAATATTTATCTATATCGTTGACTTTAATCGCGGGGACAAACACTTTTTTATGTCCAGCTCGAAAAGATCAAAGTAAAATGTTTAAATTGCTACGATCTTAACGAATTTCTATCGACTAGCGGAGATAGATTTACATTTTTTTTCTTAAATTTCAGTTTAAACGAGAATTTTCATGAAACTGGCGTTGTTTGATTTAGACCATACCTTGTTAAATACCGATTCAGACCACTCGTGGGGTGAATTTTTAGTCAACGAAGGTTTGGTTGATCCGGTTCATCATCGTCAGATGAATGATAAATTTTATGAAGATTACAAAGCAGGCCAACTTGACCCATATGCTTATAATGAATTCGTTTTTGGTTTCTTAACAAAACATGACAATAGCTACTTAACAGAGCTTCACCAATTGTTCATGCAAAAAGTGATTCGTCCACAAATGCGCCCTAAAGGCTTCGATGCGATTAAGAAACATCAAGACTTAGGTCATACCATTGTGGGTATTACGGCAACGAGTGATTTTATTACCGCGCCAATTTTCCGTGAATTTGGTATTACCGAAATTTTAGCGACCAATGCCGAAGTAGCTGACGGCAAATATACCGGTAAAGTTGCGGGCTTGGCATGTTATCAAAAAGGTAAACTAGCACGTCTTGACGATTGGTTGGCTGGACGTAGCGTCTCTGAGTCTTGGGCATATTCAGATTCAATCAATGACCGTTTTTTACTTGAATATGCAACGCATGCGATTGCCGTAAATCCTGATGACCGTCTTGAAAAGTTAGCTCAAGAGCACAACTGGGAAATTCAGGACTGGTCGATTTAAGATGATCGAGTCGGAAGAGCTATGGGTTAGATAAGCTCTTCCAACTTTTAATTCATTAGGTTTAAATCATTTTTTTATATTTCTTATAAAACTTAGCTAAAAAACAGATATTGCTATGATTAATAAAATAAATTCTATCTTGGCAAAGATTTCAGAATATAAAAAATTTTAATTTAAAAATGAGGAAATAATGTCAAAAACAGTACAAATTAAATTACCAAAACAGCTTTGGAATAATGAAAGTATTGATTTAACACATCATAGCTATCAGGGGAAATTACTGAGTAAAAGCGAAGGCTTCAAATTAGGTAAGGCTCAACGTAAAAAAGTTCCACGTGAACAGCTATCAAAGCTTTCTGAACGACCCAAAGGTACAACTGCCTTAACGATCTATGATTGGAGTAATCAAGGACGGTTAGAAAAACTTAAACCGATTCGTGCAAAAAGGATGAGCGTTTCTCCATTTACATTTTATCGTGGAATGCCTTCTTTAATGCTATTTGACCAAGCGTGGGAGCAGGCAAATTCAGGCTTATTTCAACAGATTTGTGGTGATTGTCATTTAAGTAATTTTGGAGGTTTTGCAAGTCCAGAACGTAACCTGTTATTTGGAATTAATGATTTTGACGAAACTTTAGTTGCCCCGTTTGAATGGGATGTAAAGCGTTTAGCAACCAGTTTTGTAATTGCGGCGCGTGATATTAATCTTGCAGAGAAAGTCGGTTTAAAAGCAATTAAAATAATGCTGAATAGTTATCGTCAGCACTTATTAGAAAATACGAAACTTTCGCCTCTACAAGTTTGGTATGAAAAAGTTGATGCCAGTACATTATTAGAAAATACTGAGTGTCGAAAACTAAGAAAGAAACGCGAGAAGCATCTTGATTCAGCACAGAAAAGAACTGCGTACTCTGTTTTGCCGAAGCTTACCCAGCAAGATCAAGATACAGGATTTCGTCATTTTGTGGATGATGCGCCGTTATTATGGCATCCAAGTGTAGATGAACCATTTAGTAAAGATGTTGATTTATTCTTTCAACAATACCGTGATTCTTTGAAATATGATCGCCAAGTACTTTTTGATCGTTATCAACGTACAGATGTAGCTTTGAAAGTGGTGGGTGTCGGAAGTGTTGGTACACGATCAGCGATTGCATTATTTCAAGATGCAGATCGGGAACCGTTAATTTTACAAATGAAAGAAGCGAATCCATCAATTCTCAGCCCGTTATTTGTAGATAAGGTAAATCACGAAGGTGAGCGTGTAGTGCATGGTCAGCAGCTCATGCAGGCCGCAAGTGATATATTTCTTGGGTTCTCTTCCATATCGGCTCAACATTTTCATGTACGTCAGTTACGTGATATGAAAATTTCGGTTGATCTTAGTGACATGGATGATGAGTATTTCTATGAGTATGCCGAAAGTTGTGGTTTAGCTTTGGCTCATGCCCATGCTAAATCTGGAAATGCAGATGTACTTATGGGATATCTTGGCGAAGGTAATACGATAGTAGAAGTATTACAAATGTATGCAGAAGAATATGCAGAACGTAATCTAAATGACTATAACCAATTTATGAATAAAGTTGCAGATGGTAAGATTCGGCTCGCTGGAGATGATGCACTTTAATAATAAGTATGCTGCTACAGATGAAAGGAAATAATTCGAAAGGTTAGAGAAAAAATGTTTAGTAAAATTATGTCTAGTTTGGGTCTTCAAGGTGTGACGGTAGAAACTATTTTACAGAACCCGAGCTTGCAAGCAGGCAGCACATTGCATGGGGAAATTAGCTTTAAAGGTGGATCATCTGATAAAGAGATTAATGGTCTTTATTTGAAGTTGATGACGATGGCAGAAGTCGAATCTGGTGATCATGAGTTTAACCAACCTTTAGTTTTACAAGAGTGGTTAGTGAACTCTCGATTCCTCTTGCCGGCACATCAAGCGCATTCTTTCCCTTTTAGTATTCAGCTACCATTTGAGACACCAATTACTGAGGTTGCTTGTCGAAGAAATGGTGCACGTGTTTGGATTCAAACCCATATGGATGTTGATTGGGGATTAGATGCAACTGATCGTGATTATCTAAAGGTTCTGCCAACTCCAGCCATGCAAATGTTTCTACAGGCTATGCAGAGATGTGGCTTTGTTTTATCGACAGTAGATGTAGAAAAAGGGCAGCTGACGGCGCGAAATTTTAGATCAACCATTGGTTGTTACCAAGAGCTTGAATTTGTCTCTTCACATATGTTTAGCGGATTTAATGAGGTTGAAGTCTCTTTCGTTGCTGAACCTAATCAAACTCACGTTATGCTTGAAGTTGACCGTCATTTTCGATCAGATCAACTCTTAACGATGACCATTCCACATCATATGCTTGATGAAAACCAAATGGTGCAACAAATTCGAAGCCTGTTGCAGCTTTGATAAATTAAGTTATGTGCATCAAATGAGAGTTTTTTATCAACTTGAAATGAGCCTTATATTTAAATCGCTTTTGCTGCATTGAGAGTAAGGGCGATTTAAAGCGGTCGTGATGATGTGTCGAGGATATGATGGATAATCAGAATGAAACCGAAGAAAAGAAGACTCGTAAAGGTAATCTTCTTGAAGAATTAGGTGGACAACTGATTGACGGTTTCATCACACTCATTGGTGAACTCTTCATTTACATTATTTTTTTATTATTTTCAGGTACTTTACTCGGTATTATCTTTGCCGCTATTTTCTTTGGTTGGGGCGCTCTGTTTTTACTACTGCCTTTCGCAGTTTTAATTTATATCCTTTTTAAAAAATATAGTCATTAATACAGTTATTCCTGCATCATTTTAATCAACTCCTGCATAGCTCTAGATTGAGTACGTGCAGGATGCCACACCATGCCTAATTGGCGATTCATTTCTACATCTAAATCAAGTTGCTGCATATCTTGATTCAGTAGAGTTTTTGGTAAAACTGACCAACCTAAACCAATCGACACTAACATGCGAATAGACTCTAGTGGATTATTACTCATGGTGATTTTTGGTTTAAGCCCTTGTTTTTCGAACTCAGCCAAAGTGATTTGAGCCGTATAAGTCTGTGCAGCAGGCAATAAGCTTGGGTATTCGATTAAGTCTTGTAAGGTCAAATTCTTTTTTTGAGCCAATGGATGAAATGGAGCAGCAACAAACACTAACGGATCATTCCAGATTGTAATGTAGTTAAGACGCTCATCGCCTGAAGGGGGAAGCGTTAAAAATGCAAGCTCTAAATCACCAGCAAGGACCTGTTCGTGGGCTTGTTCTGAGTCAACAAAATGCACGTCTAGAGTGACTTGTGGAAACTGTTGAACAAAGTGTTTAAGTGGTGCAGGTAAATGATGTAAACCGATGTGATGACTCGTCCCGATTTTTAAACGGCCTTGTATTTGCGTTTGTTCATGACTCAGTGTGTGGTGAATATCTTTAAGTTCATTTAACCAGTTTTTGACTTTTGGTAATAACGAATGTGCAGCATGAGTGGCTTGAACCCCACGTCCTGCCGACTCAAATAGCTTTACGCCGAAGTATTCTTCGAGGCTATGAATACGTTTGGTGACAGCAGGCTGGGTAATAAAGAGTTGATCTGCAGCCACAGAGATAGACCCTGTTTCCATAACTTTTACAAAAGCTTCAAAGGCTGCAAGATTCATAATACAACTCTACTTGGAATAGAAAAATCGAGAGAGGCTAAAGTCGCCAAGCCAAAATCGTATCATGCTTGCAGCTAAACGTTCTATAAACTTGTGATTTCGCGTATTAATCTTAACCTAAGCAGTTGTCTCTTTTTCGTCTAAACCTGATATACGGCGGTCTTTGGCTGCCCATACTTTTTCATGAAAGAAAAAAGCAAATGCTTGTACGGTTGGTTCTAACATACTTAAGGTTAAAGCCATCCAAATGTTACCTGTTACAAAGTACGCGACTAGCATTGCTACCGTAATATGCATAATGTAGTAACTTAAGGTTTTCTTTAATGTACGTTGGTTGTTTAAAACGAATTTTTGAATATTAGCCATCATCATTCTCTCTACCTATATTTCATATTTTTAGTATAGAGATGAGAGTATAAGATTAAAAATGGATTATGCAAATGATAATCATTAGCAAAACCGATTTAAATATTTTTGACTAATAGAAATAAACACGGGAATGATTCCTAAAAGTTTTCTAATTTATAAAAATGATAAATTAGATTTATGTGAAACTCTGGCTATAATCGAAGAAAGATTAGAATTACCCAGTCCAATGGAGCGAGACGACATGGCAGGCAAAACTTTATATGACAAATTGTGGGATGACCACGTAGTTACAGAGCGTGATGATGGTTCGTGCTTACTTTATATCGACCGTCATTTATTGCATGAAGTAACAAGTCCACAAGCATTTGAAGGTTTGCAACTTGCGGGTCGTCAACCGTGGCGTTTAAGCGCAAACGTGGCTACACCAGACCACAACGTTCCAACGTCTAAAAAAGAGCGTGATCAGGGCATTGCAGGTATTGAAGATGATACGTCTCGTATTCAGGTTCAAACCTTAGATGATAACTGTAAGGCTTTTAATATCGTTGAATTTGGTATTAATGATATTCGTCAAGGTATTGTGCATGTTGTTGGTCCTGAACAGGGCTTAACTTTACCGGGCATGACTGTGGTGTGCGGTGACTCGCATACAGCGACTCACGGTGCTTTTGGCTGTTTGGCACATGGCATTGGGACATCTGAAGTTGAACACGTTTTAGCGACACAATGTTTGATTCAGAAAAAATCAAAAAATATGTTGGTTCGTGTTGATGGCGTTTTAGGTAAGGGTGTAACACCAAAAGATGTCGTGTTGGCGATTATCGGTAAAATCGGTACTGCTGGTGGTACGGGTTACGCAATTGAGTTCGGTGGTCAGGTTTTCCGTGATATGTCGATTGAAGGACGTATGACGGTATGTAACATGGCGATTGAAGCGGGTGCTCGTGTTGGTATGGTCGCAGTTGATGATAAGACTATTGAATACGTAAAAGGCCGTAGCTACGCACCAAAAGGTGAGCAGTGGGAACAAGCGGTTGCTTACTGGAACACTTTACATTCAGACGATGATGCTGTTTTTGATGCAGTTGTTGAATTAAATGGCGCAGAGATTGAGCCACAAGTGTCTTGGGGTACTTCACCTGAGATGGTGATTCCAGTGTCGAAAGCTGTACCAACCTTAGAACAAGCCAAAGATGACGTACAACGTAGTGACTGGACGCGTGCGTATCAATATATGGGTTTAAATGCAGGTCAAGCATTGGGTGATATTCAACTTGATCGTGTGTTTATTGGTTCTTGCACTAACTCACGTATTGAAGATATTCGTGCTGCTGCTGAAGTGGTTAAAGGCCGTAAAGTGGCTTCTAGCATTAAGCAAGCTATGATTGTTCCGGGTTCTGGTTTAGTTAAACAACAGGCAGAAAAAGAAGGTTTGGATAAAATTTTCTTGGAAGCTGGCTTTGAATGGCGTGAACCGGGTTGTTCAATGTGTTTAGCAATGAACGCAGACAAGTTACAACCGGGTGAACACTGTGCATCGACATCAAATCGTAACTTTGAAGGTCGTCAGGGTAATGGTGGTCGTACTCACTTGGTGAGTCCGGCAATGGCAGCTGCTGCTGCAATCGCGGGTCATTTTGTTGACGTTCGTTCATTTTAATTCGGTCTGGAGCAAACCATGAAAGCTTATACAGTTGAACAAGGTATCGTTGCACCATTAGATCGTGCCAATGTCGATACAGATTTGATTATTCCAAAACAGTTTTTAAAATCGATTAAACGTACTGGTTTTGGCGACAATTTATTTGATGAACTTCGCTATTTAGATGAAGGCTACCCAGGTCAAGATAACTCGGTACGTCCAAAGAACCCTGATTTTGTTTTGAATCAACCGCGTTATCAAGGTGCAACAGTTTTAATTGCTCGTACTAACTTTGGTTGTGGTTCAAGTCGTGAACATGCACCTTGGGCATTAAACGAATATGGTTTCCGTACTGTTATTGCACCAAGTTTTGCGGATATTTTCTTTAATAACTGTTTTAAAAACGGCATGTTGCCAGTCATTTTGCCTGAGAACATTGTTGATCAGTTATTTAAAGAGTGTGCTGCGAATGAAGGTTATCAATTAACTATTGATTTAGCTGCGCAAGAAGTTCGTACACCAAATGGCGAAGCATTTAAATTCGAGGTAGATCCATTTCGTAAGCATTGCTTGTTAAATGGCTTGGATGATATTGGTTTAACTCTTCAAAATGCAGATGCAATTCGCGCTTATGAAGAAAAAACTAAACAGGTTCGTCCTTGGGTATTCCAAGAGATAAATTAACCTTTTGGTACATTTTAAACATAGTCATGGCGTCGTGTTCAAACTCTTGCTAACATGCTAAAGCATAAAAACACCTTAAAATTATGCACTAGATGAGGATTGGGCTTGAACAATGAAGAGGAACGTTACTCATAGCTTTTTGTTGGGCCTGTGCGCAATAACACTCAGTGCTTGTCAGAGCACTTACAATGTGGTCGATACTGTTCGTATTAAGCAGGCCAAACACGAAAATTTGGGGCAGAATGCAGCAATATATTGTTCGGGTGCAAAAAGTTGCGAATTCGAACGACTAAATGATATTACTGTCGTTGATGCACAGACACGCAGAATTAGTAATCAGGCAATTCATCAAGGAATTGTGAGATTAAATGGTTCGCTGTTGAGTCAAAGCAATAGTTTGTATCTGTCTGTGCCTGCTAAGCAATATGAAGTGGTCATTCGTTTTTATCCGATTTCTCCAGATCGGGCAGAAACGATCCATGTTATCCACCAATTTAAAGCTAATCATCGCTATATGTTTAAAATGTACCGAGACAAATCTAACCGTTCGGGTAGTTTGCTCAATGTTTCTGTACCAGATCCATTATGTGTTGACTTAGAGCAGGATGGGCGTGTCATTCGCCGTTTTTGTCGACCATTTGATGTAACCACAGGACTCGGTGAATTTCTCGAACAGAAAAAACTAACACCACGACAGTCATAACGCTGTCTTGTCTTTGAAAATGGAAAACTTCATGTCTAAACAGATTTTAATTTTGGCTGGCGATGGTATTGGTCCTGAAATTGTTGGGGCAGCAGAAAAAGTATTAAATAAAGTAAATGAAAAATTTAATTTGTCGTTGACTTGGGAACATGGCCTATTGGGTGGCGCAGCGATTGATGCTCATGGTGAACCGTACCCAGCTGTAACAAGCGAGCAAGCAAAGAAAGCTGATGCCATTTTATTAGGTGCCGTTGGCGGACCAAAATGGGACACCATTGAACGCTCTATTCGCCCTGAACGTGGTCTTTTAAAAATTCGTAGTGAACTTAACTTGTTTGCTAACTTGCGCCCAGCGATTTTATACCCACAATTAGCCGATGCTTCTAGCTTAAAGCCTGAGATTGTTGCTGGTTTAGATATTTTAATTGTTCGTGAACTTACTGGTGGTATCTACTTTGGTCAGCCACGTGGTATTCGTGAACTCGAAAACGGTGAA
The DNA here is from genome assembly GCF_035615275.1 of Acinetobacter sp. IK23. Lineage (NCBI taxonomy): Bacteria > Pseudomonadati > Pseudomonadota > Gammaproteobacteria > Moraxellales > Moraxellaceae > Acinetobacter > Acinetobacter sp. IK23. The sequence continues at coordinate 52,090 of NZ_JANBNX010000004.1, forward strand.
AAACAAGGCTATAACACTGACGTTTATTCTGAAAGTGAAATTAAACGCATTGCCAAAGTGGCTTTTGAACTTGCAGGATTACGTGGTGGTAAAGTTTGTTCTGTAGATAAAGCAAACGTTTTAGAAGTGACGGAGCTTTGGAAGCAAACGGTTACTGACTTACAGCAAGCAAACTATCCAAATATTCAGCTTTCACATATGTATGTGGACAATGCTGCCATGCAACTTGTACGTGCGCCTAAACAGTTTGACGTCATCGTTACAGGCAACTTGTTTGGCGATATCTTATCTGACGAAGCAGCAATGCTTACAGGCTCAATTGGTATGTTGCCATCAGCATCTTTAGATGAAAGTGGTAAAGGTATGTATGAACCTTGTCATGGTTCAGCACCTGATATCGCGGGGCAAAATGTAGCAAACCCATTAGCAACCATTCTTTCAGTTGCAATGATGCTTCGTTATACCTTCCGTGAAGAAGCTGCTGCTAAAGCAATTGAGGATGCAGTAGGGCAAGTACTTGATCAAGGTTTCCGTACAGCCGATATTATGTCTGAAGGCATGACGAAAGTAGGTACAGCCGAGATGGGTGCAGCGGTCGTTGCTGCTCTTGCTTAATTGCTATTTCGCTAAAAAAAAACGCGGCTTTAAGCCGCGTTTTTTTATTGTTGAAAGGTTTTAACAGGCTTTGCCCTGATATTGGATTGATTCAGCAATGTCATTTTTAAGCTGAAAAATAACTTTGCAACTAAAATTAATATCGTAAGAATTGCTCCCTAAAGCCCCCGATTGAATAGGGACGGGATTACCACCCATTTCAAGATTACTCACCATAGGAATTGGAATACTTAATGGTCGTAAAATTGTGTAGATGAGTTGATTTGATGTTTTTTCGGGAACATGAGCAATTTGAAAACCAAGGCTACGTAAGTTTAATTCTTGCTGAATAGTGGTAGATGACTTACCCAGAAAGCTTTTTAAATATTCCTGTAAGTTCACAGATTGGCGTGGGGCAGTTGCACAACCGTTCAAATAAATAAGCATCATTGAGAATAGGCTTATTCGACATAGGGTGTGTATATTCATTTTTCTCTCTATCAAATTATATTTATTATTAGATGACGGTAGGTTGGATTGCTGAGCTTGTAAAGAAAAAAAGGAAGTTTATGATAAATGGAGGATGAGTTTATCTAGGAATCCATACTCACATCTGAAAGGCTTTATAATTATTTCGTAAAAAACTTAAGGAAAACATGATGAAAAAAATACTTTTAGCACTTTTATGCAGCTTCGGAATAACAGCGGTATATGCCGATAATTGTGACACTACTCGTAATACCTATGATGATATTTACTGTACAAATAAAATCTATGCGAGTGCTGATGCTGATCTAAATAAAAACTATCAGGCATTAAGAGCAAAATTGAATACAGCGCAACGAAGTACGCTTAAGAAGTCTCAGCTTGCTTGGATACGTCAACGTGATGCTGAATGTACAGATCCAAATAGAAATAGTGTAGACGTGCAGTGTCGTTTACAGACAACGCAGGAAAGAAACCATTGGCTACAAGAAAGATTACGTGAATGCCAAACAGTTGGTTGTAAAACCAGTCGATTAAGTGAATAAATAACGCAATAAAAAAGCCACTTCATGATGTGGCTTTTTTGCATTCACTAATTAGCGAGCACGGTACGTAATACGACCTTTAGTTAAGTCATATGGAGTCATTTCGACTTTCACACTGTCGCCAGTAAGAATACGGATATAGTGTTTACGCATTTTACCAGAAATGTGTGCAATAACTTCGTGACCGTTTTCAAGACGTACACGGAACATCGTATTAGGAAGCGTTTCGGTGACAACGCCTTCGAACTCAATGAGTTCCTCTTTATTGGCCATAGCCTACCTGATGATCAAATTGGAAAGGCGCAAATTATAGTCAATTTATTTAAAAAAAACAAGATAGACATCTTCTTGTTAAAGCATCTGGTTAAACTATGACTAGTAAAAAAAGATGTAATTTTTTTCACAAAACAACTCTAATTCTGTTGTCAGTTTGGTCAATCAACGCTAATCTAAAATCATAGTTATTAGGGACTGTTCATGAAAAAAGAGTCAACAGCTCCTAAGTATCAATGAAGTATCTACATGGAAGGGCACTGCGTGGGTCAGCTAACAGATGCATCAGTTGTATTACGTTTTGGCTATCAAGCAATTCGTCGTGCAGGATTGCCAACGGAAGAAATATTAACTAAAGCGGGAGTCGCTTTAAATCAGGTCGATACCAATGCACGTACTCCGTTAAGTGCACAGTATGCCTTTTGGACTGCAGCTCAGGAAGTCAGTAAAGACCCAGACATCGGTTTGCATTTAGGTGAACATTTGCCTTTATACCGTGGTCAGGTCATTGAACACTTATTTATTAGTAGTGAAACCTTTGGTGAAGGGCTTAAACGAGCTTTGGCTTACCAACGTCTCATTAGTGATGCATTTGATGCAAAACTGGTCGTCGAAGATGGACGTTGTTATTTGACCAATGGTGAACAAATTGGTGCTGATAATCTGGTTAATCGTCATTTTTCAGAATGTGCGATTTCAGGTGTGCTTCGATTCTTCAAATTTATTACCGAAGGGCAATTTCATCCGATCTTCATCGATTTTAATTTTAGTGAAGGTGCTTCTGAAGATGAATATTTCCGCGTTTATGGCTGCCCAGTAAGTTTAGGACAGAAAGAAACAAGGCTATATTTTGATCCTGCCATTTTAGATTTCCAGCTTTGGCAGGCAGAACCTGAACTATTGCAATTGCATGAGCAGCTCGCAATTGAAAAGTTACAAGAACTGGCTCGTTATGATTTAGTGGGTGAAGTTCGCCGTGCGATTGGTTCGACACTGGAAAGTGGAGAAACCACGCTAGAAACTGTAGCAGCTCAATTAAATATTACACCGCGCCGTTTACGGACACAGTTAAGTGAAGCGAATACCAGTTTCCAGCAAATACTTTCTGACTATCGTTGTCGTTTAGCTAAAAAACTTTTGGCAAATACCAGTGAAAGCGTGGAGCGTATTGTGTATTTAACGGGTTTCTCTGAACCAAGTACATTCTATCGTGCGTTTAAACGCTGGACCAATGAAACGCCCGTTGAATACCGTAAGCGTAAACAGCATCGTTAAATACTAAAATTGGTTAAGCCTACTCAGGTAGGTTTAACCAATGTGGGCCAAGTGGTGGCTGTGGCAAGTCAAATTGCTCAGGATAATAACATTGAATAAAGTAGAGGCCGTCAGGTGGAGCAGTGACTCCTGCCGCTTTACGATCTTGTGCCGCAAACATCGCATCAATATGGTCTATTTCATACATACCTTGACCAATTTCGAGTAAGCATCCGACAATATTGCGTACCATATGGTGTAAAAAACCATCTGCTTGAATATCTAACACCAAGTAGCGACCATGTTCAAATAGACGGCAATGCGTTACATGTCGTACAGGCTTATTGGACTGGCATGCTGCTGCGCGAAAGGTTTCAAAGTTATGCGTACCTTCAAATTTACTGGCAGCTTTAATCATCTTTTGCACATCTAGCTGTTGGTAAATGTGCGTGACCTGTTTATATAAGAGGGCTGGGCGACAAGGAGCGTTATAAATAACATAGCGGTAACGTCGAGCCGTCGCCTTAAAGCGTGCATGAAAATTTTCATCCATCACTTTAATCCATTGAATGGAAATATCTTTAGGTAACTGGCTATTTGCTCCTCTTAACCATCCCGTTTCTGGTCGAATGGCATTCGTATCGAAATGTGCCACCATATTGGTTGCATGTACACCTGCATCTGTTCTACCCGCACCATGAAGTGCAATAGGTTCATCTGCAATTTTGCTGAGTACACGCTCAATCGTTTCCTGAACACTGGCAACGCCTGGCTGTTGTGTTTGCCAACCTCGATATTGAACTCCGCTAAACTCAATACCGACCGCATAACGTTGCATAGCTTTACCTCTATTTAATGCAAATTTTCATTCCAATGGCTGAACCATTGTTCTGGGGTTGGGTATTTTAAATAGATTTGAAGTGCTTTTGCATAAAGATCTGCATGACTATGTGCATCATTAATGACAATTTTTGCAGTTTTGGCCCAAGCACTAATTGCATAACGTTGATCAATGCCACCAAAGGTTACTTGTGTCGCCAAGATTGGAACACAACCATGAGCATACAGTTCATCTAAGGTTGCCAATAGTTCAGGGTTTACTGCAATATTGCCTGTACCAAAGCCTTGTAACACCAAAAAGTGTGGTGGGGCAGGAAGTAAGTGACGCAACTGTTGTACCAAGTGCTGTGTTGCAATAGGTTGCATCATCCAGTTTAAAATCTGGAATGAAGCAGCTCTTTCAATTTGAGCATCTTGAACGATCAATTCATTTTGTTGAGGTGTAAACTCAACTTCACTACTTAAACCTGAAAATGCATCGAGTTCAGTTGTATGCGTTTTTAAAGCAGTTTGTGCATGGAATACTTGATGATGGAATGCAAGATAAGCACCTACAGGTAAGCTAATCACTTGTTCTAATGCAAGATATAAGTTCTCAATTGCATCAGTAAATTCACGAGTATTATCACCTTGAATATTAAGTAACGGGTATTGGCTACCAGTAATTACAATATGACAGCTTTGGCCTAAAAAGCGAGCTAGGGTCGCAGCCGCATAACTGAGCGTATCTGTACCATGAATAACAACGAAATGTTGGTAGCCTTCAAGTTGTAGTTGTTGTATGCGTTGAATGAGGCGTAACCAATCAGGTGCCGTACATGCACTGCTATCGACAATATTGGGTGCAGCAAAGCAGTCGACTGTTAAGTGTGGGGGAATCACTTTTTCAAGTTGAGGCAAGAATTGGTCATAAGGCATAGGCGCTAAAGGTTCACCAATGCAACCAAAAGTACCACCCATATAAAATAAGGCTATTTTTTTCATATTTTTGCAGGCATAAAAAAGCAGTCATCTCTGACTGCTTATGGTAAATCGAACAGTTCTAAGAAGCTATGCGATTAAGTAGGTTTTTCGCATGTTGTTGTTGTTCTGTGTTGAATTTTTGCTCATCACTCTCTAATAAATTGCGTGCTGCTTGGTTCGCTCCAAACTTGATGTATTGCTCAGCCAATTTCAAATCGAGCTCATTTTCATTTACTTGTTTTAATTCTGGAAAAGCTTCTAGAAGTGGATCCTCTATTTGAGCTTGAGTAACTGCTTCATTGACTACATCTATAGAGTTTTGAGTTTCAAGCTCTGGTGCTGTAACTAATGCAGGCTCATCTAACGAAAACTCAAGAGGTGCGATAGAAACTGCTTCTAATGGCGCTTGTTCTACGAGTTTAATTTCATCTAATGATGGAGCTTGTTCAGCAGGTTTTGTCTCTGAACTTGAAGGATTTAAGTCAAGATTAAAATCTAATGCATTGATGCTAATCTCTTGATCTGCTTTTACCTCTACTGCTTGAGTTTTTTCTTCAGTTTCATGCTGAGGTGCCAAGTCAAAAGAAAACTCTAAATCAGCTAGCTCATTTGTTTCCTTAGATGACGATACTTCTGGTTCTTGCGGAGAAGTAATTGATACTTCTGGTTGATCTACAGGTTGGCTGGTATTTTCTGTAGTTGCAGTTTTTTCAAATGAAAAGTTAAACTCTAAAGGTTCAACTTCAACAGCAGGTTCTTGTTTTACAGGAGCATAGTCTTTCTGCAAGTCATCAAAAGAAGTCTCAGAAGAGCTTGTTGTTAATTGGTCAAACTGAGCAGTTGTGTCCGATATAGCTTGTGGTTCTTCATGTGCTTTAGCTTGAGGAAACTCAATAGCATCAGGTTGTCTTGAAGACTCATATTCTTTTTGTCTTGCTTCTGCTTTAATTGCGATTTCATTTAATGCCAAGCTGCGAATGTGGCTAATAAGTTGTTGAATCGCAAATTCATCTTTTTGAGCAATATGAACTTCAAGAAGTAATAAATATAATTCGTGCTGGGTGTTGTCTTTTTTTAGTGCCTGATTGACTTGAGCTTCAGCTGCTGAAAACTGTTTTTCTCGAATGAGTTGTAGAATATTTTGACGAACAGCCTCAGGTACAGGACTACTTTGTGGAAGAGCAGGAGCGACTTCTTCAACTACATTGGCTTTACTTTTTTCGCGCGAGCTTTTACTCGATTTACCACTCGCTTTTTTGCCCGATTTTTTACTTATACTTTTTGGGGAGGTGGTCTCTTGTTTTTGGCCATTCTCACGCTTTTTTAAAACAACGGCGACCACGAGTAATATGATAAACGGAATCACATATAACATTACTTTCCCCTTAAAAAATAAAATTTTGCAATATAAAGCGAGCTAACTCTGGTTTTAACTTAATGTTTTTGCTTGTGAGTTTGTTGCTGTGCTTTTAACTGCTGTTGTAACTCTGCCAAACGCGCATTCAGAAGTTGAATACGTTGGTCTTTTAAACTTAAAGTTTGATTTAGTTTGGTTACATTCCTTTGTAATGTAACGGTTTTTTCTCGAGTTGTCATAACTTTTACTGCTAACTCAGTATTGTTTTGACCTGGTTGTGTGCTCTTTTTTGCACTTCCATGAGTAGAATTTGGACTGTTCTCTGCCACAATGCTCATTTCTGCTTGTTGTAAGCGATATTTAGCTCTACCAGAAGATGCTTTTGCTAAGTTAGTTTCACTCGATTTAGATTTTGTATGTGAAGCCTTAGCTGTATTTGCTGTTGTTAAGTTTAGTGAAATTCCCTGACGCAAACGGTTTACATCACCTTGAATAAAAGCATGTCGGTTTTGAGCTTGGATATCTCGCATGACTTTAGCCACAGGTTGTTTGGTCTGTGCTGCAATACGATTGGCAATAGTCCATAAAGATTCATTACGCTGCACGACATATTTACCTGTAGGGGCTGGACCTTTATAGGTACTGATTTTTTGCTTTTTCGGTGTATTTTTACTTAATGCATTTTTTTGTTGAGCAGGCTTAGGTTGAGCCGCTTTTTTAACTGTAGTTGTTTGATTGTCACTGCTCGGTTTAAGAGAAGCGGCAGGCTGTTTTTCTACAGCAGATGGTTCATTACTCATTGCTGCGATAGTTTGCTGTGGCGCTTGAGTCGCAGGTTTTTCGGTAAAAGGCGTTGCTGGAGCCGAGTTATTCAAAGCAGGAGCAGTTCCAGTGCTAATGTTTAGATTACGCTCATTAGCTGTAGTTTCGGCTACAGGTGTTGCTGTTTCAGCAGATGTATAACGAGTACTTTCAGGTAGGTTTAACGCAATGTCTTTTTCATTTACGATAAATTGTGGTGAAAGTGGAGTTTCGTTAGCAGCCACCTTTTTGATAGGCGATGGCTTTAAAACGGTTTTAATATGTTGAAGGCGAGTTGCATTACCCTCACTGACTTTTACGACAATATTCAGTTCGGGATCAATAATAGGACGAGATGAGGTAATTACAATAACGCCAGAACCTTGGGCATTTTGACGTGTATAAAAATTTAGACTACCAGGAGGTTGGTGAGTGACTCCCAAACTATTGAGATCTTCTTGAGTGGCTAAACTGACTTGCAAGGGAGTGTTAGGATCCGCTTGCTGAAAATTCATTTCTGCATAAAGTAATTCCCCAGGTGCAGATTGAATTTGAATAGGATCTAATGTAATCGCATAAACACAAGGCGAAGACATAATGGTGAAAATGGCAATTTTTAATTTGTTATATGCAGTCATCTCAATCCATGACCTGATCAGTCGTAAAGTCGTTCAAAATTATACAATAATGAAATGTAAATAAATTGTTAATTTTTCACAAACCAGTTACGAAAAAGCCGATCAAATGTGATCGGCTTTTTATTTTGACTGAATAATTCAGGTCAAATTATGAGCTTTTGTATTCAACTAAAATACGTAACATACGACGTAAAGGTTCAGCAGCACCCCAAAGTAGCTGATCGCCTACTGTGAATGCACCGAGATACTCTTTACCCATATTGAGTTTACGTAAACGGCCTACAGGTACAGTTAAGGTACCAGTCACAGCTACAGGTGTAAGATCAGTCATCGATGCTTCACGTGTATTTGGTACAACTTTAGCCCACTGGTTTGAGTTACGAATCATATCTTCGATCTCATCAAGCGGAACATCTTTTTTCAGTTTGATCGTTAATGCTTGAGAGTGGCAACGCATTGCACCGATACGAACACAGTGACCATCAATAGGAACGATTTGAGAGTTACCTAAAATCTTGTTGGTTTCAACTTGACCTTTCCACTCTTCTTTAGATTGACCGCTTTCAAGCTGTTTATCAATGTAAGGAATTAATGAACCCGCAAGTGGCACACCAAAGTTTGCAGAAGGGAAGCCTTCACCACGTTGTAACTCAGCAACTTGACGGTCAATATCAAGAATTGCAGATTTAGGATCATCTAACAAAGTCTTGGTATTGTTGTATAAGTAACCCATACCTGTTAACAACTCACGCATGTTTTGTGCGCCAGCACCTGATGCTGCTTGATAAGTCATAGCAGTCATCCACTCAACCAAATTGTTTTGGAAAAGTGCGCCCACACCCATCAACATAAGTGATACGGTACAGTTACCACCAACGAAAGTTTTAGTACCTTTCGCTAAACCGTCTTTAATCACGTTAAGGTTAACCGGATCAAGAACGATGATTGCATCATCAGACATACGTAAAGTAGATGCTGCATCAATCCAGTAGCCATCCCAACCAGTTGCTTTTAACTGTGGGAAAACTTCAGATGTGTAGTCGCCACCTTGGCAGGTAATAATGACATCCATTTGCTTCAGACTGGTAATGTCTGTAGCTTCCATAAGTGCTGGAGCAGTCTTACCACCAAATGAAGGAGCTTCACCACCTGCATTACTGGTAGAGAAATAGAATGGCTCAATATGAGCAAAATCATTCTCTTCAACCATACGTTGCATAAGGACGGAACCGACCATCCCGCGCCAACCGACCAGACCTACTTTCATGTCATTTTGCCTCGGTGCGTTAAAATTGTTAGGGGGAGTTGAGTGTATCAAAAGTGCTCACAACTGCAAGCGTTACAGAATCAAAACAGCAATTTTATTGAGTAGAATATCTTGTTTATGTTACATACAAAATTGATAAAGATGACAAAAACATTAAAAAACAAATCATCTTAAAAGAGAAATTTCAATGATTTATATCGAAGTTGTGTCTGTAGTGGTGATTTGGTTGACTTTCTGGTCACTAATCCCTCGTGATGAGTGGTGGTTTAGAGGCGCTGATTTTCCACGGTTACAAATTTTGTTTGTTGGGCTAATTGCTTTAATAGGCATGTTGTTTTGGCCAACAGAGTGGAATCTATGGCGTGAGATTTTACTTGCGGTACTTATCGCAGCAATTGCTTATCAACTTAAAATGGTTTTACCTTATACATTGTTTTGGAAAAAGCAGGTTAAAAAAGTTAAACCAAAGCAATTAGATCCTCAAAAACAAATTTCACTGATTGTATCCAATGTGCTTACACCCAATGATAAATATCATTTATTACTTGAGCATGTGCGGACATTAAAACCTGATTTATTATTAACGTTAGAAACTGACAAGACTTGGGAAAATGCATTAAAAGAAATTGAGGAAGATTATCCATACCGTGTGCCAGTCCCTCTAGATAACTTATATGGCATGCATTTATATAGTCAACTCCCTCTTAAAAATACAGAGGTTAAATTCATTCTAAGTAATGAAATTCCTTCTATTCATACCACTGTAATCTTGCCTTCTGGAATGCCTGTTCAGCTCTACTGTTTGCATCCTAAGCCACCTAGTCCAACTGAAGCAAAAGATTCAACACTACGAGATGCAGAACTTTTAATTGTTGGAGATCAGATTAAAGATCTAGATGAAAGTTGTATCGTGATGGGAGATCTAAACGATGTCGCATGGTCACGCACAACTCGTTTATTTCAACGTATTAGTGGGTTGCTCGATCCGCGTGTTGGACGACATTTTATAAATACTTTTCATGCAGACTATCCTTTATTGCGCTGGTCACTTGATCATATCTTTCATAGCACAGATTTTGGTTTGATAAAGATGCAACGTTTATCTCATATTGGATCGGACCATTTTCCTGTTTATGTGGTTTTACAAACTGGTCGAATATTTGAGCAGATTCAAGAAGAAGTTGAAGAAACTGAAGAAGATGCAAAAGAAGCTAAAGCTGCAATACAAGAGGGTATTGCTAAGGCTGAAAAAGAAGAAAAAGTCGTGGCTGATGAAATTACAGAACCTTATAAAGGGAAAAGTATATAAAAGCGAATTGTAAGCAATATCGTACAAAGATTTGAGTCGAGGTCCAATAGGCAGAAGAGTTGAAAACTCGTATTCTACATTCATCGGCACACGGAAGCGGGAATGGATTATCCCAAGTAAGGATGCACTAAGCTGATATGGAACGACATCACGGATAAGATGTTAGAACGGAAGCGATAAAAAGAATTATATACCCTGAAAGCACAACCTCATTTACCCGAGTTTTGCAGGACGCAGAACTCGGGTTGATATTTTATATAAGTACCATTTAATTAATTATAAATTAAAGAAATATTTTAAGGTTCTCTTAATTTAAAAATCTATTTAATTATAGGTAGTAGTCCATAAATTTTTTTATATATCCGAGCCCTTTTTCAATGAAAATACATACAAAAATTTTTTTAAATAAGTTTTTGTTTTTATAGATTATTGAAGAATAAATATAGGCTTTGATCTATTTAGGTATAAATTGGACTTGTTTAATTGGCAAATCTCAATAGAATGTGCCGATCGTTGACATGTTGGATCGTCAACAGGCATTGTTGTTTACTTCGCCGGATCGGCGGGTTGTGATTTGCTTGTGCATTTAAATTTCTGTTTGGAAATTAGTGTACATATTGAGGTTTCACTATAAAAATAGTGTTCTTCTCCCTCTCATATTTGATACTTTGCGGTGCATAAGGATTGTCTTATGAAGAATTTTAAATTTAGCCTTGCGTGGCAAATTTTAATTGCTTTAATCCTAGGGATAGTTGTCGGGGCTGTTTTACATAATCAGCCTGAAATCAAAGATAGCATTGTAAATAACGTTCTTACTCCATTAGGTAAGATCTTTATTAGCCTGATTAAAATGATTGTTATTCCAATCGTTTTCTCTACATTGATTTTAGGTATTGCTGGTGTAGGCAGTACAAAAAGTCTAGGGCGTCTTGGTTTTAAAACCATTCTCTATTTCGAAATTATTACTACTATTGCTATTTTGGTTGGCTTAGTTGCAGCGAATATCTTCCATCCAGGTTCAGGCATTGATATGTCTCAGCTGGTTCAAACAGATATTTCTCAATATAAGCATACAACTGAAGAAGTTCAGTCACAGTCTCATGGCATCATGCAGACAATATTATCGCTTATCCCAACGAACATTATTAGTTCAATGGCGCATGGCGAAATGTTACCAGTGATTTTCTTTGCTGTACTTTTTGGTATTGGTCTATCTTCATTACCAGCTACAACTAAAGACCCATTATTAAATGTATTTCATGCTGTATCGGAAACAATGTTCCGTGTAACGCACATCATCATGAAATATGCGCCAGTGGGTGTATTTGGTTTGATCGCTGTAACTGTTGCAAACTTCGGTTTTGCTTCACTTATTCCATTAGGCAAATTGGTTGTATTGGTTTACGGTGCAATCTTGTTCTTTGCTTTAGTGGTACTTGGTTTAACTGCAAAAATGTTCAGTATCAATATCTTTACTTTGCTTAAGATCTTGAAAGATGAATTAATTTTGGCATATTCGACTGCAAGTTCAGAAACAGTTTTACCGCGTATTATGCAAAAAATGGAAGCTTATGGTGCGCCAAAAGCAATTTCTAGTTTTGTAATTCCAACAGGTTATTCATTTAACCTTGATGGTTCTACGCTCTACCAAAGTATCGCTGCAATCTTTATTGCGCAGCTTTACGGTATTGAAATGTCAATCAGCCAACAAGTTATTTTGGTTGTAACATTAATGATTACTTCTAAAGGTATCGCGGGTGTTCCTGGCGTATCGTTCGTGGTGTTATTAGCGACATTAGGTAGTGTTGGTATTCCTGTAGAAGGCTTAGCATTTATTGCTGGTGTTGACCGTATTATGGATATGGCACGTACTGCGTTGAACGTTGTAGGTAACGCGCTTGCGGTACTTGTAATCAGTAAATGGGAAAAACAATACGACTATGAAAAAGCTGCTGCTTATGAAGCAACATTTAAATAAGACTGCTTTCTTTTAGTTATAAAAAAACCCGCGATCATCGCGGGTTTTTTATTATGTTATTTCAATACACTTTGATATAGCTCAAGCGTCTGGTCGCACATATCTTTTAAACTGAACATGGTCACAGAAGCGACTGTTTGAGGTTGTTCAATATGATGCTTTACTGTTTCTACTAAGGCTTTTTCATTTTCAGCTTCAACAAGACCTTGCGGGTACACATTCGATAAAATCTCGGCAACACCTCCACGGTTCCAGCCAATCACCGGCGTACCGACTGACAGCGCTTCTAATGCTGTTCTACCGAATGTTTCTGCTTGATTGGATAGAGAGAGCACGATGTCGCTAAAAGCGAGCCATTCGCGTATATCTGAGCGATGTCCTACAAAGGTGATCTTATCTGCGAGTCCTTTATTTTGGATGGTGCTTTGTAGCTCACTTAAATAAGCCTGTTTTTTAGCATCGGCACCACCCACAACCACAGCATGTAATTGAGGATATTGCGACTGAAGTTGTTGCATTAACTCAATTAAGCTTTCATGTCCCTTTAAGCGGGTAATACGACCAGGCAAGCATAATAAAAATTTATTTTCGAGTTCAGGAAAGTCATTAAAAACCTGATTAAACCACTGTGCTGAAGGTTGATAGTTATGCGGAAAAGCAGCAGGATCAATTCCTCGATAAATCCGGACAATATCTTGGGGTGGACAGTTTTTATAATGGTCAGTGATGTATTTAACCACGCTGTCAGAAACGGCAATCACTTTCTCGGCCTGAGTCATAATTGCACTATAACGATTAATTGAATAGAAACCATGTACTGTGCTAATGAGGTGAGGGCGTTTATGTTCTGGTATTCCTTTTAAGGCAAAATGGGTAAGCCAAGCTGGCACACGTGAGCGTACATGAACAATATCGGGCTGATGCTCTTCAATAAGTCGACGTAAAGGGTGGATTTGCCACAAGCTCGATAAAGATTTTTTATGAATCGGGAGGGTCAAGTGTTTAGAACCTTCAGCTTCAAGTTGGGACACTAATCGTCCGCCGTTTGATACAACCAAAGATTGATGGCCTTGTGCAACTAGTGCACGTGCAATTTCCAGTGTGCCGCGTTCTACGCCACCGCTATTGAGTTCTGGGAGAAGTTGCATCACTTTCATTGTTTTTTGCCTTTAGGTTGTAGCAAAGCGGGATCTTGCAATTTTGAAGTCGAAATTTAGAGATTAACCTTCGGTTCGACCTACTTTTGTTTTGGCAAAAGTAGGCAAAACCATTCTCATCCACAAAACCTGTTCACTGCTTGTGTGTATCAAATTATATCGCAGAAACAGTATCTTCACTGATTTTGGGCAGGTTGTGGATGACGTTTCCGCGAGTCATATAAATAATGTTGTGCCTACTACCAATTTAAAATTATTACAGCTTTATCTTAATAGATCTCTTCATATCCCTCAGGACGTGTCTTAAATCGGCGGTGGAACCACATATATTGAGTTGGTGCGATACGAAGCTGATTCTCAATAATCTTATTTACTCGGGTTGCATCATCGACTTCATCTTCGCTTGGCATATTGTCGACCGCAGGTTCAATCAAGATATGATATTTAGGGTTCTGTACATTGCCATTACGATAAAAATATAAAGGGACAGCAACCGCTTTGGAGATTTTTAATAAACGACGGTGGGCCGTGACTGTAGCAGCTGGCACTCCAAAAAACGGTGCCATAACACCTTGTTTGAGTCCGAAATCTTGGTCGGGGCTATACCAAATTGCATCACCATCTTTAAGGTGGCGAATTAAGCCACGCATATCATCATGATCGATTTGAGCTTTGTAAATCGTTGCTCGACAACGATAAATCAGCATATCGAGAAGAGGATTATTTTGAGGACGATACACAACATCTGGCTCAAAATATTGAGCACACACATAACCACCAGCATCAAGCAAAGTACTGTGAGTTCCCAGTAATAAAACGCCTTTGCCCTGAGCTTGAGCATTGGTAATATGTTCTAAACCTTCAATCGTGACACGGTTTTTAAACCAGTAAGGTTTATACCAAGCGTTTAAGGTCTCAAAAACACCAAGCATCATATCTACAAAAACTTGTTTTGCTTGTTGTTGTACTTTTTCAGATGACCACTCGGGAAAGCAAACTTCTAAATTACGAATAGTCGTTTTGCGACGAGATTTTAAATATTTCCAAGCGATATTTGCTAACCCGTGAGCCAAACGCCATTGAATCGCCCACGGTAAAATAGCCAAAAGCATGAGGAAAGTAATCGCAATCCATACACCCCAATATTTAGGTAATAAAAAGGACCACTGAAACTCACCGGGCGTATAAGGCTGCTTTTGGCTCATAACGATATAAAAAATCTAAAAGTTAAAACTGCCAAAAGTGTATCACGAACTGAATTTATCGTCTTAATATACAGGAGTAAATTGAAGGTTTAGAGCTGGTAAAGACAAATAAAGTAGTTTATCTGCGGTGTTCTAAAAGAATACGAACAGCGAGTCCGGCTAAAACAGTCCCCATAATCCAGCGTTGAATGCTGGCCCAAAATGGTTTTTGCTGTAGAAAAAGAGCAATGCTACCTGCAGAAAACACAATCAGTGCATTTACTGAAACACTTACAAAAATTTGTATGGTCCCGAGTTGAATAGACTGCGCTAAAATACTGCCTTGTTGTGGATGTATAAACTGTGGCAATAAAGACAAATACATAATGGCAATTTTTGGATTCAGTAGATTTGTTAAAAAGCCCATTAAAAATAATTTTAATGGTGAATCGATAGATAAGTCTTTTACACTGAAAATAGGCGCTGCATTTGGACGTAAGGCTTTCCATGCAAGCCATAGTAAATATAAGGCACCTACAATACGAATCGTGTCATAGGCATAAGGAACTGCGACCACAAGCGCTGTGATTCCGAAAGAAGCGCAGAGCATATAAAATACAAAACCAACCGCAACGCCACCTAGGGAAATAAAACCTGCGAGTTTGCCCTGACTAATGGAACGAGAGATAAGATAAATCATGTTTGGACCTGGGGTGAGTACCATCGCCAAGCAAATGAGTCCGAATGCCAAAATTTGAGAGAGATCTAGCACGGAAATATCCTTAAATATTATTATACTGGTAGGTATATCATAATTATTTTGTATACAGCGAAACTTTATTCATTGTCTTTTTGAATCAAAAAAATAAGAATAATTCAGTATGATATGAATATCCTGAATTCATAGAAATTTATGAGAAATCTCCATATCGATGCC
Source organism: Acinetobacter sp. IK23 (assembly GCF_035615275.1). Lineage (NCBI taxonomy): Bacteria > Pseudomonadati > Pseudomonadota > Gammaproteobacteria > Moraxellales > Moraxellaceae > Acinetobacter > Acinetobacter sp. IK23. Next base: position 67,673 of record NZ_JANBNX010000004.1, read on the forward strand.
ACAAAAGGCATCTTAATTTTTCTAGTTGTATTGGGTCATTACCTTGAAAGGTTAATTGGCTGGAATGAACCTCTAAATCAAGCGATTTTAGGGAGCATTTACTTTGTTCATATGCCAGCTTTTATTTTTATATCAGGCATGTTTTTTAAAGAAGAGAAAATCTTAGAAAAGGTAATTTACTTTTTATCGTTATATTTACCATTTCAAATTTTATTTCAATTGCTTGATGTTTTCTATAATGGAAGTTTATGGAATTGGTCGTTTCATTTGGTATGGTTTGCTAAGCCTTATTGGGTGCTATGGTATTTATTTGGCATGGTGGCTTGGACGGTTCTCGCTTTTTTCCTAAAAAAGACGGCTTATCCAGTTTTGTTTTCAATCGTTTTAGCTTTATTTATTGGATGCTCACCCATCAATAATTACAGCTACTCGATTGGTCGAATTTTCGTATTTCTACCTTTTTTTATGGCTGGGGCGGTTTATGGCAAAACCATTTTTCAGTATCTTCCGCAGTTGCCTTATGCAAAATTATTTGCTGTTATCACATTATTAATCATTACTGCTGTAGCCGCTATAAGTCATTATAGTTATTACTGGTTATTTGGCAGTTTGTCATATTTTCAATTACATGTAGATGTATGGCAGGGAATACTGATTCGCAGTGTAATTATGTTGCTATCGGCTATGGGTGTTTTGAGTTTATTTGTACTCACTCAAAATTTTAAACGACCTTGGATCGGTTTAGGCCAAAAAACGCTACCAGTTTATATATTGCATGGTTTTGTAATTATTGTTTTGACTCATCAACTAAGTTTTAAATATTCGGTAGAGATCAATATTTTCATTAGTCTCGTTTTGGCTATCCTCACTTGTATGGTTTTGCAGTCACAGATATTTGAACGTTTAATTCGCTTCATCTCTTTATTTGTTTATAAGCCTTGTATGACATTAGTAGAAATTCTAAATCCAAAAAAAGGGCTTTAATTAAAGCCCTTTTTTATTGATTAACTGCCTTTACTCATTTGCTCAAGCTCATCCCAACGCTCTAATTTTTCAAGCAGTAATTCTTCAATTTCTGCGAGGCGTTGGCTTGCTTGAGTCGCAGCATCTGCATCAGATACAAACCATGAACCATCTGCAAGTTTGTCTGAAAGCTCGGCTTGTTCAACTTCCAGTTTCTCGATTTCAGCAGGAAGTTGCTCAAGTTCACGTTGGTCTTTATAGCTCAGTTTGACCTTTTTAATGTTACTTTGAGCAGCAGCTTTTTCAGCTTCAGCTTTTGCTTGAGCTTTTTTAACGTCAGATTTCTGATCTACTACTTTGTCATCTGGACGTTGCTGTAAATAGTCTTGGTAGCCACCGATGTATTCTGCAATATTACCTTTGCCATCAAATACCCAAGTCGATGTTACGACGTTGTCCATAAATGCACGGTCATGCGAAATGAGTAATAAAGTGCCTTTATATTCAGAAAGCATCTCTTCAAGTAGCTCAAGAGTCACCATATCCAAGTCATTGGTTGGTTCGTCCATCACAATCAGGTTCGATGGTTTAAGTAATAATTTAGCAAGCAAAATACGGTTACGCTCACCACCAGAAAGGGCTTTTACTGGTGTGCGTGCACGTTCAGGTGAGAACAAGAAATCTTGTAAATAGCTGTAGATATGACGACGGTTGCCATTCACATCAACAAAGTCAGAACCCTCTGAAACGTTTGCCATGACTGTTTTTTCAAGGTCTAAGGCATTACGCAACTGATCAAAATAGGCAACTTCTAACTGTGTACCTGTCTTAACTGAACCGCCATGTTCGATTTCACCTAAAATAGCTTTAATTAAAGTCGTTTTACCAACGCCGTTATCGCCCACTAGGCCAATACGGTCACCACGCATGACAAGGGTAGAGAAGTCTTTGATGAGTGGTTTACCATCATAAGATACACTCAAGTGCTCAATATCAAATACTAATTTACCTGAGCGATTTGCTTCTTGAGTCGCCATGCTCACTTTGCCTTGTTGTGAACGGCGTGCTTTCGATTCTTCACGTAAAGCTTTTAATGCACGAACACGACCTTCGTTACGTGTACGACGTGCTTTAATGCCTTGACGAATCCAAGCCTCTTCTTCAGCTAATTTTTTATCAAATAAAGCATTTTGCTTCTCTTCTGCTTCCATTTGCTGAGCTTTAAGCTCCAAATAGCGAGAATAATTGCCTTCATAGCCACGTAGGATGCCGCGGTCAAGCTCAACAATTCGAGTTGCGATACTATCTACAAAAGAACGGTCATGCGAAATAAATAGAAGTGTTAAATTATTTTGATCGAGTAGGAATTTTTCTAACCATTCAATACTTTCAACATCTAAATGGTTGGTTGGTTCGTCTAAAAGTAATACGTCTGGCTGCGTTAAAAGAGCACGAGCAAGTAAAACACGACGTTTACGTCCACCAGATAAGTCTGCCAAATCTGCGTTTGGGTCGAGTCCCATTTTACTTAATAGGGCATTCACCTTGTTTTCAAGTGCCCAACCATCTAGTTGGTCTAGCTTGTGCTGAAGGTTACCCATACGGTCACAGGCTTCCATGTCTCCCAGCATACAAGCATCGGTTGCTTCATGGTAAGCTCTAAGTACTTCGGCAGCTTCTCCTGCGCCATCTGCCACAATGTCAGCAACTTTGCCAGAATCCATTGGAACGTCTTGGGCTAACATAGAAACCGTTAGACCATTTTGAATAGAAACTTCACCAGAATCGGGTAATAAGCTTCCCTCGATGAGTTTAAGTAAAGTAGACTTACCTTCACCATTACGCCCAATTAAACAGACTCGTTCGCCACGTTCTAGATTAAAGTTCGCGCCATCGAGCAGGGCAGGTCCGCCAAAAGCAAGTTGGACATCCCTTAGGGTAATATAGGCCATAATGTTTTCCAGAATCTCAAATGAGGATTTAAATGACTAAACCACCATATCATGATGATCAAGCGTCATTTTCCGCACCCATTGAAGATTTGCAAGTGCGAATTACATTTTTGGATGATTTAGTTGAACAATTAAATCAACAACTCGCTATTCAAACTCAGGAAATAGCTGATTTGAAAAAACAAATGCAATTACTTTACCTACGTGTGGAATCTTCAGATTTATCAGAAGGTATTGCGCCTTTTGACCCATTAACCAATAAACCTCCTCACTATTAATAAAAAGGCAAGTTCAATACTTGCCTTTTTAACTAGAGGATATTTTTAATTTTAGTTAAAAACCGTGTAAAACAATTTTCCCTTTTGTCTTACCACTCTCAATTTGTTGATGAATCTGTTTTAAATTTTCAGCATTAATAGGGCTTAAAACTTCAGTCACAGTTGTTTTAATTTTCCCTTCCTCAACTAGTTTGCTGACTTCATTTAATAGTTCACTTTGTTTTTGCATATCTGTAGTTTTAAACATTGAACGCGTAAACATAAATTCCCAATGCACAGACACAGACTTCGATTTAAACGGTTTAATATCTAACTGCTCAGGGTCATCAATGAGTCCAAAGTGCCCTTGTGGTGCAATCAACTCTACAATATCTGCTAAATGCTGATCTGTTTGAGTGGTTGAGAATACATATAAAGGTGCATTTAAACCTAATTGTTTGATTTGTGGGGCTAAAGGCTCACGATGATCTAATACATAGTTGGCACCGAGTTGTTTTACCCATTCTTTCGTTTCAGGGCGTGAAGCTGTCGCAATAATCGTAAGGTTAGTTAACTGTTTAAGAAGCTGAATGGTAATAGAGCCTACACCACCAGCCCCGCCAATCACTAATATTGTTGTGTTTTCTGGTGCAGTCTTTGGAACTTGCAAACGATCAAATAGCATTTCCCAAGCCGTGATTGCAGTTAAAGGAAGAGCAGCTGCTTCAGTTACTTCTAAATTTTTCGGTTTATGACCAACAATACGTTCATCAACCAATTGCAACTCACTATTACTGCCTTGGCGATTTAACGCGCCTGCATACCAAACAATATCACCCACTTTAAATTGAGTGACTTTATCTCCAATTGATTCAACGACACCTACAGCATCCCAGCCAAGTACTTTCCAACCAGATTCGGCACTTACATTTTTACGTATTTTGGTATCAACTGGATTGACCGAAATTGCCTGTACGCGAACAAGCAGATCATGGCCCTCTGCAACGGGAGTGTCTAGTTCAATATCTACGAGTGCCTCTGGCGATGTAATAGGCCCTGCTTTTTGATATGCCACAGCTTTCATAATTGTGATTCCTCTTGTTGAGAGTTTGATCATAACGTAAGCTTAAAAATAGTGACTACAGACAAATAACGCTCATAGTGTCAAAAAGGATACTGTAAAATGGCAAAAGCTCGACATTCAAGTTTTGACTGTTCACCGGGTTGTTCAGTTGAAGCCGCAATCAGTTTGATTGATGGTAAGTGGAAATGTGTCATTCTTTGGCATTTACTAAATGAAGGAACCTTGCGATTCAATGAAATTCGTAAACGAGTTCCAAGCATTACGCAAAGAATGCTCACCAATCAGCTTCGTGAGTTAGAACAAGATGGCATTATTCATCGCGAGGTTTATCCTCAAGTTCCTCCTAAAGTTGAATATAGCCTGACAGATTTAGGACAAGGTCTTGAGCAGATTTTACTTGCTTTAAAAACATGGGGAGATGCCCATCTAGATCGGTTCGGTAAGTTATCCACTCTTGAAACTGAAAAGTCTGCCTAAATATTGTGCCTAGATTGCTAAGAATATCTACGAGAAAATGTTGTAGTTTTTAACCTCACAGGTTAATGGGACATTATTTTTATGATGTAACTTGCGTTTTCTGGTCAGCTTATGCAACTCTAATAAAAGAGATTAATAGGTTTTGCTATGGACAATATGGGAATTTGGGTTACCGTTATCATTGTTCTTTTCGTGCTAGGCTCCATTTTTGGTTTAAGAGTGAGTCCGCGTGAAAAGGCACTCGGTATTATGCGAGACAAAGCCCGTAAAATGGGACTACATCCACGCATAATTGCCGCACCTGAATGGACACATGTCCCGATGGCAACTGAAAAGCGTGCCAGCATGGTTGCTTATTATAGTGTATTAATCCCCGATGCTCGTTTAACGCTCATGCGTGCTCGTGTTATAGACGGAAAATTAAAAGTAGTGCAGGGCGATGAGAAATTTAATGATTCTCCCATTGCATTAAAAGGGATTTATGCTATTGATATGCAGGCAAACTGTGTAGGCCTTTATTGGGATGAGGAATCGGACCTAAAAGCCACGCAATTAGATGAGATGAAGGCTTATCTGTTGGCCTTGGCTGAAGCCTGATTTTTAAATTTATTGGTATAGGAATAACATTTTATATGGCGAATACCTCGCGCTCTGCATCTCAAAGCACAGCATCTACTGCCTCTGCTGCACATAAACGTGCCTTAGTGATTGTGGAGTCGCCTGCCAAAGCGAAAACCATCAACAAATATTTAGGTTCGCAGTACATTGTTAAGTCTTCTGTGGGTCACGTACGTGACTTGCCAACAGGCGGCAGCAAATCAACAGAGAAAAAGCCGGCTGCCCGGACAAAACTCACTGAAGCTGAAAAAGAACAAAAAGCCCAATCTGCGCTGATTAATCGTATGGGTGTCGATCCGGAACATGACTGGAAAGCACACTACGAGGTTCTACCTGGCAAAGAAAATGTTGTTGCTGAACTCAAGAAACTTGCTAAAGATGCAGATGCAATCTACCTCGCAACGGACTTGGATAGAGAAGGGGAAGCAATCGCTTGGCACCTACGCGAAGTGATTGGTGGTGACGATAGTCGTTATCACCGTGTGGTATTTAACGAAATTACTAAAAATGCCATTCAAGAAGCATTTAAACAACCAACGCGCCTAGACTTAAACCGTGTGAATGCACAGCAAGCACGTCGTTTCTTAGACCGCGTAGTGGGTTTCATGGTTTCGCCATTACTTTGGGAAAAGATTGCCCGTGGTTTATCGGCAGGTCGCGTACAGTCAGTTGCTGTAAAGCTTGTTGTGGAACGTGAACGTGAAATTCGTGCTTTTATTCCAGAAGAATATTGGCAAGTTTTTGCAGATACCCAAGCCAAAAAAGATGACATCCGTCTTGAAGCAGTTAGACAAGCAGGTAAAACGCTTAAACTGAAAAATAAAGCTGAAACTGATGCTTTATTAGAAGTTTTAAAAGGCGCTGAATATAAAGTTGCACAGCGTGAAGATAAGCCGACTAAGGTCAATCCAAGTGCACCATACATCACTTCGACTTTACAACAAGCTGCAAGTACACGCTTAGGTTTCTCTGTGAAGAAAACCATGATGCTTGCGCAGCGTTTGTATGAAGCTGGTTTTATTACCTATATGCGTACGGACTCAACGTTTTTGAGTGATGACGCTGTAAATATGGTACGTGCTCATATTGAAAGCCAGTTTGGTGAAAAATACTTACCAGCAAAGCCAAACCGCTATGGTAACAAAGCGGGTGCTCAAGAAGCCCACGAAGCAATTCGCCCTTCAAATGTTTCACTTACAGGTGATCAACTTGCGGGTGTAGAGCGTGATGCTCAGCGCTTATATGACTTGATCTGGCGTCAGTTTGTTGCTTGTCAAATGACACCAGCAGAATATTTGTCTTCAACTTTAACGGTTGAGGCAGGCAATGTTGAGTTAAAAGCAAAAGGTCGTACGCTTGTATTTGATGGTTTTACGCGAGTTCGTGGTGCCAACAAGTCTGATGACGATATTATTTTGCCAGCTATTAAAGTCGGTGAAATCTTAAAATTAGAGAAGTTAGACCCAAGTCAGCACTTTACTAAGCCGCCTGCACGTTTTACTGAGGCATCTTTAGTAAAAGAACTTGAAAAACGTAGTATTGGTCGTCCATCGACTTATGCAGCGATTATTTCTACCATTCAAGAACGTGGTTATGTCAAATTAGAAAATCGTCGTCTTTTTGCAGAGAAGATGGGCGAGATCGTGACAGATCGTCTTGATGAAAGTTTTAATAACCTGATGAACTATGCGTTTACAGCCGACCTTGAAGGACAGCTCGACAAAGTTGCTACAGGTGAGCGTAACTGGAAAGAGTTACTCGATACTTTCTATGGTGATTTTAAAAAGCGTTTGACCAATGCTCAAGGCGAGCAAGGCATGCGCCGTAACCAGCCAGTTGAAGTGCCAGCAGTACATTGTCCTGAATGTTCGCGTCCAATGCAGATTCGTACAGGTACAACAGGCGTATTTTTAGGCTGTTCTGGCTACAATTTGCCGCCTAAAGAACGCTGTAAAGGGACTTTGAACTTAACACCAGTTGAGTCTTTAGCTGCGTTATCTGATGATGATGGAGCTGAAACGGCTGACTTGATGTCAAAGCATCGCTGTCCAAAATGCGGTACAGCAATGGATAGCTATGTGATTGATGGTGGTCGCAAGCTTCATGTCTGTGGTAACAATCCAGATTGTGATGGTTATGAGCTTGAAGAAGGCGAGTTCAAGATTAAGGGTTATGATGGCCCAACTATTCCATGTGATAAATGTGACGGTGAAATGCAGCTTAAAACTGGTCGCTTTGGTCCATATTTCGCTTGTACCAGTTGTGACAATACTCGTAAAGTCTTGAAGAGTGGTCAACCTGCACCTCCGCGTGTAGAACCAATCAAGATGGAACATTTGCGCTCAACGAAGCATGATGACTATTTTGTGTTACGTGATGGTGCTGCTGGTCTATTCTTGGCTGCAAGTAAGTTCCCGAAAATTCGTGAAACACGTGCACCAAAAGTTGCTGAGCTTCGCAGTGTTGCTGACCAACTTGATCCAAAATACCAGTTTATTTTACAAGCTCCAGATGTAGACCCTGAAGGTAATCCGACTATTGTGAAGTTTAGTCGTAAGAACCAATCACAATATGTGGGATCTGAAACACCAGAAGGTAAACAAACCAAATGGAGCCTGATTTATCAAGACGGTAAATGGATTGAAGGCTAAATAAGACAGTTAAAAAATGCTAGCTCAGCTAGCATTTTTTATATCAACAACAATAAAAGAAAATTTAATTTTTATGGGGAAAAAGAATGTGGAAAAACATTCGGATTTTATGCCTATTGATGATTTTATTAATCGTTGCGGTTCAGGCATGGCGTGACCAGAACCAAGACTGGAATCAGCCTGTTATCGTGGTATTGCATCCAGTAAATGCAGATGGTTTACAAACCACGCAAGCTTATATTCATCAGTTACAAAACGCTGATTTCCAAACGCTCAAAAGCTATTTAAGTGAATGGTCACAGCATTATCGTGGACAGTCCAGCAACTTTGAGATTCGTTTAGGGCAACAACTACAGCATCGTCCACCTGTGGTTCCGCAAAATGCCAATATTTTGAATGTAATCTGGTGGAGCTTGAAGTTTCGTTTTTATGCATGGCGACAACAACAGCCTGAAGATAGCGGAGCTTCACTTAAACTTTATTTAAATTATTATGATCCAACTTATCAAAAGGTTTTAGTGCACTCGACTGCTTTAGAAAAAGGTCGTATTGGTAGCGTCAATTTGTTTGCTGCACGTGAGCAGGCATCAGAAAATCAGGTCGTTCTTGTTCATGAGCTATTGCATGGCTTTGGCGCAAAAGATAAATATGATTTAAAAACAGGGCAGCCGATTTATCCATTGGGTTATGCACAACCCGAAAAAGTACCTCTTTACCCACAAAAGCAAGCAGAAATCATGGGGGGTAAAACTCCATTGTCTGAGCAGACCAATAAAATGCCAAGAGATTTACAAGAAACCGTAATAGGTTTACCAATAGCTCAAGAAATTGGTTGGTTGAAATAAAATTGTGGATAAATACTGTTTTATCCACATCAATTGTTAATAAACGATGCAGATCTTATACAGACAATAAATGTGAAGTAAATCACTATAATGACAATATATAAACTTCCTAATACCTGATAATAAGAGTAGCCATGATGAAAACTGTAGGTAATGATTTAGTTCGTAATCAGCTACATGCTGATCGTAAATGGTATCTAATATTAGGCTTTGTGCTCATTATTTTCGGTTTAGTCTTATTTAGTTCACTACCATTTGCAACATTTTCGGTTGTTTTCCTATTTGGTATTTTAATGATGATAGGCGGTGTTCTGCATTTGACTGCTGCCTTAAGTGTATTTAAGGGTGGTAGCCGATGGCTTTGGGCACTTTTTGGGGTGCTGTATTTAATGGCTGGCTATTACGCATTTTCTACACCTGTGACTACAGCCGTAGTTTTAACTAGTCTGCTATCGATTGCACTGATTATTGCTGGGGTCATCCGCACCATAAACGCATTTTTATTAAGACCAATTGCTGGGTGGGGATGGACATTATTTTCAGGTTTATTAACCCTAGCTACAGGTATTTTAATTTTAGTTTCTAAAGACTCACCGTTTTGGGTATTGGGAATGTTTTTGGCAGTAGATATTTTATTTCAGGGTATTAACTTTTTAGGATTGGCTTCTGCAATTAAGCATTTACCTTCTAGCTCAAAAACAGTTTCTTAAATTAAATAGCGAATAAAGGGCACTTAAGGTGTCCTTTTTTGTTTTTAGTGAGCTAAGGTCCATCTCGTGGCATGGGTCTGTTAAACTAGGCCTTGGTGTTTTAGCGATGTGTGTTATGAGTCTTGCAAAGTTAATTAATGAATTAAATGCTCACCAAAAAAAGGCAGCAACGACTACGGCTCAAAACTGTCTGGTTTTGGCTGGAGCAGGCTGTGGCAAGACTAAAACCATTGTTGCTCGCGCAGCTTATTTAATTGATCAGGGGTTACCTGCAAATCAAATCCAGATTTTAACCTTCACGCGCCGTGCTGCGAGTGAAATTGTAGCAAGGGTTGAACAGCATGTTGGGGCACAAGCCAAAGGTCTTCGTGCATCAACCTTTCATACCTTTTGCATGTACTTGCTGCGTCGTAATTCACAAGCATTTGGTTTAACCCAATTTAGTATTATTGATCGTGATGATCAGTTACTCATGTTTCGCTTATTGAGAGGTAAAGACAAAGATAACGTTTTACCTAAAGCAGCAGAGCTGTGTGATTTGTATTCTTATGCCCGTAATACGCAATCTAAGCTTTCAGAGGCATTACTCAAGCAATTACCTGAAGCATATGAGTACAAGGCACAAATTGCGGAGCTAATGAAAACCTATGAGCAACGTAAAAGAGAGCGCAATTTTTTAGACTATGACGATATTTTGTCGATTGTCGCTGTTCATTTGCAAAACTCGGAAGCACTCACAGATTGGGGTGCAGGTTTTTGTCAGGCTTTGCTGGTCGATGAAATGCAAGATACTAACCCTTTACAGTGGGCACTTTTGCAGCCACTCATTGGTAAGGTGAAATTGTTTTGTGTGGGTGACGATGCTCAGTCCATTTACGGTTTCCGTGGGGCCGACTTTGAAAACATACATTCTTTTAAAGAAAGGATTCCTGATGCCGTTATTTATACCTTAGATTTAAATTACCGTTCAACTCAAGAAATACTAGACTTATCTAATTGGTTATTGGCACATAGCCCAATCGATTATGAAAAACAATTACAGGCACATCGTGGCAAAGGGCAAAAGCCACAGCTCCACTTGTTTGGTAATGAATTTGAAGAAGCCAATTGGATTGCACAAGACTTAATAGAGCGACATCAGCAGGGCGCAAATTGGTACGACCATATGGTGTTAGTTCGTTCTGGCTACAGTGCTCGCTATTTGGAAGGTGCATTTATTGCCGCTGAGATACCTTATCGTTTTATTGGTGGCGTAAAGTTACTTGAATCCGCACATGTAAAGGATGTACTCAGTCTATTGCGTATTGTGAGTAACCCGCAGGATGACTTGGCTTGGATGCGCTTTTTAACCTTATGGGATGGGATTGGTGATGTTGGTGCTAGTAAGTTAGCACAAGAGTTAATGGGCATTAGTGAGGTTGAAGAACGTTGTCAGCGTTTGGAGCGTCATGGAAAAGTCCCTTTACAGGCTATTTTGATTTTGAAGCAGCTTGATGTGTTACAGCAGCATGTTGAAGCAAGTATTGGTTTGGCACTCGATGCCCTAAGTGAACAGTTAGAGCAAAACTATAAAACGAAAGACTGGTCACGTCGCGCTAAAGATTTTGATTTGGTTAAACAACTTGCGCGTAAGCATGCATCGCTGGGTGAATTTCTTGAAGAATATGTGCTTGAGCCGATTTCAGTTTCTGAAATTGAAAAAGCGGGTGATGATGATTTAGTGACTTTAATTACAATTCATTCGGCTAAAGGTGCAGAGCAAAAGGTATGTTATGTACCGCATGTTTCGCCAAATCAGTTTCCATATGCACGCGCACAGGGGGATTTTGATGATGTCGAAGAAGAACGCCGTGTGTTATACGTTGCATTAACACGTGCGGAAAATGAATTGATTCTGACGAAGCAAAACCTCAATACATGGTCACAAGATACCTATGATGAACAAGGTCGTAAAATCGAAAGTTATTTCTTAAATGATCTACCCGCACATTTAGTTCAGGCAAAAATTCATCGTCAAGTTCCACAGCCATTTGCCAAAAAACAATGGAACACTTCACGAACAGTAAACTTAGGTTTTGGTATCGATCTCGACTAAACTACTGTATAAGACACTGTGAATACTCAAATGTATATTGGCCCTTATTTTGAAGGCCAGTTAAGGTTGGAAAATGAAAATATTAGTTCGTAATTTAGATCGTTTAGTGACTGAAGCCGAAGTTTTAGAGTTGTTTAAGGCTTATGGTAAAGTTGATTCTTGTGTTGTTGTAACCGATAAAGAGACAGGTAAATCAAAAGGTTTTGGCTTTGTCGAAATGCCGAATCCACGTGAAGCGATCAAAGCCATTAAAGGTTTAAATACACTTAAAGTAAAAGGTTACGGAATTCGCGTTAAAGCCGCTGAAGAGTAATGCGTTTATGCAACAATTTTAGCTCTTTCTGTGGTTGCTCCAAATGGAACCCGTATAGCCCAAGGTGTAAAGACACTTGAAGTTCGTTCATGGGTTCCTACAGAGTTGCCTCTTAAAGATCTATTAATTGTTGAAAACCAGAATTTTTTAATCAATGATGGTGATGAGTAACACCGAAAAATTTATCAAGTCGCTTTGGATTTTCCATAAATAACGTTGATTTTATCAATGGAGTCGTTAAGCTAAGAATAGTCATATTGATGGCAATCTTTAGAACAGGAAAGTTTAGTTATGTCACGTGTTGCTCGTTATCATGCCGATCGTACCAATCAAAAACTCTATTTTGCGCGCTTAGCGTGTCAACAAGCAGAGCAAACTGATCATGTACAGCAGGTACAAGCGTATCGTGAAACAGCTGTCTTTCACTTGCATGGTGCAATGCTGGCTTTTCTGCAAGAACTGGTACGTTACTACCGTTTAAATGACTCGCAGCCGACATTAAAATCGATTGAAGAACTTATGGCGGCAAAAGGTCAGGTTTCTCCTGAGGTTTCTGTTTTGCAGCAATTAGCCAAAGATGGCTTTGTTGCAGAGTTAAAGCGCGCTTACCGTATGTGTCAGTACGCACCAGAACCAACTGAACCAACGCCGGAAGAAGAAACATCTTCTAATTTGATCATTAAAGTGACTCAGGGACCTCAGTCATGGCTACCCGATGTGAAAATCTTGCGTGAATGGCATAGAGAATTAAGTCATTTAATTGATGGTTTTCGTAACGAAATGGTCGAGTTCTAAAATTAAACTGTTTAAGCGCTTGAAATTTAATCCTAGTGCGCCTATATAAATAAGACGAGAGATGCAAAGTGCAAGGGTGCTTTGCCACCATGTTGAAACATGGAGGAAGTATATGTCTATACAGCAATTGAAAGAGTTATTTGGCAATCAAGAAGCAGTGTTGGAGTTAGTCCAACTCGAAGGTGGTGAGCTTGCCTTGCGTAATGCTGGTTCTGAAAAAGAGCCCTTGGTTAAAATTCAGTTTAGTGATGAACTAAAAGAGATTTTAGGCGAGCAAACGCCTGTAGTTGCACAGCATATGATTCAGGCTGCTTTATTTGGACTGCTCGAAAAGCAGGTCAATGAATGGCAGGCTGAGGTTGTAGATGAGCAGCCTAAATTCCTAAGTTAAAAAAAGCGTACTCTTGAGTACGCTTTTTTTTTGTATATGTTAATGATGTGTTGACTGATGCGCCAGTTCGATTTGATTTAAAATATGGTGGCTCATATTCTTTGCCATTTCTTCTTTTGCATAGAATACTTCGCCAATATTTTCATCTCGAATAACTGCTGCTTCTTCTTTACTTTCTGCACAAATTAAAACCTGAATTTGAGGGTTTAATTGTTTGGCAATATCCACAATTCGGTGAATATCTAAAATATCCATAGGGGAAATCACCAATAGTCGTGCATGCATGATATGCGCCTGAATGAGAACGCCAGGTTCAGTTGCGACGCCACTCACGGCAGCAATATTTGCTTGACGTAGCTTTTCTACAATTTCACGATTTTCTTCTGCAATCACAACTTTAATATTCTGATTAATTAAATTTTCAGTAATACGTCGTCCAACGCCACCATACCCTACAATCACCACTTGATCGCGTAGATAAGCTTGATCAACTTCATCTGGCAACATTGCGAGTGGGTCACCACTGCGCTCAAGAAGTCGTGCTAAATGAGAGCGTTCACGAATCCAGCGTTGTACAGGTTCAACTGCCGAGAAAACAAAAGAGTTAAGCGTAATTGAGAACAAGGCACCTGCTAAAATCAGGTTTTGAGCTTCTAGTGTTAATAGACCTAAAGAAACGCCGAGTGTTGCCAAAATAAATGAGAACTCGCCAATTTGTGCAAGGCTGGCCCCGACGGTCAAAGCAGTATTGATTGGATAGCGGAAGAATAAAACCAAAGCCATTGCAGCAAGCGTTTTACCCACCATAATAATCGCGATAACCGCTAAAATATGCAGTGGACGCTCGATAAGGATATGTGGGTCAAACAACATTCCGACCGAAACGAAGAATAAAATCGAGAAAATTTCACGTAGTGGAAGTGTTTCTTCTTCTGCACGGTGGCTAAAGTCTGATTCTTTTACCACCATACCTGCAAAGAAGGCTCCTAAGGCCATTGAAACCCCAAAGATGGCATAAGAGCCATAAGCGATCGAAACAGCAGCTGCTACGACAGTCAGCGTAAATAGCTCTCTTGAACCTAAGCGCGCAACAAACTGCATAATGATAGGAACAACACGCTTACCCACAATAAGCATAAACGCAATAAAGCCAATCACTTTTAATAGAGTGATTCCCAGTGTTAGCCAGATGTTTCCTTCTGCGCCTGCTGGTGCTTTTCCACCAAGTAAAACCGCTGTAGCTGGAAGAAGTACTAAAACAAGTACCATTACCAAATCTTCAACTAACAGCCAACCTACCGCAATTTTGCCGTTTACAGAGTCTAAAAGACCACGGTCTCCTAAAGCTTTTAATAATACAACGGTACTCGCACACGATAAGCTTAAGCCAAAAACCAGTGCAGAGCCAAAGCTCCAGCCCCATAGCATTGAAACGCCAACACCAAGTAAGGTAGCAACGGCTATCTGTAAAATTGCACCTGGTAAGGCAATACGTCGAACTTGTAAAAGATCATTTAATGAAAAATGCATCCCAACGCCAAACATCAGAAACATTACACCAAGCTCAGCAAGTTGGTTCGCTAGATGAATGTCTGCTTCTATACCGGGAGTGTTAGGACTAATAATAATTCCGGCAATTAAATAGCCGATAAGAGGGGGAAGTCGTAGTCGGGCGGCAATATAGCCAAAAAAGAGGGCAACGCCGAAACCAACAGCAAGTAAAATAATTAAATCTACGTCATGCGGCACTAAAAACTCCTTTTACGTGAGTTAGGCTAAAGACAAGCATAAAAAATGCCAAGGCGGAATATGTAGAAAGTTTAACAAAAAGGTGGGTATAAAAAAAATGCAAAAAAAAACGACTTCTTTAAGAAGTCGTTTTTTTCGACGCTAAAATTATTTGATTTTAGCTTCTTTGAAAATCACGTGTTGACGGATTTTTGGATCAAATTTTTTGATTTCCATTTTTTCCGGCATAGTACGTTTGTTTTTAGTCGTGGTATAGAAATAACCTGTACCAGCTGAAGAAACGAGACGAATCTTATCACGCATTGCTCAGACTCCTTAGATCTTTTGACCTTGAGCACGAAGGTCTGCAACAACCTTTTCGATACCCAATTTGTCAATAATACGCATACCTTTAGTGGTTAAACGAAGACGTACAAAACGTTTTTCGCTTTCTAACCAGAAACGGTGGTGGTGCAGGTTCGGCTCGAACCGGCGCTTGGTTTTGTTGTTGGCGTGTGAGACGTTGTTACCAACGACTGGACGCTTGCCGGTAACTTGGCAAACCTTAGACATGGTGTAACTCCATTGATTTAGCCAACAGCAAATCTGTGGCCAGTCATACTAAATGTAAACGGATGAATTCATTCAAGGGGCGTTTTATACCAAAAATACGATTAAAAGACAAGCGAAATTGGTAAAAACGAGGCATGATCTAGTGTAACAGATCATGCCTTGATCAGTTAACGCAACAAGGTTTTCGAAATGAAGCGATGAATTGGTTTATTGAACGGTGGAAGAATGTATTTCAGGCTATAAAGTTTTGGATTCGACATTACCGAACGTTCATGTGAAAGCCCGAAAAAGCCTTCTGGTCCGTGATATTTGCCCATACCTGATGCCCCAATTCCGCCAAATGGTAAGTCATCTTGAGCAACATGGGTAATGACCATGTTAATTCCGAAATGTCCTGAATGAGTATGCTGAGAGATATAATCGGCGCGTGCCTGATCATAGTCAAAATAATACATTGCTAAAGGACGCGGACGACTATTAATAAACTCAATGACTTCTTCTATTTGGTCATATTCTAAAATTGGTAGAACAGGACCAAAAATTTCATTTTTCATAATATCCATTGCAGTCGTTACACCAGTTACTAGAGTCGGTGGAATTTTGCGGACATCATCTAAAATTTCATTTTGCGGATTAATTTCAACAATACGGGCACCCTGATCACGGGCATTTTCAAGATATCCTTGAATACGGTTGTACTGTTTATCATTAATAATAGAAGTGTAGTCTTGGTTGTTGCGGAAATGAGGGTACATTCCTGCGACAATCAATTTAAAGTTTTCAATGAACTCGGCAGTTTTCCCGCGTGGCAAGAAAATATGGTCTGGCGCAACACAAGTTTGACCAGCGTTCCACAATTTACCTATAGCAATACGTTGTGCGACATCTTTCATCTCTACGGAAGCATGGACAAGAGCAGGGGATTTACCGCCTAACTCAAGAATAACCGGCACAAGGTTTTGAGCTGCGGCTGCCATGACGGTTTTACCAACCGAAGTCGAGCCTGTGAAAATCATTTTATCGAAAGGCAAATGGCTAAACGCATCGGAAATTACACCGCCACCATTTACAACAGCGACCAACTCTTGTGGGAATGCTTCCGCTAATGCACTTTCAAGAACTTGTCCAAAGTTTGGAGAAGCACTCGAAATTTTGATCATGGCATGGTTACCAGCTGCAAGAGCACAAATAAGTGGCCCAACTGATAAAAGTAATGGGTAGTTCCAAGGTGTAATAATGCCAATAATACCCATTGGTTGATATTGTACCCAACCTTTTGCTGGCTGATGTAATACACTGATATGGCGTTTTGATGGTTTCATCCAACCGGTTAAGTGCTTACTGTAATACTTGATTTGTTCAAGACAAGTAAGCAATTCACCAATTTTGGTTTCCATAATGGCACGATTACCATAATCAAGGTTAATTGCTTCGGCAATCTGATCTTGATATTTTACCAAAACTCTTTTAAGACGAGCTAAACGATCAATACGTTCTTTAGCAGTGGGTACCGGATAACGTAAGTAGGCAATCTTTTGCTGCTCAAGCAAATCATGTAAATGCTTAACATCATAAGGAACCTGAGTCTCTGGATTTGTTTTTGTTTGACTGTTCATCGGTACTTACCAAATATACTGATATACTTAGTTTTTAGAGTAAATACTCTAAAGAGTCAAGTTGGTTTCTGTATTCACGTCTTAACCATATGAATTAACGAAGGTTATTGAAATGTCTCTACCTAAAGCTCTGAAGACAAAAGACCGGATTTTACAAATCAGTTTGCAGCTTTTTAATGAGCGTGGCGAACGGTCTGTCACAACCAATCATATTGCTGCAGAGTTGGGGATTAGTCCTGGAAACTTGTATTACCACTTTCGAAATAAACATGAAATCATTAAGGAATTAATGTATCAGTATCAGGTAGAGACTTTAGAAATGCTCTCTTTACCTGAAGACAGACCTTTAACCACTACTGATAAAATTAACTACTTTCAAGTGTTAAGTGGTCAACTCTGGAATTATCGTTTTATTCATCGTGATGTTTATCACTTAGTTGAAAGCAATGAAGACTTTAAAAAGATCTATCCGAGATTTGCAGGCCAAGTCATGCAACAAGGGCAAAAAATTTATCAAGCCTTTGTCGACGCAGGCCTTATGAAAATGACGGCTTCTGAAATTGAAGCACTCATTATTAACCTTTGGATTGTTTTAACGAACTGGACTAATTTTTTATATATGTCTGGACATATTAGTGACAACAATCATCTTGAAGAGAAATGGGTTTGGCAGGCATTACGTCAGATGGTTTTCTTAGAGGGCCCTTATTTAATGGGTGAAAGCCGTGCCACTTATGAACAACTGCTCGAATCACTTGGGCCTTCTGATCTTTTCGCAAGCTTGTCATCCTTAAAAGATGAATAGTTGTGCTTGTTTATTTAGAGCGCTAGAATACTCGGCTTATCAAAAATTTGTCTCAATTAAGTGATATTAACAAAATGAATATGACCACTGCCAATACAGCCCGTTTACTGATTACTTGTGAAGACAAGCCTGGGATCGTACAGGCTGTATCGAGCTTTTTGTACCATCAAGGTGCAAACATTACCGCGCTTGATCAGTATGCGACGGAAGCTCAAGGCGGGCGTTATTTCATGCGTGTTGAATTTGAACTTGATCATTTACAGTCGCGTAAAGATGCATTAATTCAAACATTTGCTGTCAACGTTGCTGAGCGTTATGGCATGCAATGGCGTCTTGCATTCGTAAACGAAATTAAAAAAGTTGGTATTTTAGTTTCTAAAGTCGACCATGCTTTACTTGAGTTATTGTGGCGTCATGCACGTGGGTCATTACCTTGTGAAATTACGCATGTGATTTCTAACCATGAAGACTTACGTGAATCTGTTGAAAACTTCGGTATTCCATTTACTGTAATTAAAGTAACTAAAGACAATAAAGCTGAAGCTTATGCTCAAATTGATGAAATGATGCAAGGTAACGACTTATTAGTTCTTGCACGTTACATGCAGATTTTAAGCGAAGATTTTGTTGCAAAATGGGAAATGAAAATCATCAATATCCACCATTCATTCTTACCTGCTTTTGTTGGTGCAAACCCATATAAGCAAGCCTATGAAAAAGGTGTGAAGTTGATTGGTGCGACAGCTCACTATGTGACTGCTGACCTAGACCAAGGTCCGATTATTGAGCAAGACGTTGAACGTGTAAGCCACGATTATAATGTTGAGCAGTTACGTGAACTTGGTGAAGATGTAGAGCGTAATGTATTAGCTCGTGCTGTTAAATGGCACTTGGAAGACCGTATCATTGTAGATGGTAATAAGACGGTTGTTTTCTAATTACCTCATATTTTTAAAAGCATGCTCTTAGGCATGCTTTTTTTATGGCTAAAATAAATTTAAAATGTTATAACGTAACATAAATTTGATGTTCGATTGCTTAGCCTTAATATTTAATTGTTTAATCAACGCTTATGTTGAGCACAGTTTGATAAATAAGAAATGAACTCAAAGTTTTTAGCGTGCTGTTTATACAAGAGAAAAGTAAGGTGATATCACTTTATGAGGTTAGATAGCAAAATACTGGGTAGTGTTTTTCGCGAAAAAAGTAGTTGCAAATGAAAACACTTCTCATTTATTATTGTGGCACTTTATTGTTCTATCCGATGTTTGAAATCGTTTCTCTTAATTAAAGGTCGAGATCATCATCCATTAGGTAATTAGATTCTTATGAGTCAATCTTCCGCAGCCTTAAACTCTCCTAATCCGATGAAAAAGAAAGTCATCACGGCCCTAATTGCGGTTGCAATTGGTCATATCGGGGTCTTATGGGCAGTTAGCCACATTAAGCCTGCTGAACTAAAGCCAATTGATAAGAAACCTTTACAAGTCCGCTTTGTAAAAATTCAAGAGCAACCGAAACCACTACCTCCTAAACCAAAGGAGCCGCCTAAAAAGCCGGAACCTAAGAAAGAGGTAAAAGAAGTTAAAGTTGTTGAGAAACCTGTGATTCCACCTAAACCAGTGGAAAAAATCCAGCAGGTGAAAAAGGCTGAAACTCCTAAACAAACAGTAAAGACAGAACCAAAAGTTGAACCCAAAATAGCCGCTCCAGCGACAACTGTTACTGAAAAAGTCGTTGAGAAGCCAAAACCAGTGGTACAAGAAGCGCCTAAAGCTCAACCTGCACCAGATCCGTCACCAAAACGCGTTTCAATTGGTGGTTCAGGTGTACAGTGGAGCCGCTCACCACGTTTGACTGTTTCACCAAAAGATTTACAAGGTGAAGCACGCTCAGTTGTTGTACAAATTGAAGCTGACGAAAAAGGCAAAATCATCAACGTGCGTGTTACCCGAAGCAGCGGTATTTCAAGTCTAGATGACAAAGTAGTTCGCGCTGTTCGCGGTGCAAAATTTAAACCTTATATGGAAAATGGTGTTGCTTATCCAATTAAAGCAGAGCAACCCTTTGATTTAACCCCTTAAACGAATTTGAGTCCCAACGGCTAACCTTAATCAGGAGTTCGAATATGAACTTTTCAATCTATTGGCAACATGCAGATGCAGTGAGTAAAACCCTGTATTTCATTTTATTGGCAATGTCGATTGCTACTTGGACAGTTTTCATCTTACGTTTGATGGGGACTCGCCAACTAAAACAACAAGCTTATGCTCAACTTTCTAAGGCTATTACTTCGCTAAAAGCAAAGTTACAACCTTTAAGTTTTGAACAGCGTAAAGCAGTTGCAGAGCAAGCATTATTGCGCCAAATTTCTGCTGAAAAAGTCAATGCTGAAAAAGGTATTTCTGTTTTAGGAACAATTGCTTCAATTGCACCATTCGTTGGTTTGTTTGGTACAGTATGGGGTATTTTTCACGCGTTGGTTGCTGTAGGTAAGAGTGGACAAGCAGGATTGGCTCAAGTGGCTACACCAGTAGGTGAAGCACTGATTATGACTGGTCTTGGTCTTGCAGTTGCGATTCCTGCAGTATTGGCTTATAACATTTGTGTACGTGCTAATCGTGGTCTTGCTCATGATTTACAAGATCAAGCACATAGTTTGTTAATCGATACCATGTTGCAGCAAGACTCAACTGTAAAGACTGATGTTAAAACTGCAGAGCAAAGTTATGTTGGAGGTCAAGCTTAATGGCTTTTCAATTGGGTGAAGACCACGATAGTGGCATAAATGAGATGAACCTCATTCCGCTAATCGACATTATGTTGGTGTTAATGATCATCTTTTTGGTCACAGCAACAGTTGCCAACCCATCGATTCCATTAACACTGCCTAAAACAACTGCTGAAATTATTGATCCACCACCAAAAGCGATTACGATTAGTATTAATGCAAATGGTGAAGTGGCTTGGGATACTCAAGTAATTAGCCTTGATGAGCTTCAAAAACGTTTCCAAGAAGCAGGTCAAGGTGCGGTTAAACCTACGGTTCAACTTCGTGCTGATAAAGAGTCGAAGTACGATACTGTGGCTCAGGTAATGTCTCGCGCCAGTGAAGCCGGACTGAGCGATATTGCCTTTGTAAGTGAAAACTAAAATTTAGTTGACTCAATAAAAAAGCAACCAATTTGGTTGCTTTTTTATTACTCTGATTTATTGATCTTTCATCAGATGCTGGAATTTACTATATAGCTTTAATAGCTTAGGTGGAATCGCAAAGTTGCAATAACCTTGTGAAGGGTTCTTTGCATAGTAATTCTGATGATATTCTTCGGCTGGATAGAACGTCGGTACAGGAGACAATTCAGTCACAATATCAAGATCGTCATCTTTTAGCGTTTGAATCGTGTGTTCCGCTGCCTGCTTTTGCTCTTCGTTATAATAGTAAATAACAGAGCGGTACTGAGTACCAATATCATTACCTTGACGGTTTAAAGTCGTTGGATCATGCGTTGCAAAGAATACATCGAGTAACTGTGAATATGTTACTTGCTTTTCATCAAAATCAACCAAGATAACCTCAGCATGCTGAGTATCGCCTTGACATACTTGCTCGTAGGTAGGGTTGATCGTATGTCCACCTGCGTAACCACTAGTTACTTTTTCTACACCACGGATCTGTAAAAATACGGCTTCGACACACCAAAAGCAGCCGCCGCCAAATAATGCCTGTTGCATTGTGTTTCCCTCTATTTCCTGCCTATTACAATAGGGTCTATCTATTTAGATTACAAAGTAAAGCATGTGTAAAAAAGTAAAGAAAAGTGCATTACTTATTTCATTTTGCTTTAGGTAAACCTTGTCGAACGATTCGAGAGAAGTGTTCACTGCTCTGATCTGAAAGTTGTTCAAAATGTTCAGTACGTGGATTGATATGTGCGATTTGATACCATTGCTTTAAACTAATATTTTGATTAAGAGCTTTAAGATCATATAAATAATTAGGTAAATAACCTGAGGCTATTAAACGATAATCTTTAGGAAGTTGATATGGATTAATCGCTTGAACCATATCGAAAATCAGGGTTGTACAATTACTTGTGAGCGTATTATACCATTTTGGTTGAGCACGTAGCTCATCTGACTTTTTAAGATATTCTAAAAATAGCGCTTTCTGTTCAGAACGGGGCATATTAATTGGGAAATTATAAACTTGCTCTTTACGAATGTTACTGCGTGTGTAGACAATATCTTTTTCATCGGACGCAATTAAGCTCAGTTCGTATTTTCTAAAAAAACCACCCACTGCCGAAAACTCTTCGTTCTTTTCTTTTCGAATTTCGATTGAAAAAACTAAGGGTTGTTGATTTTTAAACTCAAAACTGACCAGAGTATGGGCAATTTGTGGCCCCATCCAGTAAGAGGTAATAATATTAATGCCATTTAACTTGTTCAGGTTAAAAGTACGGGTTTCCCAGCGGACATCATAAGTGCCATCAGGGTGCCAGTTGAAGTTACGGACATTGTGCAAGGTAATTACATCGCCGTGTTTTTCGTAACTTAGCATATTGGCAACTTCAGGATTCCAGTCACGGTCTTGACGTGCTGTAATCGAGAAATACCAAACCAAAGAACAAGCAAAAGCTAATAGATAGATCAAAATGTCTGTACGACGGCTAATGATATGGCCATTAAAATATAAGCCAGCCATACTTAAAGCAAAGGCAATCCATATGCCAATAATAATGCGGCTGCCTAACCAGCCAAAAGGTTGTTGCACCCAAAGTGCTAAACACACCCAAATGCTGGAAAGCACAATAAACAACGTAAATAGACCATGTAAAGCGCCGAAGAGGAGGGCGATAATAAATTCACGTGTTCCGATATTGTGCATAGGCGGCCATAAAATTATTTTTTATAAGTTGCAAATTCGAATGAAGTTCCTGTTTTTTCATCTACTTGCTGCTCGCTCGCAACTTTATGAAATTCACTCGGTATAGTTGGATAATGTGCATCACCTTGGACATCTAAGTCAACATGAGTGAGTTCAAGACGGTCTGCAATTGACAAGGTTTGCTTAAATATTTCACCACCACCAATGATGAAAAGCGCCTGCTTTTCGGTGTTTTTGGCATCTTCTAAAGCTGCGTTTAAAGCATCTTCAATTGAATACGCAATTTTTACACCATCAAAGTGCCAGTTAATGTCACGGGTAATTACCCAGTTCACACGGTTCGGTAGAGCACGGCCCATAGACTCAAGGGTTTTACGGCCCATGATGACCACACCACCCTGAGTGATTTCTTTAAAGTGTTTTAAATCGGCAGAGATATGCCATGGCAACGCGTTGCCTTTACCAATACAGTGATTTTTATCCATTGCCACAACGTGGACAACTTCTACATTTTGCCATGCCATAATCTTATTCTCTAAACCGTAATCAAATGAAATTTAAGCCGTTGTTATACTGCAACCGGTGCTTTAATTGCTGGATGTGACTCGTAACCTAAAATCTCAATATCTTCAAATTTGAAATCGAAAAGGTCTTTAACTTCCGGATTAAGTTTTAATTGGCAAAGTGGTAATGGTTCGCGGGTTAATTGTAGTCGTGCTTGTTCAAAATGGTTGGCATAAAGATGTGTATCGCCACCAGTCCAAACAAAATCACCTACACCTAAGCCGCACACTTGGGCAATCATATGAGTGAGTAGAGCATAACTAGCAATATTAAATGGCACGCCCAAGAATACGTCAGCACTTCGTTGATAAAGCTGGCATGACAATTTGTTGTCTTGTACGAAAAATTGGAAGAGTGTGTGGCAAGGTGGCAATGCAACTTGTCCAGCTTCATTCGGGTTCCAGCCAGAAACGATTAAACGACGCGAATTTGGGTTAGTTTTGATTTCGTTAATTAACCATTTAATTTGGTCAAAACCATCTTGGTTATAAGTACCATCAGCATTTTTAGTTGCGCCGAAATTACGCCATTGATGACCATAAACTGGGCCAAGTTCATGTTCTGGGCGGCCAAAACGTGCTGTTTGTTCTGCTGTTGCCCATTCGTCCCAAATTGAAACTTTATTGTCTTTTAAATATTGGACGTTGGTGTCGCCTTTTAAAAACCAAAGTAACTCAATCACAATAGAACGGAAGTGAACTTTTTTTGTGGTGAGTAAAGGAAAACCTTTAGAGAGATCAAAACGCATTTGATGACCAAATACAGAACGGGTTCCTGTGCCTGTACGGTCGCCTTTGTCACCGCCATTATCAAGGATATGTTGTAGAAGGTCTAAATATGCACGCATAACACTCTCGAGTTCGGATTAATTCCATAAAATAAAAGGGAGACGGTTTCTGGATCAATAAACCGTGGAAGATAATAGCATGCTTTAGGAATAGTAAAAACGAGCTAAACTTTATGCTTAAAAACGCTTGGCACGATTTTGATAAATTGAAACAAGAAAAAATCCAACCAGTACAAAGCCTAAAGCTTGTATCGTTACGATCCAATTGTGCTGAGGCGGTAGTATCCACACAACAAGAGCAACAATAATGAAAGGGTAAATTCTAAGCAGAAACTGGAATTTAGATTTATATGAACTACGAGCTGGAATTTTTGTTTGTAAATATTGCCCGAAATGAAGCCCGAACCCTAACACGAGGCTAAGAACAGTGTAAGTCGATGATAAAGGCTGAACTTGATTGGCTGCATAAATTGCAGCACAAACGACAATAATGAAGATGAGTTTAATGTGACGCGGTGCGTTTTACCAATAAGCCAACATAAAACGGGAGCCTATTTGTTAAATAACGATTGTGGTGAAAAAATAAAAGCAGCAAGCGCCATAAATGCAATGCCTTGAACGCCCCAAATAAGTAAGTTAGGCATGGCTTTCACAAAAATAAGTGCAAACAAGAGGGCAATAGGGACCCATGTAAATAGACGGTAAAGTAAACCGGTTGGGTTACTTTGAGCAAAATGCAATTTAAAGTAACGGCAGATTAAAAAAATAACTCCAGTTCCCGTAAACATTAAAATAGTATCTAACGGTAATGGTTGATATTGATATAACCCAATACAGATTAAGAGGGTAATAATTAAGATCATTAATTTTTTAAAAGACGGGACTTGCTTGTTAAACCAGAATTCCAGCATGGTGTATCTTCTTTCTTGGGAGATAAAAACTGTAGCATAAAAAAGAGGAGTCGAAACTCCTCTGATTTAGATGTTAACTGTTCTTTTGTGGGCCCCAGTCATAAATTTTCTTTTGATAGGCATACCACATCATCCAAAGGCCAATGAGTAGCATTGGAACGGTAAGGATCTGACCTTTAGTCATCCAGCCAAATAAAATGAAACCTTGGTCGGCATCTGGTTGACGGAAGAATTCCATTACAAAACGTGCAACGCCATAACCCATCAAGAATAGTGATGAAACGGCCATACGTGGGCGAGGTTTTGAACTAAACCACCATAAGATAATGAATAGAATTAGACCTTCACAAAGCGCTTGATAAATTTGAGAAGGGTGGCGAACCAAGTGTAATGGATCGGTTGGGAAAATCATTCCAAATGGATAGTTCGGATCTGTAACCGCACGACCATATAACTCTCCACCAATAAAGTTACCGAAGCGTCCGAACATTAAGCCTGTCGGTACACAAGGGGCAATAAAGTCGAGTGTTTGGAACCATGTTTTTTGATATTTTTTACACCAGAATAGCATTGCAATCATGACGCCTAAGAAGCCGCCGTGGAAGCTCATACCACCAGTCCAGACTTGGAATAGCCAAATTGGGTTTTCAAGGAATTTATCAAACTCATAGAAAAGCACATAGCCGATACGTCCGCCGAGTACAACACCTAGAGCGCCGTAAAACACCAGATCGGAAACCATGTCCGATGTCCAGCCATCACGCTGTTTGGCACGGTAGGAAGCAAGTCCCCAAGCACATAAAAATGCCAATAAATACATGAGTCCATACCAATGGACTTGAAGAGGTCCTAGATGTATTGCGACCGGATCGATATTAGGATAGGTCAGCATTGCTGCTCCTTGATCTTACGTTTTGACAGATTGTAGCGGAATGATGTGAAAAATGTTGTACATTCAATGTGTAAACATAGGGAACAAGAATCAATGTGTATTGTGGCTTTAGCATGGCATGTTCTGGATGATATGCCCTTGTGTCTTATTTCAAACCGTGATGAGTTTTATCATCGACCAACCGCATTATTGCATCAATGGGAACATACACCCATCATTGCAGGGCAAGATTTACAGTCAGGTGGTACTTGGATGGGGGTTACGCCGCAGGGCCGATGGGCTGTGTTAACTAATTTCCGTGATGGACGTGATAAACAACAATACGAGACTTCTCGTGGTCATTTAGTTCAGGCTTTTCTAGAGTCTGATTTATTGCCGATTCGCTTTGCGCAACAATTAGAACAACAGCAACAGAACTTTGCTGGTTTTAACTTGTTTATGGGAACGGCTGATCAAGCGGTTTATATGAGTAACCGCGGAGAAGCACCTCAAGTATTAGCCAATGGTGTGTATGTAGTTTCGAATGGTTTGATGTCCGATCACTGGGAGAAAACCAGACATTTAAGAACTCGTTTTACGCAAGAGTTCTTGCCTATGCATCAGCACAAAACAGAAGAGCTAAGCTTGCAACATGCAGCGTGGGATATTTTAGAAGATGAGCGTAAAGTCACCACAGCACTGTTGCCAAATACGGGTATTCAACCAGAAATGGAAGAGTTGCTATCATCGACTTTTATTCAAAGTCCAGTATATGGAACACGTTGTTCGAATTTTTTAAGAATGACTAATAATGAATGGATTTGGTTGGAAAAGACACAGCAAGGCGAACATAGCGGCCAAATTGTACAGCAGCAGGTACCTCTTTTCAGAAATAAATGAACTTTAAATACAATAAAAGAAACCTGCATAAAGCAGGTTTCTTTTGAGTTGTGGTAAGAATTATTTCTTCACAACAGATGGTGCTACAGGGTCTGCCGTAATATAACCTACCGCAGCAGCAAAACGGTCTTTGTAGTTTGCACGAACAAGAGGATCAAGCGTTGCTTGTACTTTATCGTGTAATGGAGATTCCCAGTCACCAGGGTGCTGGAAGTTACTCATAATGTACGTCCAACCATTCACTGCATCTACCGCGTGAAGACCTGTCGATTCAGCACCAGCAGGTGTTGATAGAATACGGCTTAATTGTTTGGTATCTACGTTATATGCCCATAAGAAGTTATTTACGTGCATACCACTGTCTTCACCAATGAAGAGTGTACGTAAGTTTTCAGAGAACTTAATGTTATCTGGGTTGGCAACTTTATCTGCGTTTGCAGTGTTACCTAGAGCGTCAGCAGTAGTGAGGTCTTCACCCACTAAAGCTGCTGGTGGTTCCATATGAGTTGATACCCATTCACTGTTAATGAGCTGGCCTTTGTTATCGACTTGGCTACCCTTTAACGTATGTGCATAAATAGCACCAGATTTTGGACCTTGCACTTGAATATCAGTAGTTTTATCAATCATAGAAGACTGTACATAAGACATCGCAGAGTATGCAATTTTGTCTTTAATATTGACAGTTGTACCTTCCATCTTGGTGAAACCCATACTTGCGCCAACTAAAGCTGCGTAACGATGCGTTTCTAGGAAAGCTGCTTCACGTTCTTTACCTGGGACAAGTTTGATCCAGTTATCTTTGCCGCTAAAACGGATTTTGGTATAGCTTGCATCTTTTGGATCAGATGTTTTTACATCCATCAAGTCAGAAATCTTGTATTGATCTGCCCAACTTTTTACTTCAGCACTTGTTGCATGACCAAGGTTAATCCAAGAGATATCACCCGCACCAGCACCTACGCCTGAGGTTTGCTTCCATTTAGCCACATAGAGTGTACCCGCAGACAAGTCTTTTTCTTTGTCGGCAACAAACATGAATAAGCCGCCATTGGTTGCATCATCACCCATCAATGCAGTGCGGTTATCTGGCATAACTTGAATAAGTTCGTGTGAAATGCGGCCTAAACAGTAATGTTTTTTGATTGAACCCGTACCATCTGTATTTACAGTTACTTCTGGTAAATGACCGTAGTGGTAAGGGTTGCCTTTAGTACTATCACCAAATAAGTTTTTGCTAAATACTGGTAAGTAGCTTGCAGCAACGTTGTTTGCGTCTGGTTCGTATTCTTCACTAGAAAGGTGAGTTCCCCATGGAGACAAGCTTGCACCACAAGTGATCCATAGACCGTTTACTTTAGAAGTATCGACATTGTGGTATTTAATAAGCGTTAAATGACCAGTTTTAGGGTCTTGGTCTAAAGTTAAAATCGCAATTGGAGATGGTAGTAAACCATACATAGACTTTAAGCTTTGATCGCGAGTTGTATATTCAAATTGAACAACGTGAAATACTGGGTTACCTGTAACACCTAAAGCTTGTTTGTCTGCATCGGTAAAATCACGACCTGTTGCTTGTTTAAAGCTAATTAAAGAGCTTCCATCTGGACAATCAGAGAAGAACTGACGTTCTTGACCAGGTTTTGATTTATCGATAATCGGCTGGTTATTAATATCAACATAACCACCCGCTAGAATTTTTCCACCTTTACCATCTGCAACAAGATCGCCAGTTGTAAAGAAAGGCTTATACGCTAATGTATAGTCAGTTTTTGAGCCATCTTCCCAATTGATTGAAAGGGTTGAACCGACAGTTGTGGTTGCCATTGCTGCTGGGTTAGCTAAAGAAGGTGCAGCCATTGAGGTAAAGGTTGCATTTTTAAAATTTACTGTTGGCGGTGGAGTAACAACATTTGAATCATTATTGCTGTCATTACAGCCTGCTAACGTTGCTGCCGTAGCCATCGCACCTAATGGAAGAAAAGGAATCCCCGTAAACCATTTTAAAATATCGCGACGTGTTGGGTGGTTAGAAGCAGTTGTCATAATAAATCCGTAACTTTTGTGTGTATATTTGTTGAGTTGATTCTATGGATTGGAAATGACACTTTTCTTACATTTTTAAGTCACTTTGAAGACAGTTTACAGTTTGATGATTTAAACAAATGTTCAAAAATAAAAAGCCCAAATTTTAATATCTGGGCTTTTAAAGAAAAGTTGTAAATCATTCAGCAGTCTGGCTTTTTCTCTTTTCAAGAATTCTTCCAAAGAGTAAGCCTATTTCGAAAAGTAACCACATCGGAATTGCTAACATCACCATTGAAATCGCATCTGGTGGGGTAATAAACATGGCAACAAAAAAGCATCCCACAATAATAAAACGTCTCTTTTCAGCAAGACTTTGAGTATTTACTACGCCAATTAAAATCAGTAATAAGGTTGCGATAGGAATTTCAAAAGTGACACCAAACACTAAAAATAGCTTTAAACAGAAACTTAAATAACTATTAATGTCGGTCATTGGTGCTACCGTTTCTGGTGAAACGCTAATAAAGAAATGTAGTATTGCAGGCAGGGTAATGTAATAAGCAAAAGCTACCCCTGCATAAAATAGGACAATACTGCCAACCAGTAATGGAAGTGCTAAATGGCGTTCTTTTTGATAGAGTGCTGGGCGAACAAAAGACCATATTTCATAAAGAATAAATGGCATGGCTAACACAAGTGCGACAAATAAATTTAATTTAAAAGGTGCCATAAAGGTTGCTGTCACATCTGTTGCAATCATTGACGATGATGCAGGAAGTTGTAACCTTAAAGGCTCAGATAGTAATTGGTAAGTATTGTTTCGAAAGGGTAGTAAACAAAAAAATAAGAATAATGTTACCCCTACAATCCTGAATAAATGGCGTCTTAAAACGACCAAATGATTCATGATTGGCATTTGGTCTAGGTTTTCTTGACTATTTACAGTGGTTGAAGGCAGTTGGTTCATACGGCAATCTTCAATTCAACAGGAGATGTTTCGGCTATATCAGTTTGAGGAACGAAAGGCGTAATTTTTGCAACATACGGTACCTTGTATTGGTCTGATATAGGAATACATTTCCGAATAGGCTTTTGTATTGTTTTCGGTTTTTCAGTAACTTCTAAATGCTCAGAAGTCTGCTGTTTTTGTATTTCTTCAAGCTGTTGTTGTACTTTCCGTTCCAATGCTTCGATGCGATTAAGTTCTTCTTGCATTTCTTTGCGGAACTCAGAAAGACGCAACTCCTGATCAATCTCATTTTGCAAATTGGTAATATATCGTTTTAGTCGAACATACCAGCGACCAGCAAAACGTGCAGCCTCTGGAAGCTTATCTGGACCTAAAACTAAAATTGCAATAATTGCAAAACAGAGTAGCTCTGTCATTCCTACATCAAGCATGGGGGAAACCTTTAGCTTTTCACTGAAGTACTTTCAGATGTTTTAACTTGTGCATCGATCGTACGAGGAGTATTTAAAGATGTAGCATCATCCTCTTCACGAACTGATTTTTTGAAGTCTTTTACTGCACCGCCTACATCTTTACCGATATTTTTTAATTTAGATGTACCGAACAATAAAATAACGACGATTGCGAAAATAACCACATGCCAAATAGATAAACCGGCCATAATTTTATACCTCTTTTTAGTTCGCTTTATCTCAACAGGTTGCTATGACAATAATGTGACACTTATATTTCATTTTTAAGACAGTATCTAAAGTAAATTAGACAAGATAAGATTTTTAAAAGTATTTCTTACAAAGTTATTTGCTGTTCAGTTCATTTAATTTTAAGGAAAATTTAGGTGAAATCGGTCATACATTTCAAAATTAAAAGGTGTAGCATAACAAACTGTTTTTGATGTGTAGGTGGGGGAAAGTGTGGGATTACTATTGCCAATATTGGCATTTATCACTGGACTATTACTTGCCCAAACTTCTATCTCCGAAACTATAAAACCTATTCTTTCTGCTTGGCTTGCACGACTCCTGATTCCGATTGTGATTATTTACAACATCGTATTTTATCAATCTGGAAGCTTGAGTTTAATGCTTTTTAGTTTTGGCTCAGCGTTTATTATTTTCTTTGCTTATTTGGCTTTATTTAAAGACCGTTTATTGGCGCTTTGCGTCAGTTATACCAATATTGGATGGCTAGGTTTTCCTTTTGCCATGGCTTTATTTGGCCCTAAAGCAACTGCACCAATAGTCGCCTTATATATTGGAATGTCGCTGTTTGGCAATGCTTGGGGTGTGACTGCCGTAACAACGGAACCACAGAGTAAGCTCAATATATTAAAAAAGGTTTTAACCTCTCCACCTTGTATTTCAATATTCTGCGCTGTTGTACTCAGACTTTTAGGTGCTCAACATATTGAACACCCTGCCATACACTGGATTTATGATATTGCTAAAATTGCAATGACTTTTGCTGGTATGTGTGTGCTTGGAATGTGGCTACGCCGTACGAGAGTTTATACAAAAGATTTAATCTACAGTACGAAAGCTCAAGCATTTAAGGTGGCGTGTGGATTTGTACTTTGTGGATTAACTTATAGATTTTTACCTATTCCAAATATAAGCCAGCAAATAGGGGTGATGTTTTTGATGTTCTGCCTGCCGCCAGCAGCTAATATTGTAGCGTTAGAAACACATTATCAAGGGACGGGGAGATCGGCGGCTTATATCGCTTCGGGGACGATTGTGAGTTGTGTGTGTATTGCGATTTATGCAGTGTTTTTACATGTAGTATTATAATTAATTTTAAATTTTCTTCCCTACATTTGCTTGTGCGAAGGCGGCATGGATGCCGCCAGTTAGACTGTGGCACAAGGAAGTGCCATCAGTCTAACAAAAGATTTTTGCTTACTTTTCATCTTTGAAAAGTAAGGGTTGCCTATACAAAATCTAATATGTTTTAACGTGGCATATTGTGGCTATATAATCAGCTTACTTCTGTAAGCTCTCTCTAAATAACTGCATCGCTTGTCCACGATGACTAATCTTATTCTTATCTTCTTTAGACAACTCAGCGCTAGAAACTTGTAGCTCAGGCAACCAGAACAGTGGATCATAACCAAAACCATTTTCACCACGTGCAGCTTCTAAAATTTCGCCGTGCCAGATGCCTTGGAAAATTTGTGGTAATGGATCTTCCGCATGTGTGACTAAAGCAAGTACGCACACAAACATGCCTTCAATCACTTCACCATTTTTACGGTATGGTAAAAGATCATTTAATAATTTGGCATTATTCGCTGCATCGTCACCGTGTTCTCCAGCATAGCGTGCAGAGTAAATACCAGGTGCACCACCTAAAACTGGAACACAAATACCAGAGTCATCAGCCATAGCAGGTTTACCTGAAATTTTAGAGGCATGACGTGCTTTAATAATCGCATTTTCAATAAAGCTTAAGCCGTCTTCAATGGCGTCGGGAATATTAAGGCGACCTTGAGGAATAATTTCTACAGGTAACTTAAGTTGTTCAAAAAGTTTTTCAAACTCTGCGACCTTACCTTTGTTATTGCTGGCAAGAACTAAACTGCCCTGATCAAACCAATGTGGGGTAGACATAATAAAACCAAACTTTATAGCTAATATCGAACATGAGTTATGTTACGTGTTTTTTAAGAGGGGATATAGAGGAAAATAAATAGAATATAAAAACTAAAACCACCTTGTACAGCATACAAGGTGGTTTTAGTCGAGTAAGGTTTTTTTACGGATGAACCGTTATTATTGTGCTTGGATCCATTTGTCAGCGCGGTCACGTGCTGTACGAATTTGTTCTTGTGTTAAGTTCGCTGCAAGCGCAGTTTTTTTGCCTTCAGATAAACTAATTACTTTATTGTCTAGCATGCCATCACGAGTTGAAAGTTCATACCATTGGTAAGCACCAACGTAGTTTTTCTTTTGCTCTTCCATCATCGCAAGATTATAGCTTGCACGGTTATCACCGTTGCTTGCTGCTTTTTCGAAGTATTTACGAGCCATAGACTCGTCTTTCTTAACGCCAATACCATCGGCGTACATACGACCTACATTTAACTGTGCTGGTGATAAACCTTGGTCAGCAGCAGCTTTAAACCATGCGAAAGCTTGCTTCTCATCTTTTTCTACATCTTTACCATATTGGTAGTGTGTACCTAGGTAAAACTGTGCGCCTGCTTGACCAGATTTTGCAGCTTTTTGAAGGTCACTTACCCCCATTGTTGAAAAGCGTGCAGCCTGACTCGCAACCGATTGTGGCTGGGCGATATAATCTGCATGAGCCTGCATACTTAGCAGTCCTGCAAATAGTGTGCTAAATAATGTCTTTTTCATAGTGCACTCACTCGATAAATAGCGACTTCACCAAACAAATTCGGAACATGTTTGCTTAACAGGCTTCCCTGCTGGTTTCCATTGACGGCGAGTCGATTAATAATTTGTATCTGATTTTCAGCACAGAGTGCTTCAAAATCTTTAAATGTACATAAATGAATGTTCGGGGTGTTATACCACATATATGGTAAAGCATCCGACACAGGCATCATCCCTTTTAATGCAAGAAAAGAGCGAGTCTTCCAATGCGCGAAGTTCGGAAAAGTAATAATTGCCTGTTTACCCACACGCACCATGTCTCTTAATAAAACATCGGGTGCATCTACGGCTTGCAAAGCTTGTGCCATTACTACATAGTCAAAAGACTGGTCAGCAAAGCGGCTTAAACCGAGATTCAAATCTTGTTGAATAATATTTAACCCGCGACTGACGGCAATTGCAATCTTTTCTTGATCAATTTCTAAACCATAAGCACGAATTTGATGTTTTTGGCTCATATGAGCGAGTAATTCACCGTCACCACACCCTAAATCGAGCACGCTTGAGCCGGGTTTAATCCACTTTTCTGCCAGTTGTTGATCAATACGCATTAACTTGCCTCCAGTGATGTCGATTTTAAGTGTTCTTCACCGCCTAAGAAAGCGCGCATGGTTTTGACATACAGTGGAATCGGGAATAAGAACGAGTCATGGCCTTGCTCAGCATCAATATCGAGATAACTTACAGGCTTATGATTGGTAATAAGTGCATCTACAATTTCTTGAGAGCGACTAGGGGCAAAACGCCAGTCTGTTGTAAATGAGACAATCAGGAACTGACATTTGGTTTTACCCATTGCTTCTGTAAGTGAATGACCGTATTCGCGTGAAGGATCGAAATAATCCAAAGCTTTGGTCATAATGAGGTAAGTATTGGCATCAAAGTTACGGCTGAACTGTTCACCTTGATAACGCAGATAGCTTTCAACCTGAAACTCGACATCAAAACCGTACATAAATTTGCCTGATTTTAAATCACGACCAAATTTTTGTTTCATCGCCTCTTCAGAAAGATAGGTGATATGGCCGACCATACGAGCCAAAATCAGGCCACGTTTCGGATAGCTATCATTTTCTAAGTAACGACCATGATGGAAGTCTGGATCAGATAAGATCGACTGACGTGCCACTTCGTTAAATGCAATATTTTGTGCTGAAAGTTTTGGTGCGCTGGCAATAATCACACATTTTTGCAGGCGGTCAGGGTAGTCTACAGACCATTGTAGTGCTTGCATGCCCCCTAATGATCCACCAACAACCGCATACCAGACATCTACACCCAAACGGTCGGAAAGCATGGCTTGAGTCTTAACCCAGTCGCGTACCGTTACTAATGGAAAATCCGGTCCATAAGGGCGATTGTCATTTTCAGGGTTTGGCGAAGTTGGGCCAGTTGAGCCACTACAACCACCAATATTATTGAGCGAAACTACAAAGAACTTATTCGTATCAATTGCTTTACCCGGGCCAATACAGCTATCCCACCATCCAGCTTTTTTATCATCTTCGTGGTGATAACCCGCTGCATGATGATGTCCGGAAAGGGCATGACAGATTAAAATGGCATTTGATTTATCTGCATTTAAAGTGCCGTAAGTTTCAACCATTAATTCAAAACGTGGCAAAACACGGCCACATTCAAGATGTAATGGTTCTTCAAATTGGAACTTTTGCGGAGTGACTAACCCCACTGAATCAGCTGGAAAAGACACGGGAACATTTCGCCTTTTAAATCTTTCAGGAATAAAAAGAAAGGATACCAAGCTAGGTATCCTTTCAAAAGAGTTTTTTTAAATTAAACAGCGGCGGCAACAACCTGATCTGTACTTAGAACACCTTGATCAATCAAACGGTTGGTACATGCAATAATTGCTTCAATCGATGAGGTGACGGTATTGTCATGAACACCAGCACCAAATGAGCCTCTACCTGTACCTTTCACTTGAAGTTCAATTAAGGTCAAGGCTTTGGCATTTGCACCTGAACTAATACTACGTTCTTCATAGTTCAATACGTCAATTGGTAATTGAAGTGCGTTTAAGAATGCAGAGATAGGACCATTACCTTCGCCACGAAGTTGTTGTGTTTCACCTTCAACATCTACATCAAGTTCGATAATTTGAGTACCGTTAATGTCTGATAACTTGTAGTGTTTGACTGTGTAATGTTGGTTTTTCACATCGACATATGTGTCTTTAAATAATGTCCAGATTTCTTTGGCATTAATTTCTGTACCATTCTCATCAGCGTATTGTTGAACAACTTGGCTGAATTCGATTTGCAAACGACGTGGCAATACAACGTTGTAGTTTGATTCCAATAAGTAAGCAATACCGCCTTTACCAGACTGACTATTTACACGAATAACTGCATCATAGTCGCGGCCCAAGTCTTTCGGGTCGATTGGCAAGTAAGGCATATCCCAGATTTCTTCGTTTTTCTGGTACTCGAAGCCTTTTTTGATTGCATCCTGATGTGAACCGGAGAATGCAGTAAATACCAAGTCGCCTGCATATGGATGACGAGGGTGTACAGGTAAACCAGTACATTCTTCAACCGTTGCAATCACTTCATTAATGTTAGAGAAATCTAACTCTGGCGCTACACCTTGGGTATACATGTTCAATGCAATGGCTGCAACGTCAACGTTACCAGTACGTTCGCCGTTACCAAACACACAACCTTCAACACGGTCAGCACCTGCCATAATGGCAAGTTCCGATGCTGCAATACCACAGCCGCGGTCATTGTGACAGTGAACAGAAATGATCACGCCATCACGACGTGCCAAATTGCGATGCATCCATTCAATTTGGTCTGCATAAACATTTGGTGTAGAAACTTCGACAGTCGCAGGTAAGTTTAAAATCACTTTATGTTCTGGACGAGCATCCCAGATTTCTGTCACAGCATCACAAACATCTTTAGCAACTTCTAATTCGGTTGCAGAGAAACATTCTGGGCTGTACTGGAAAATCCAGTCAGTTTGAGGATATTGCGCTGCATACTCTTTCACTTTTTGAGCTGCATTAATTGCTAATTGTTTTGCACCATTTACATCTACATTCAATACTTTCTGACGGAAAGTTGGAGAGTTCGAGTTATAAATATGTACGATTGCGCGTTTAGCACCTACTAAAGATTCAAAAGTGCGTTCAATTAAATGATCACGTGCTTGAACCAAAACCTCAATGTATACGTCATCAGGAATATGATTTTCTTCGATTAACATGCGAGTAAAATCGAAGTCAATTTGAGACGCAGAAGGGAAACCGATTTCAATATGTTTAAAACCGATTTTTACAAGCATTTTGAACATTTTGAATTTTTGTTCCATGTTCATCGGTTCAAAAATTGCTTGGTTACCGTCACGTAAATCAGTACTCATCCAGATTGGCGCTTTTATAATTTCTTTATTTGGCCATTGGCGATCTGGTAAATCCACTCGTTGGTACATACGGCGGTATTTTTTGCTTGGGTCAGCCAACATCATGAGAAAACTCCTTGTCTCGTAGCGCAGTTGCTCTGGATATATTTAAAAGGCAACGTCTCTACTTAATATATGGTATCTAATTCAGAAAAATTAAAGGGAATTTCAAAGCGCTGCTTTAAAAAGCAGACAAAATTTTTATACGCGCGCTTGGCGCAGCATCAGGAGTTGCGGATGATGTCTTGCTTGAGTAGGCTGGGCAAACAAGTAATTCGTTTTCATCTCTAGACCGTGAAATAATAAGTTTGATGGTTTGCTGGTAATCTTGATATTTAGATATATCACATCTAAACAATGATTACACCTTGTGCAAAATTCTTATCGTAATTTTAATCTCAGAAATTAGAAAATAATTTTCTAATTTTGCGTTGTTTGATGTTTTATGGGAAATAATTTTCACTATTTTGCCTTATTGAGATAAAAATAATTAATTAGACTAAATAAGGCAAAAATAAATAGAGTTACAGTTCTGACCACATACGGATGAGATTATGATAAATATTAGTCAGTTTCATCACTTCAGAATAACTATCGCCATGTGATTTACGTAGTTCACGTATGCTTTCATCTAAGTTAAATAAAAGATGGCGTTTACTGTCATCGCGAACCAAACTTTGCACCCAGAAAAAAGAGGCAAAGCGAGTACCTGATGTAATACTACTGACTTCATGCAGGCTAGTAGACGGGTAGAGCACCACATCACCCGCTGGTAATTTGACTTCGTGATAGCCATAAGTATCTTCGATAACGAGGTCGCCGCCTTCATATTCATCAGGTTCGCTTAGAAATAAGGTACAAGATAAATCGGTACGTAGTTGTTCTGAAGTCCCGCGTATAAGACGAATTGAGTTATCTACATGGAAACCAAAACTTTCATACTCGTCATAACGGTTAAACAGTGGTGGAATAATTTTGTGGGGAAGGGCTGCTGCTTGAAACACAGGATTTTGCCAAATTGCTTTAATGACAATATCACTTAAGTGATGTGTAAGCGGGTCTTGTTCAGAGAGTTGTTGATTTCTTTTAACAGAGGCAGACAAAGTGCCGGCAGTTACTTTACCACCTACCCAATTTGCCTCTTTCATGAGCTTGCGAAACTCTGCAACTTGCTCTTTGCTTAAAACATTGGGGATATGATGAATCACAGCAAACACCTTTTAAGTAAATACTTTATTTATAAAGATAGCCTCATTACGAGGCTATCTTTATATCTGCTTTAATTAATACCATAAATAAATTATGG
The DNA here is from genome assembly GCF_035615275.1 of Acinetobacter sp. IK23. NCBI lineage: Bacteria > Pseudomonadati > Pseudomonadota > Gammaproteobacteria > Moraxellales > Moraxellaceae > Acinetobacter > Acinetobacter sp. IK23. Next base: position 105,598 of record NZ_JANBNX010000004.1, read on the forward strand.
AATTAAGTTTTAGTATTTAAAGTTAATGGCTAAAACGGCGTTACGACCATTGCCTTCAAATGCATAGTGAGCTGGGTGAGCACTTGTAAAATAGCGTTTATCAGAAATGTTATTGATATTAAGCTGTAAGTTTACGTTCTTGTTGACATCGTATTTAGCCATAGCATTGTAAATGGTATATGTTGGCAAATATTTGTCTTCAAGCATTGTTGTGCCAGTATTTGTATTGGTAAATACTTTATCACGGTATTCGGCACCAGCACCTAGAGTTAACTTAGGTAGTACTCGATAAGTAGACCACAATGTCGCACTATTTTTAGCGACGAATGGGAGCGGTTTGCCTTCTTGTGCAACTGCGTTATAAGCCGCTTTTGTCAGTTCACTGTCTAAATAGCTATAACCCGCAGAAACTTCCCATTTGTCAGTTACCTTACCGTTGAATCCGACTTCGAAGCCATCAACTTTACTTTCACCAGCATTGGTTGTGGTATTAGCATCAATAGCGATACGAGTATTTTGTTTCTCGGTACGGAAAATAGCAGCCGTTAAGTTTGCACGATTATTAAACAGGTCCCATTTAGTACCAACTTCGAAAGTACGTGCTTTTTCTGGAGATAAATCATTTGCTTGTTGAGAAGAAGTGGATAAGGCATCTGCACCATCACCTTGGTCTACCCCAACTGGGTTTGCAGAAGTTGCAAAACTTGCATAGATACTACCATTTTCAATTGGTTTGTAGACTAAACCAGCTTGATAAGAAAAATAGTCACTATCATTTTCGAATTTCTGACCAGCTGCAATACTTACGTCATTTGTATAGTTGCCGCTTGTGCTCGTTTTATCGATATCTTTAACAGTTTTATAAATATTTTTATTATATTTACGCTCAGTTTCGAATTTATCCCAACGTATACCCAAATTTAAAAGCCATTGCGGATTAAACTCGATACTATCCAATGCATAAAGAGAAACAGTACGGCTGCGAGTTGTATACTGATTTTTGATGCTACCTAAAGTATCAGTAAATGCTCCATTTATTGGATTGTCTACTGAAGTACACCAGCCATTTGAAAGCGCACTGCTTACAGGACAACTGGTGTTATGTACTGTTGATGTGGTGCCAGAGGCATCAGTAAACGTATAAACACCTTGATTTGATTGTTGGTAGCTCCACTCGACACCTGTATTAAAAGAGTGTTTAAGCGCACCTGTATTGAATTTACCTTTTAATGCAAGCTGATCGCTATAACCATCTGTGTCTACAATACGACTTAAAGCACGACGCGAAATAGTACCGTTTTTCGTTACATTACCTTTTGAGTCATCGGCATTGGTATAGATGTAATCTGATTTAGATTTTGTATAAGACATCGTGTTTGATAATGTTAAATCATCAGCAAGATCTTGTTCTAATTTAAACGTGCCGATATGGTTTTCACGTTTATCAAAGTCACGAGCTTTCCAACCGTAGTATGTGCCTTGTTTTACATCAATTGGTTTCCCACCAACAGGAAGGAAGGGAATACCTGCATCAGGTTCATCATTACTACGTAAATAGTAGTAGCTCAGTGTTCCACGAGTTGCAGTATCTAGGCCAAATGCAAGACTTGATGCAATACCGGCACGAGCATATTCTGCACCGTTATTTGAGCCAGCTTTTTCGTTTTCATGGCCCATAACAACAACACGACCAGCAACGCCATTACCAAAGTCTTTGTTTGCATCAAGTTGGATATGGCGATAGTTGTCGGTGCCACCTTGAACACTACCTTGGTAAACATCACCTTCATGGGCGACTTTAGGGATTAGGTTAATACTACCCCCAACACTACCACCGCCGCCAAGCGCAGAAGAAGAACCTTTAATGACTTCAACTTGCTCAATAGCGAACATGTCGCGATTTTGAGAAGTTGAATTACGAACACCATCGACATAGACAGAGGATTGAGCGCTATAGCCACGAATATATGGCATATCGGTAAATGGGGTACCGCCTTCACCTGCGCCTAAAGTAATACCTGGTTCATAGCGTAAAGCTTCGAGTAGGGTGTTAGAGTTTGAATCTTTAATTAATTTTTGAGAAAGAATAGAAACGGATTTTGGAGTATCTAAAAGGGGAGCAACTAATTTTGAATTTGCCGACTCATCTACTTTTAAAGATTCTTCGTGAGTTGCTTGAGTATGAATGGTTGGTAGTTGTGAAACAGTTTCTTGTGCCATTGCAGTTGTTGCAATCATAGAAAGGGATGATGCGATTGCAGATGAAACAATTTTTTTACGTGTTCTAATCAATGACATGACTTTCAGGACTTAAATACAAAACGTTATGCGAATAATAATAATTCTTATTTATATGTACAGTTTGTGTTAATTGGATTTGTCGATAGGATTGTGAAGAAAATATGAAAGATTTAATCGGGTTTTGTCACTAAAAATTGCTAATTAATTAATTATTATTAATTTTTATGAAAAACGATAATTATTGATAAATTAATTGTAATTTTAGATTTATGAAGAATAACTAAAAAATTACTTTGGCTTAAGGTTGAGTTAAAAAAAATTAAAAAATCATAAAATTATTGTGAAATTTACTGAAAAAACGGCCTTCAATTTACTGATCTGATCGGTTAATTTTGTATATCTTGAAAGTTGTCATATAATACAGCACTTTTTTAAAAACTGTTCCTACTAACTAATTTTTATCGAGGAAGCCATGCAAGTAACGACTGAAGCGGTTTCGGGCGTTGCCCGTCGTTTAAATGTTTCTGTACCGACGAGCCGTGTTAACGAGCAATTTGAAGCTCGTTTGAAGCGCACTGCCAAAACTGTGAAGATCAACGGCTTCCGTCCAGGCAAAGTACCTGCAAACGTTGTTCGTCGCGAATACGGTGCAAGTATTTATCAAGAAGTTGTGAATGACATCATTCGTGACAGCGTATTTGAAGCGATTCAACAAGAAAAAATCAATGCGGTAGGTATGCCGAACATTGAGAAAGTTGAACATAAAGAAGATGCTTTAGTTTTTGAAGCAACTGTAGAAGTTTATCCTGAAGTTGAAGTAAAAGCATTTGATGGTTTAGAAGTTGAACGTAAAACAGCTGAAATTAAAGACGCTGACGTTGAAACTATGATCGAAAACTTGCAAAAACAACGTCAAACTTGGGCTGTGACCAAGGGTATGGCGAAAAAAGACATGCAAGTGACTTTTGACTTCGAAGGTTCTATCGACGGTGAAAAGTTCGAAGGCGGTTCTGCTGAAGACTTTAAACTTGTGTTAGGTTCAGGTCGTATGATTCCTGGCTTCGAAGACGGCATCGTTGGCATGAAAGCTGGTGAAGAGAAAGTAATTGATGTAACTTTCCCTGAAGATTACCAAGCTGAGAACTTAGCTGGTAAAGCAGCTCAATTCAAAATCACTGTGAAGCAAGTTGAAAAACCTAAACTTCCAGAGATTGATGCTGAATTCTTGAAAATCTTCGGTGTTACTGAAGAAGAAGGCGTTGAAAAATTAAAAGCTGACGTTCGTAAAAACATGGAACGTGAAGTTCGCAATGGTTTACGTAACCAAGTTAAACAAGCTGCATTTGATGCTCTTGTTGCTGCTAACGAAGTTGAAGTTCCAACTGCAATGGTTGCTCAAGAAATTGACCGTCAACGTCAGCAAATGGTTCAACAGTTCACTCAACAATTTGGCGGTGCTGGTGCTCAATCTTTCGACAAGAGCATGCTTCCTGACGAATTGTTCAAAGAGCAAGCAGAGCGTTCAGTTAAGCTTGGTATCTTAGTAAGCAAAGTATTAGCTGATGCTAAACTTGAAGTTGACCAATCACGTGTTGATGCTTACATCGACGACATGGCTTCTTCTTATGAAGATCCAACTGAAGTGATCGAATACTTCAAAAATGATGCTCAACAACGTCAACAAATTGAAGCTGTTGTGTTAGAAGATCAAGTTGTTGATCATATCTTAGCTGCAGCTAAAGTGTCTGACAAAGCAGTATCTTACGAAGATTTATTGAAAGAACAACAAGCTCGCCGTATGGGCTAATCTTTTGAGAAATCTGGAAAAGGCGCTATAGGCGCCTTTTTCATTTTTGGGTATGTGGTTAATTTGAGTACGCCATGCAGTACTTAGGTATAAATAATATAATATTTCAGTGCGAACCTTTTGCAATTTGAGAAATTATCCCGCATATTGTTGCCATAGGTTAAGTCACAAAAAATTTAGGAATAAATAACGTATGTATGTTCCAACAATTGAAAATGCTTTAGTTCCTGTTGTGGTTGAACAATCTTCTCGCGGCGAACGTTCTTTTGATATTTATTCACGACTTTTACGTGAGCGCGTCATTTTTCTAACTGGTGAAGTTGAAGACAACATGGCAAATTTGATTGTTGCTCAAATGTTGTTCTTAGAAGCTGAAAATCCAGATAAAGATATTCATCTTTATATTAACTCGCCAGGTGGTTCGGTAACTGCTGGTATGGCGATTTATGACACGATGCAATTTATCAAACCTGATGTAGTAACATACTGTATGGGGCAGGCTGCATCTATGGGCGCATTCTTATTAAATGCTGGCGCTAAAGGTAAACGCTATTGCCTTGAAAATGCACGTGTAATGATTCACCAACCATTGGGTGGGTTCCGTGGTCAGGCATCAGACATTGAAATTCACGCTCGTGAAATTCTATTTATTAAAGAACGCTTGAATCGTTTGATGGCAGAACATAGTGGTCAAGACTATGACACGATTGCCCGTGATACTGATCGTGATAACTTTATGACTGCACAAGCAGCAAAAGAATATGGCTTAGTCGATCAGGTATTAAGTAAGCGTCCATAAGGGGAGTTTTTAAGTGGCTTGAGTTGTTGGAAAACGCCTCCATATAGTCATTTAGCTCTATCGCTTGCCCTCATATTTAAGATTCTATTTGTGGAGAGAATATGTCCGAACATCCTCAAGGACAAAAACATTGTTCATTTTGCGGTAAAACGCAGTCTGAAGTCGGGAAACTGATTGCGGGCGAGGACGCATATATTTGTAATGAGTGTGTAGATGTCTGCTTAGACCTTGTACAAACCAGCCAACAGGTTGAAGCAGGTGACTGGGCGAGCAAGGCATTGCCAAAACCGCATGAAATACGTGCTGCGCTTGATCAATATGTGATTGGTCAGGATCTTGCCAAAAAGACATTATCTGTTGCCGTTTATAACCATTATAAACGTTTAAAAGTCGGGCAATCTGGTCATGTGTCTAAAGATGTGGAAATTGCTAAAAGTAACATTCTACTGATTGGACCTACCGGTTCAGGTAAAACATTACTTGCTCAAACATTGGCTCGTTTGCTAGATGTTCCATTTGCGATGGCAGATGCGACAACTTTAACCGAAGCGGGTTATGTCGGCGAAGACGTTGAAAATATTGTACAAAAGCTTTTGCAAAAAGCAGATTACGACGTAGAAAAAGCTCAAAAGGGCATTATCTATATCGATGAAATCGACAAGATTACACGTAAATCTGAAAATCCGTCGATTACGCGTGACGTTTCTGGTGAAGGTGTACAACAAGCATTGCTTAAGATGATTGAGGGTACTGTAGCTTCAATTCCACCACAAGGTGGACGTAAACATCCGCAGCAAGAGTTCATTCAAATTGATACCTCAAATATCTTATTTATTTGTGGTGGTGCATTTGCTGGGCTGGAAAAAATTGTACAACAGCGCCAAGAAAAAGGCGGAATTGGCTTTACAGCTGACGTGAAGAAAAAAGATGAAAGCAAGAAAATTGCTGAATTGTTCCGTCAAGTTGAGCCAACTGACTTAGTGAAATTTGGTTTAATTCCAGAGTTTATTGGCCGTTTACCAGTTATTGCGACGCTTGAAGAGCTTGATGAAGAAGCATTAATGCAAATTTTGACAGAACCAAAAAATGCATTAACTCGCCAGTATCAATACTTATTCAACATGGAAAATGTTGACCTTGTATTTGAAGACTCTGCTTTACGTGCAGTTGCTAAGCGAGCGCTTGAGCGTAATACTGGAGCTCGTGGTCTACGTTCGATTTTGGAAAATGTTTTACTTGAAACAATGTATGACTTACCAAGCCGTACAGATGTAGGAACAGTTTTCATTAATGAAGCAGTGATTAATGGTGAAGCTGAACCTGTTTACAAGCCAGAACGTCAGCCTAAAGAAACAGCAACTCATGAAAGTGTTGCTAAGGCAGATTTAAAAGTAATTGATTCGAAGTCTGCTTAGATTTCATTCATCTAAAAAGCATGAATCGCGTGAGTGATTCATGCTTTTTTTGTTTTCAATTCATGTAGGTGGTGTTAATCTAAAAAAACAAAATACGCATAGTTTTGCGATATAGAAAAATCAAAAGAAAACGCTTTGAGGGATGTCATGCGTTATTTAATTATTGCATTAAGTTGTACCGCATTACTTGCGGGTTGCCAAAGTTCATCACACTTGGCAAAGAATCCAGCTGAGCTGACTGCGACTTTACCTAAAGTTGATGTAGATAAAGCACCTGGTGTATTTGATCAATACCATGTGGGTGGTTTTAGCATGGGGGGATGGGTCAACCAAAAACTAGGTCAGACATTTGTTCCGATTAAACCGCAAAATGAACATGCAGCGGTAGTCTATCTCTATCGGCCAGATACCAAATGGAACCGTCAGGAAATTGCAGCAATTAATTTATTTGTAAATGGCAAACGAATTCCAAGCTTATTGCATAACCATTATTACTGGATTGAACTGCCAGCAGGAAGTTATCGTATTTCTGCAAGTCGGCCTTTATTAGGTATTCATTTTCAAGAGCCAAAATATATTGATATTACGGTCGATGCAGGAACATCTTATTATTTAAAATACGATGAAGAAAACAAAATGGACCGCGGTGAACACACTGGCCCATTTATGTTAATGCAAGACAACATTGGACGTAGAGAGATTGCTTTTACGGAGCTTAAATCTTCTAGCTACAATTTTGTTGCTGAAGATGCTTCAGGAAAGATTCGACATAAACCGCAAGAGCTAAAACCAGCCAAATATGATGAAAAATCAGATGTCCATCTGATTAAACCATTTAAGTTGTGGAACCCTTTAACGTGGTAATGGCCTACAAAGGATAAAGAAAAGTTAAGACTTTTCTTTATCCTTCATGAGTGGCGCAATAATTTTAAGCATCTCTTCTTGCATATGATCGCGTGCTTTAGGGTCATTAAAGGTTTGTTGTCCCAACTCCATCATGTATTCTGAAATTTGCCCCATAATCTGTACGTTTTTACGCGTAATTGATTGACCTTCTGGGGTTTTTAAAAATTTTAAATTTGCCTGAATTTCTTCTTCAGTATATGTCTTTAAATAAATATCTTGTAAGGCTTGCGTAGTTTTTGGGCTACTAATGAGCTGGTTACTCGAATCTTTTAAAAGTAAGCCTAACTTTTTTGCGGCCTCTTTTTCTTTCGGACCTAAAGTTTTGATGCCCGTAATATTAGTAATGATCTGTTCAGCTTGTTGATCATAATAAGGTGTTAATTCATTAATTGATTCTTTAAGCAAATAATCAATTTGGCTCATTTGCATGAGTTCTTTGACTGAGCTTAATTTGGCAGGAGAGGCAAACAAGCTTGTCGTAATACAGCTTAGGCAGAGGCTGATTGAGAGATTTTTAAGAATAGGGCGGATAGTCATGAAATGACCTATATGCAATATATGGCGGGTGGGTGTATTTATTAATAACATAGATTGGCGAACTAATTGTTACAATTCTTTTCAATTTCCAAAAAAAATTATAAGGCATAAAAAAAGCACCGAATTCGGTGCTTTTCTTGATTAGCCTGCTGCGGCATCGATTACTGGAATTTTTCCAATTTTTGCTTGCCAGATTTTTGGAGCTACTGCGTGAATTGAAGTACCGTTTACATCAACTGCTACAGATACAGGCATATCTTCAACTACGAATTTGTAGATTGCTTCCATACCTAAGTCAGCGAAGGCAACAACTTCAGCTTCACGAACAGCTTTAGATACGAGGTAAGCCGCACCACCAACTGCCATAAGGTAAGTTGCTTTGTTGTCTTTGATTGCTTCAATTGCTGTTGGACCACGGTCAGCTTTACCAATCATACCGAATAGACCAGTATGCTCTAATACTTTACGTGTGAATTTGTCCATACGTGTTGCAGTTGTAGGACCAGCAGGACCAACGACTTCATCACCCACAGGATCAACTGGGCCAACGTAGTAAATGAATTTACCTTTAAGATCAACTGGTAATTCTTCACCATTGTCGATCATTTCAACCATACGTTTGTGCGCAGCATCACGACCTGTGTACATTGTACCGCTAAGAAGTAATGTGTCGCCCGGTTTCCAAGAATCCATTTCTTCTTGAGTAATGGTATCAAGGTTTACACGTTTAGACTGTGAAGAGTCCCAAGTGACTGAAGGGTAGTCTTCAAGTTTTGGTGCTTGAATATGAGCTACGCCTGTACCATCAAGCTGGAAGTGAGCATGACGAGTCGCAGCACAGTTCGGAATCATGCCTACTGGTTTACCAGCAGCGTGACATGGGTAATCTTTGATTTTAATATCAAGAACAGTGGTTAAACCGCCAAGACCTTGAGCACCAATACCGAGAGCGTTTACTTTCTCAAAGATTTCGATACGAAGTTCTTCAATTTTGTTCTCTGGTCCACGACGAAGTAATTCGTCCATGTTGATTTCTTCCATGAGTGCTTCTTTAGCAAGCATCATGGCTTTTTCAGCAGTACCACCAATACCAATACCGAGCATACCTGGAGGACACCAGCCTGCACCCATTGTTGGAACAGTTTTAAGAACCCAGTCAACAATCGAGTCAGATGGGTTAAGCATTGCAAGTTTAGATTTGTTTTCTGAACCGCCACCTTTAGCAGCAACAGTAATATCTACTTTGTTACCCGGAACGAGTTTGTAGTGAATTACAGCAGGGGTATTATCTTTTGTATTTTTGCGACCAAATGCTGGGTCAGCAAGTACAGATGCACGAAGAACGTTGCTGTTTTCAAGGTAACCTTGGCGAACACCTTCATTTACTGCATCGTCTAAGCTCATTGTTAAATCGAATTTAACATCTAAGCCCACTTCAAGGAAAACGTTAACAATACCAGTATCTTGGCAAATTGGACGATGACCTTCCGCACACATGCGAGAGTTAATTAAAATCTGTGCAATTGCATCCTTTGCAGCTTTGTTTTCTTCGCGATCATAAGCACGGCTCATCGCTTGGATAAAGTCTTGCGGGTGATAGTACGAAATAAACTGTAGGGCGTCCTTGATTGATGTAATCAAGTCATCTTGTTTGATAATCGTTGTCATACCAGAAAATCTCTTGAGCGGGCTGTTAGCTAGCGGGCTAAATTATATGACAAAAACACAATCTTGTGGGGGATTGGTTGATGTTTTGACCAAAAGTCGAATAAGGATAATGCTAAGTGATTTAAAACTAAGAATAACCAACAGCTAAGGTAGTTATTTAAGAGTAAAAAAGCCATTTGAGCGGACATCAAATGGCGAGAGGTAGAAAAGATTAAATGATATTAATTATTTGGCAGCAGCTTGTTGTTCAGCCTGAATTGCTGTTAATGCAATAGTAAAGACAATGTCATCTACTAAAGCACCACGAGACAAGTCATTCACTGGCTTATTTAGGCCTTGCAGCATTGGTCCAACACTGACTACATTTGCTGCACGTTGGACTGCTTTATAGGTCGTATTACCTGTATTTAAGTCTGGGAAAATAAATACATTGGCACGACCAGCTACGCGTGAGTCTGGTGCCTTTTGGCGTCCTACACTTTCAACAGAAGCTGCATCGTATTGGAGTGGGCCATCAATCAGTAAATCAGGGCGGCGTTGCTGTGCAATTTGAGTTGCTTGCTGTACTTTCTCAACATCCGCCCCTGTTCCAGAGGTTCCAGTCGAATAGCTAATCATGGCAATACGTGGGTCAATTCCAAACGCTTTTGCAGAGTCAGCAGACTGAATCGCGATTTCAGCAAGCTGGTCGGCTGTAGGGTCTGGGTTAATTGCACAATCACCGTAAACATAAACTTCATCTGGTAAAAGCATAAAGAATATGGATGAAACTAAAGAGTAAGACGGTGCGGTTTTAATCAGCTGAAAAGCAGGGCGCACGGTGTTCGCGGTTGTGTGAACTGCACCAGAAACCAAACCATCTACATGATCTAGCGCCAGCATCATGGTGCCAAGAACAACAGTGTCTTGTAATTGATCTTTGGCTTGTAACTCGTTGAGTTTACCTTTGCGGAGCTCAACCATAGGTGCAACATATTGGTTGCGAATGCTATCCGGATCAATAATTTCTAAGTCAGCTGGTAGTTCAATCCCGCGTGCTTTTGCAACGTCTTGAACTGCATCTGGTTTTGCTAGCAAAATACAATGTGCAATACCACGAGCCTGACATATAGCAGCTGCTTCAATAGTACGTGGCTCATCGCCTTCTGGAAGCACAATTCGTTTTTTAGCTGCAATCGATTTTTGTACCAGCTCATGACGGAATGCTGAAGGGGAAAGACGAGGAGTTGCACCGTTATTACTGTGCTGTTTAAGCCATTCGACATCGATATGACTTGAAACAAAACGAGTCACTTGCTCGGCACGTTCAGTATCATCAGTTGGAATTTCATTACCAAAATCAGATAAGCGCTGTGCTGTTTCCAGTGTGTTTAAACGGGTATGTAAAATTGGTAAGCCTTGTTTGATAGCGCTTTGGCAAAACTCTAAAAGCTCAGGGGCAGGTGCTTCACGTTCGGTCAGTACCAAGCCTGCCAATGGAATACCGTTACTAGTTGCCAAGCTACCTGCAAGTAACACATCGGTACGTTCAGATGCGCTAATAATCAACTCGCCAGCAATGAATTTATTCAATTCATATTCAATGCTTGAGGCAATTAAACTTGAGTGCAAAATACGACGTGTTTTCGCTTCGCCTTGATGTACCCATTGACCATCAATCACGTTCGCGATGTCTAAAGTTCTAGGTACGCTTAGTGTATTACTAAATGGAACTAAACCAATAATTGGTAAATCGTTCGATCCAAAGTAGCGATTGTATTTTTGCAGTTCTGTCGTAAATTTTGCGATGTCTTCAGTTGGACGCAGCGATGGGTCGAATGCGACAGGAATCTGAGCTGTTTCCTCAGATAAGCCACGTGTACGCATAAAGAGTACACCTGCTGTTCGGTTTGAAGTTGCACCGCCAAACTGACGCAAGTGAGCTTCAACTTTCTCTGCTGTTTTACGTGGGTTTTGGATGTCTGCTGTGCTTACCAAAACCACTTCTGCATCAAGAGCTTGGGCAAGGCTGGCATTAAGCTCACTGGCAAAATGGTCTTGCCCATTTGGCAATAAGCCTTCAACAATAATGACATTATTGTCTGCTGCAATACTGCGATGAAGACTTACTGCTTCTTCAAGGAGTTCATCGACTTCACCTGACGCAATGCGTTGGGTTAACTTTTCATGAGAAATGGATTGAACAGTTTTACCTTGAAATAAATGACCAAATAAAGATGTAGTTCGGTCTAAATTTTCTTGATCTACCTGAGAAAACGGTTTTAAAAAGCCTGCTTTAATTCCATTACAATCAAGTGCATAAATCATACCTAAGCAGGCAGAGGTTAAACCAACCCCTTCACCTGTAGGAATTAATAAAATTGTATTCATATAAACCTATAAATAACGTTCTTTAACTTCTGTAATTAAGCAAGGCTAATTTCAGGAGATGTATTTTGTGCAACGTCTACAACCTGACGCGTTTCTTTAGCAATACGGCCTTCTTCATCGGTTGGAATCACCCAGATTTGTGGTCCTGTACCGCTATCAATACGGCCTTCTGTGCCACGTTTTAAATTGTTGTTCTGGTCTTTATCGAGCTGTAAACCAAAGTGAGGTAAATAAGCTAAAGTCTTTTCACGAATGTAAGCTGAGTTTTCACCAATACCACCTGTAAAGATCAGGCCATCAATACTTGGCAAACCACAGCTTAATGCTGCAAGTGATTTTGCAAGGCGGTAGCTAAATACTTCAATTGCAAGACGCGCATCTTCGTTGCCATTTTCAGAGGCTTCAATCACAGTACGCATATCGTTAGAAAGTTGTGATAAGCCAAGTAAGCCACTTTCGTTATTTAAAACTTTATCGATTTTCGCCAAGTCCCAGCCAAGATTTTTTGCAAGGAAACTGTGTAAGCTTGGGTCGACATCCCCACTACGGGTTCCCATTACAACGCCTTCAAGCGGGGTAAGGCCCATAGAAGTATCAACACTTTGTCCATTCCATACTGCACAAGTCGAACTACCATTGCCCAAGTGTGCTGTTAACCAGCCACCTTTTTGGAAATTACCAGCCAGTTCACTACCGCGGTCAGACACATAAGCATGACTTGTGCCGTGGAAGCCATAGCGGCGAACGTTATGGTCTGTATATAAAAATTTAGGGATTGCATAACGGTATGCATGCGCAGGCATGGTTTGGTGGAATGCAGTATCGAATACGGCAACTTGAGGTAATTCAGGAAATAGGCGCATTGTTGCTTCAATCCCGATTAAGTGGGCTGGGTTATGAAGCGGTGCAAGAGGGGTGGCTGCACGAATACGTTCTATAATTTCAGGAGTAAGTAATTCAGCTTTAGTGAGGCTTCCACCATGTACGACACGGTGACCGATTGCTTGAGGTTTATAGTTTGCAAGACGTGCAAGTAAAGTTTCTAAAGCTTTGGCGTGGTCAGCATAAGGAATTGAGAGCTCTAGTGGTTCTCCACCGACTGTAATTCCTTTAATACGAGCATCAGCCGCCCCTAAGTTTTCTGCTAAACCATAAATACGATCTTCACGACGGTCTGAAACCAGCGCGTATTTAATAGATGAAGAACCGCAATTAATAACTAATACTGATGTAGCCACGTTGAAATACCCAAGTCCTGATTTAAAAATAGTTTTCCTAACTTCCTGATCAAAAGGCATTAATTGCAACATGCATTAAGAGCAGGTTGTGATGTTTTAACATGTGTTGTTTTTCTGTCCAAGATAGACTTTAGCCCATTAGACTTAAGCACTATCGACCATCAAATTTTTTATAACTAATATTCGTTGAGTATAAAGCTTAACCACTGTATTTATTGTTTTTTTGTAGAAGAATTAAACAGTTTTTTGTATATATTTATGAAAAGTAAATTTTGAATCAATGTAATTTTCAACTATTTGGTATAAATTTTTTAAGAAAAAATAAGTGTTGTTATTTTAATCAAACTACAGGGGAGTATTACAAATAATATACGTAATTGAAATTAAGTTTTAATAGTTTATACATAGGATAAAAAGGATAAATTATAAACATTTTTAATATCAAACTAAGTATAAATAAGTATAAAAAATTCAGTGCTCACCCATTTATAAAGATATTTTATTGCTTTGATATTATGAGAAATTTCTCATAGTTATTAATATTTAATTTACCCGTAAATATAGTCAAAAATAAAATCATTTCCTTGTTTAAAACTTAAACATTATTTGTCTTTAATGCTAAGGCCTAGAGTATTGCTCGGAGTTATAAGGACTTGCATGTCGCTTTTTGCCTTAATAATATTATTCATCCCTCTGCCAAATGATCGTTAAATATATCGTTTGGTCTATTTTGTTTTTCCGGCTTATCCGGTTGTACAGGAGCGTCCAGCATGGACTTGCCGAACCCAATATTGGCAAAAGTTACCGAGCGTGTAATCGCGCGTAGCCAAAAAACTCGTTCTGCATATTTACAACGCATTGAACATGCCCAAGGTAAATTTCCTGCTCGTGGAGCACTCTCATGTGCCAATCTCGCGCATGGTTTTGCCAGCATGGAAGATAATGAAAAATTAATTATTAAAGTTGGCCGTGAACCAAATATTGGCATTGTGTCTTCATATAATGAAATGCTTTCAGCACATGCCCCTTATAAAACCTTCCCAGACATTATAAAAACAGCTGCCCGTGAAAATGGTGGTGTTGCTCAGTTTGCAGGTGGTGTGCCGGCAATGTGTGATGGCATTACTCAAGGTAATGCCGGTATGGAATTGTCATTGTTTTCACGTGAAACAATTGCGATGAGTACAGCAATTGCACTTTCTCATAATATGTTCGATGCCGCATTGTGTCTCGGCGTATGCGATAAGATTGTGCCGGGCTTACTGATTGGTGCGTTACAGTTTGGTTATCTACCAACTATTTTTGTGCCTGCGGGTCCAATGAGTAGCGGTTTATCAAATGATGATAAAGCCAAAATCCGTCAACAATTCGCGACTGGTCAAGTGGGCCGTGATGCCTTACTTGAAGCTGAATCGGCTGCCTATCATGGTCAGGGCACATGTACCTTCTACGGTACTGCAAACAGTAACCAAATGCTGATGGAAGTCATGGGTTTACATTTGCCAAGCGCTGCATTTGTTCACCCTCATACGCCATTACGTGATGCGCTCACTGCCGAAGCGGCTAAACGTGTGCTTGACTTAACTGCTGAGCGAGGCAACTACACACCAATTGGTCATGTGATTGATGAAAAAGCTATTATCAATGGCATTGTGGCTTTACTCGCGACGGGTGGTTCAACCAATCACACATTGCATCTGATTGCGATTGCACGTGCGGCTGGCATCTTAATTGACTGGGATGACTTTGATGAGTTGTCTGCTGTTGTTCCATTGCTCGCAAAAATCTATCCAAATGGTAAGGCCGATGTAAACCATTTCCAAGCTGCGGGTGGGGTGGCATTCCTTATTCGTAACTTACTTGAAGCTGGTTTACTCCATAACGATGTAACGACAGTCGCTGGTAAGGGTTTACAGCACTACACCAAAGAACCGAAATTGATTGACGGTAAGCTCAGTTGGGTTGACGGTGTAGTTCAAAGCCTTGATGACAAAGTACTTCGTAGCATTGATGCGCCGTTTCAGCCAGATGGTGGTTTGCGCTTAATGCAAGGTCGCCTTGGTCGTGGTGTTATCAAGATTTCTGCTGTTGCGCCAGAGCACCGTAAAGTGAAAGCACCAGCAATCGTATTTGACTCTCAAGAAGCGGTACAAGCAGCGTTTGATCGTGGCGAATTACATCGAGACTTTATTGCGGTCGTTCGTTTCCAAGGTGCTCGTGCGAATGGTATGCCTGAGTTACATCGTTTGACGCCTGTGTTGGGTGTTTTACAAGATCAAGGTTTCCATGTTGCCTTAGTTACCGATGGACGTATGTCTGGTGCTTCAGGCAAAGTTCCTGCGGTGATTCACTTATCTCCAGAAGCGTTACTAAATGGGCCGATTGCTAAAGTCCAAACCGGAGATATGTTGGTTATTGATGCTGAGGCTGGTGTACTCGATATTGAGTTAGATGAACAAACTTGGCAATCACGCCCTGTTGCACAGCCAGAACATCAGGCAGAAAACGAAGTTGGTTTCGGCCGTGAATTATTTGGTGTATTCCGTGCAGCAGCAGCACCTGCTGAACATGGTGCATCTGTGTTTGGTTCACTTGTTGGTGAAGAGCCGCAAGCGCATATTTGAGACAAAGGAATTACAAAGTAATGAGCAAGATTGAAGATGTGGTCAAATTAGGTCCAGTAATTCCCGTGTTGGCTTTTGACTCTGCCGAACAAGGTGAACATGTATCACGTGCGTTGCATGCTGGTGGTGTAAAAGTACTGGAAATTACTTTACGTACCGCTGCTGGTTTGGCTGCTATTGAGCGTGCAAGTCAGTTGGCAGACGACATTGTGGTGGGTGTGGGAACAATTACCAAGCCTGAGCATTGCGCCCAAGCTAAAAAAGCAGGCGCTAAGTTTGGTGTATCTCCTGGTTTAACCAAAGACTTACATTTGGCTGCGCAAGATGCTGGCTTACCTTTATTACCAGGAGTTATGACACCAAGTGATCTGATTCAGGCGATTGAGTTGGGCTATGACATTGTGAAATTTTTCCCAGCGCAGCAAGCAGGTGGAGTCGAGATGCTCAAAGCATTTTATGGTCCATTTCCAAACTTGCGTTTTTGCCCAACAGGTGGAATTACAGCAGAGTCAGCACCAGATTTCTTGAAGCAACCTAACGTAGTTTGTGTAGGTGGTTCATGGTTGACGCCTAAAGCTGCTGTTGCTGCACAAGACTGGGCTGAAATTACGCGTTTAGCTCAAATTGCGAGTCAGTTGAGAGCATTGTAAATGTAGTCAATATTTATAAAAAATGAAGTGCATTTTATGTGCTTTAAAGGCTGTATTGATGTGACCAGTTTGTGCTGGTCACACCTAAATATAAAAAATTAATGTCTTAACAGTAGGAATTACTGTGGTTGAAGACCTTTGTTTAGGCAGTGTGCCTAAATAATAATTCCAAGGAGAAATGTCCCATGGAGACGGTTCAGGGTGGCATGTTGCTGATCTACACTGTAATCGCGATTATTGCATTGGTTGTTATGATCGCGAAGTTCAGAATTTATCCCTTTTTAGTTCTTATCATTGTTTCACTCGGTTTAGCTTTAGCTGTTGGCATGCCAATGGGCGATATTGTTAAGTCATATGAAGCTGGTACTGGTAAAACCTTGGGCCACCTTGCGATTGTAATCGCACTCGGAACGATGCTCGGCAAAATGATGGCCGAGTCGGGTGGTGCTGAACGAATAGCAATTACTTTAATTAAATGGTTTGGTGAGAAAAATATTCACTGGGCCATGATGTTTATTGCCCTTATTGTTGGTCTTCCCGTATTTTTCGAAGTCGGTTTTGTTCTACTCATTCCAATTGCATTTAACATTGCTAAACGGACAGGTAAATCCTTACTGGTTGTTGGCTTACCGATGGTTGCTGGTTTGTCGGTTGTGCATGGTTTAATTCCGCCACATCCAGCAGCTTTGCTGGCAGTGCAGGCCTATCATGCGGATATTGGTAAAACGATTGCTTACAGTTTAATCGTGGGTGTTCCAACAGCTATTGTAGCTGGGCCTTTGTATGCACTTTGGATTAATAAATACGTCAAATTGCCTGAAAATAACCCGTTAGCAAAGCAGTTCGTTGAAGCAGATACGAATAGGACACGTGAGCTACCAAGCTTTGGGATTACCTTATTTACGATTATGCTGCCTGTTGTACTCATGTTAATCGGAAGTTGGGCTGATTTATTCTTTGCACCAAAGACTTTCGCAAATGATCTACTACGTTTCATTGGTACTTCTGATATCGCATTGCTTATTGCCGTACTGGTCAGCTTTATTACCTTTGGTACGATGCAGGGCTTTAACCGTGAACAAATTGAAAAATTCTGTGGTGGGTGTTTAGCTTCTATTGCCGGGATTATGTTGATTGTAGGTGCAGGTGGCGGTTTTGGTGGCATTTTGCGTGACACTGGTATTTCTGATGAGATTGTATCTACAGCTTTAAAGGCAAATTTATCGCCGTTATTGTTAGGCTGGTTTGTCGCAGCATTGATTCGTTTGGCTACAGGTTCTGCAACGGTGGCTATGGCTACCGCTTGTAGCATTGTTGCTCCAATTGCAGCTACGGCTGGCGTTGCAGTTAGGCCGGAACTCTTAGTCCTTGCCACGGGTTCAGGTTCATTGGTGTTCTCACATGTGAATGACGCAGGATTTTGGCTAATCAAAGAATATTTTGGTATGACAGTAGGGCAGACACTCAAAACTTGGTCGGTATTAGAAACGATCATTTCGGTGTTGGGTTTATCTTTCACGCTACTGCTTAGCACTATTTTATAATTAAAGGTGAGTAATCCATGATTGTGATTGCAATGGGTGTCTGTGGAACAGGTAAAACCCTAATCGGTGAGTTGTTATCAGAGCGTTTGGCTTGTGAGTTCCTCGATGGCGATACGCTTCATTCGGCTGCAAATAAAAGCAAAATGAGCCAAGGTATTCCTTTAACTGACGAAGACCGTTTGCCGTGGTTACAAGCTATTCGTAAGGCAATTGAAGAAAAACAACAAGCAGGTGAAACGGCTGTATTTACTTGTTCTTCACTAAAACGAGTCTATCGCGATATTCTACGTGGTCATGACCAGAACATTAAGTTTGTATACTTAAAAGGTTCTTATGAGCTGTTGCAGCAACGTCTTGCTGAGCGATCGGGTCATTTCTTTGATCCTTCATTGTTACAAACTCAGCTAGATACATTAGAAGAACCTGATGTGAATGAAGCAATTGCT
This sequence comes from Acinetobacter sp. IK23, assembly GCF_035615275.1. Classification (NCBI taxonomy): domain Bacteria; kingdom Pseudomonadati; phylum Pseudomonadota; class Gammaproteobacteria; order Moraxellales; family Moraxellaceae; genus Acinetobacter; species Acinetobacter sp. IK23. The sequence goes on from NZ_JANBNX010000004.1 coordinate 123,843, forward strand.
ATTGATATTGCGCTCACACCTGAACAAATCGTTGTGCAAGTCATGCAGAAACTAGGGGTAACTGACAGCGTGTGTCGCGGTTAACCTCGGTTAGAAACCCACATTTTAATGGCTCTATAGCCTAAGGCTTAAGCAAGGTGAATACCGGTAACGGTACTGGTATTTACCAAACTAGACCTGTTCATAACGGGCTAGGTTTACATTTATAAATAATTGGAGATAAGAAGAATGAGCCATTCAAATAATTTACAACATAAATTTCCCCCAGTAGATAGTATTCCTGACAGCGTACGTCTGCCATCTCAGATTCATCAGCGTATCTCGTTAGTGGATGGTGAGTTGAAGTTATGGGCTGGTTCAACCAAGAAGACATTCTCTCCAATCTGGATTCAGCAGCTTGACGGTAGCTTGCAACAAGTTGAGCTTGGTAGTTATCCAGTCATGGGTGAGAAAGAAAGTGACGAAGCTTTAGAAGCTGCAGTACGCGCCTACAATAATGGTCGTGGTGAATGGCCAATGATGAAAGTTGGTGAGCGCATCGCCTGTATGCAAAATTTCATTCAACGTATGGTGGAACAGAGAGACCTCATTGTTAAACTAATCATGTGGGAAATTGGTAAGAGCTTGGCGGACTCCGAGAAAGAGTTCGATCGTACTGTCACCTATATGCGTCAAACCATAGATGCCCTGAAAGATCTGGATAATGCCAACTCACGCTTTGTAATTGCTGAAGGTACGATTGGTCAAATCCGTCGTACTCCACTAGGTGTCGTGTTGTGTATGGGGCCATATAACTACCCGCTGAACGAAACCTTTGCTACCTTGATTCCAGCCATGCTGATGGGCAATACCATCATTTTTAAACCACCTCAATTTGGGACCTTGCTGTTTGAACCGTTGTTGGAAGCATTCCGTGATTCATTCCCTAAAGGTGTGATCAATACGATTTATGCACCAGGCTCTCTAGTGGTGCCACATCTGTTGGCATCTGGAAAAATTAATGTATTGGCATTGATTGGTTCTAGTAAAGTGGCTGACCACTTGAAAAAACAACATCCAAAATCTCACCGTCTGCGTGCGATTCTAGGATTAGATGCAAAGAACGCAGCCATTATTTTGCCAGATGCTGATTTGGATTTGACGGTGAAAGAGTGCCTGTTGGGAGCATTGTCGTTTAATGGTCAGCGTTGTACTGCGCTTAAAATGTTGATGGTACATCGGTCAATAGCTGACGAATTTGTTAAGCGCTTAACGGCTGAACTGGCTAAACTAAAAGTGGGTATGCCATGGGAAAAAGGTGTATTTATTACGCCATTGCCCGGTATTCACCGTACCACCTATATGACTGAAGTCATTGAAGATGCCGTGGCTAAAGGAGCTAAAGTCGTTAATCCGGAAGGTGGTGAGTTCTGCAAAACCATGTTCTATCCTGCTGTAGTTTATCCAGTGACAGAGGGTATGAGACTCTATCGCGAAGAACAGTTTGGTCCAGTGGTGCCTGTCTCTGTTTATGATGACATTGAAACTGTGTTGGAATATGTTACGACTTCTGACCACGGTCAGCAGGTGAGTATTTTTGGTAGCGATCCTGAGCAAATTGGTCATTTAGTCGATACACTGGTACATCAAGTTTGTCGTGTAAATATCAACTGTCAGTGTCAGCGTGGTCCAGATGTATTTCCATTCGGTGGCCGTAAAGATTCTGCCGAAGGTACACTATCTGTACATGATGCGTTACGTGCATTCTCTATCCGCGCTATGATTGCTGCTAAACAGACCGATGATAGTAAAGGCATGCTGGCCTCTATGGTATCTGAGCATTATTCTAAATTTGTGAATACCGACTTTATTTTCTAATGAACATATGATTAAAAAACCAGCCTTTGGGCTGGTTTTTTTATTGGAGCTAACAAAATAAAACGCCTGATATTGATCAGGCGTTTTATTTAAATAAGAGAGGACTTATTGACGTATTTGACCGTCACCTAACACAATCCATTTTTGAGAAGTTAAGCCTTCTAAACCAACTGGACCACGTGCATGAATTTTATCTGTTGAGATACCAATTTCAGCACCTAAACCATATTCAAAGCCATCAGCGAAACGAGTTGAAGCGTTAATCACGACTGAACTTGAATCTACACGAGCCAAGAACTGACGAGCTAAAGTATAGTTTTCAGTCACAATCGCATCAGTGTGATGTGAACCATATTTGTTGATATGGTCAATTGCTTCATCAATACCACTAACGACTTTAACAGCAAGAATTGGTCCTAAATATTCGGTATACCAATCTTCTTCTGTCGCAGATTTTACAGAAGCGCCCAAAATACGACGTGTTTCTGGACAGCCGCGCAACTCAACTTGTTTTTCAGCATAAAGTTCAGCAATACGTGGTAAGAAAACGTCTGCAATTTTTTCGTCAACAAGCAGTGTTTCCATTGCATTACACACGCCGTAACGATGTGTTTTGGCATTCAATGTAATTGGTAATGCTTTTTGCAAGTCTGCTTGAGCTTCTACAAACACATGGCAGTTACCATCAAGATGCTTAATCACAGGAATACGAGCTTCATTGGTTACACGTTCAATTAGGCTTTTACCACCACGTGGAACAATTACATCTACATATTCAGCCATAGTAATGAGGTGACCAACCGCTGCACGGTCAGAGGTTTCAATCACTTGTACTGAATGCTCAGGTAAACCAGCAACTTTTAAGCCATGTTTAATCGCTTCTGCGATGGCTTTATTTGACTCAAGTGCTTCTGAACCACCACGTAAAATAATGGCATTACCCGATTTAATTGCTAAAGATGCAGCTTCAAGGGTTACGTTTGGGCGTGATTCGTAAATCATACCAACGACACCTAAAGGCACACGCATTTTTCCAATTTGAATACCTGTGGGGCGATATGCAAGATCCGTAATTTCCCCAATTGGATCGACAAGCGCGATCACATCTTTTAAACCTTGCAACATCCCTTTAAAGCGTGCGGGCGTAAGCTCAAGACGATCAAGTAAGGCACTATCAAGCTTGTTGTTACGGCCTTTTTCCATGTCGAGTTGATTCGCCGCCAAGATTGCTGCCTGATTATTTTCTAAAGCAGTATAAATAGCAGAGAGTGCATGATTTTTAAGCGAAGTTGAAGCACTTGTTAATACGCGTGAAGCTTCACGTGCTTGTTGTCCAACTTTTTGCATGTATTGTTCAATTGAATCTTGCATAGCAGTTTTTAATCATTTACCAATGACTACGATAGTAGCAGTCAAATGCGGAACAATGAATGGCTTTTTTTCAAAAATGTGATCGCTATAAAGAAACATTTAAATATTTTGAAAACTATTAGCGGCTTAAACAAGATGAGCGGTCATTTCAGCGATTGCGTATATTTCAGACAATTGTTTAGAATGGACTTGTGCAATACAAACTAATACAAATTTTAAAGATTTGTGCATAAAAGATTACATGTTCAAGAAGGAACTCTTGCAGCATAAAAAAATTACAGCAAGGAGGAAGCAAGGATATGAATTCCATTATTCAAATGGATTCGGAGATAAACCAAGCTTATGCCGGTTTTGGGTTTTTCGATATCTACAATAGAGATAGTTTTAAACAGCCAGCTCGTACTACATGGATTGACGGCTGGAAAATTGAGTACATGGCGATTGCAGATCCAAAAACCATTCACAAAACACCCATCGTGATTGTTGGCGGCGCTTTTCAAAATTTTAACTCTTATAAATATTGTGTTGAGCAACTGTTTGAAAGTGGTCCTGTCATTCTAATTGACTTGCCATCAATGGGTGCAAATCAACAAATTACCAATCGGGATACTGGAATTTCTGCTGGAACGTTAGAACTACCTGATTTATCAGAAATGTTAGGTCGCTGGTTAGATATTGTTGGAATTCAAAAAGTTTCTGTAATGGGAATGTCGTTGGGTTCAGTCGTTGCTTCTTGTTTTGCCTATCACCGTCCAGATTTGATGGATCGTATGATTTTAATGGGTGTCATGCAAAAGACCCGTAAAAGCTGGCGAATGATTTTGGAAGAATCGCTCAAACTCATGCAAGAAAATCGTATGGAAGAGTTTGGACAAGCGGTCATTTTATATTTGGTCAATCATGCCAAGTTAGATAAAACCCGTATGTCTCCGACAGCTAAAAAACTTTTTTTTAGGCAAATGGCTGAGTTCACAGGTACCGAGCGCGAACGTTATGACATTAACTGTAATCGTCTTCTACGGTTAACAGATGTGCCAATTCCAGAATGTAAAACACTGGTTGCAGCGGGGCAGTATGACAGTTTTACTCTGCCTCATGAAAATGCGAACTTTGCTTTGCAATGTCCTGATATGGAGTTTGCACTCATTGCGAATGCCGATCATGTACCACAGCTCCAGCGTCGTAAAGAAACCATGAGCTTGTTTACTTCATTTTTAAAAGGTGAATCTATCCAAAATCTGGATGGCATTATTCCAATGACGCGCGAACAAATGCAAAGCATGGAGCGTCGAGGTGAAGAAAGGATTTCAGTCCTCCAACCTAAAACCAAATTGAGCCACCGTGAATGTAAAACAGAAGTGCCAGTAACGATTGCAGATGTCACTTTCTTTGGAATGTACTTAAAGTTAGATGATGTGACACAGCTCGACTTTGTAAATGAACACCCACGGGATCTGGCTCTGCATCTAGAAGATGAAGAAGGCCCTTTCTCGATTGAATGTTTAATCTTTGAAGCTACTGAACAAGGAATACGTGCTTTATTTAAACATGGCAGTTTTGAGCTTGCTGATCGTTTAAGTCGTTTTATTGTCCGTCAAAAACAAACTGCTTAATTAGGTTTTTATAAATGGAAGCTCGTTTATTTCGAGCTTCCATTTTTTTATATTTATTATTTTGTTTGGGCATGAATAGTCCAGACTAAGCCACCTAAATGCTCTTCATCGCTCTCTTTAGAAATTTCCCCAAAGAATATTTGTGGTTGTTCAACGTTAACTTGACTAAAGCCTGCATTTTTAAAAAAGTCTTTCACCTCACGTGGCGTTTTAAAATGAAAACTAAATGAGCTGCGAGACATGAGTTTAAGTAATTTACTACTGTTCCAGATAATGCTGGCAAGTTTATTTTTAACAGGTTCAGGGTAAAGGTCGGTTAAGTAATGGAACTTTTTAAAAGAAGTCCCATAGTGAGCAATTGACTGGATCAGTTGTTTTAATAAGTCTTTATCAAAATAGTTAATCAAACCTTCACTAATCACAACCAGTGGGCGGTTCGGGTCAAATACTTCAAATGCTTGAGCAAAGGCTTCGGTAAATAAATCGACTGATAAAATCTCAGGTGCATTTTTTTCAATTTGTTGTAACGCATTTTGTTTGGTTTGTGCCATATCGGGTAAATCAAGTTCTCGATATGTAATCGAAGGATAATGCTGCCTAAACCACCAGCCTCGTGGAGACAGGCCACATGCTATTTCTAGAACTTGTAAATCAGGACTTTCTTGAATGAGTTGTTCTAAGTGATGATCAAGCATGGTGTGGCGTTGTTTGAGTGTCGTGCGCATGCTACCGCCCACATATTTCTCTGCCCATGATTCTATTGGATGAACCAAATATGCTAGTGATTTGCCTTTGGCTGTAGCAAGTGCTTCATGAGAGATCCCCATTTGATACCAGATATAGCCTGTATAGTGGGCTGTAAAAGAGATGTGGCGGTGTTTTGAAAGGTGTTGTGTCATTCGTCCTGAACTCGATTTATTGTTTTTGGGTGATCTTCATTATTTGTAACAATGAAGAGATTTTAATGCATTGATGCCGAATAAACCTGCATGAAGGAGTCCTGTCAATTAGGTTGGCATTCTGGGATGAACTTTCAGTTGGAGTTACTTTTCTTTCGGGAAAAGTAACCAAAACCTGAGGTGCGAATAGCAAAGATTAATTATCTTTGCCGTACCGTAAAACGAAAGCTATGCTTGAGTAAATACTACGCACTTCGTTTGTCTTGCACAATGCGAAAGCGCTAACGCTTTTGCATTGCTCAGGTTGCGTATGACTTAACCGTGTATCAGATAGTGAATAGGTTTTTGTAGCCAATTGAAATTTATACTAACTTAAATCGAATTTTTAAACTCTTCAATGGCTGTTTTGACAGCTTGCCACTCGTCGCCAAGCGATAAAGTTTCACCAATCTGAATTTGTGGAATTTGACCACGCATGCGTTCAAGGCGTTCTTGGTTTGGTAGCGCTAAGTTTGCAATACCTTCGAGTGCTGTACAGGCTGCACTACGGTCATTACATACCAGCCCCATATCACAACCCGCTGCCAGAGCGGCCTGAATACGCGCATCTGCACCACCAGCGACACAAGCAGCCTGCATGCTTAAGTCATCAGAGAAAAGTACGCCATTAAATTTCAAGCGATTACGAAGGACCTCTTGAATCCAGAAAGGTGAGAAACCTGCCGGATTTGGGTCAACCTTGTCGTAAATTACATGTGCAGGCATGAGCGCGTCTAGCTCAGGCATAAGTTTAATGAAGCTTTGCATGTCATGGTTATAAATTTCGTCATAACTACGGCTATCGATTGCAGCTGCGACATGAGAGTCGGCTTTTACCGAACCGTGACCTGGAAAGTGTTTGCCGGTATTGGCCATTCCAGCTTTTTTCATACCGCGCATAAATGCGCCAGCAAGTGGAGCGATATCTTCAATATTTTTAGAGAATCCACGGTCACCAATCACATCGCTAATTGCATTAAGGTCTAAAACTGGTGCAAAACTAAAATCGATACCCACAGCTAAGACTTCTGTTGCCATTAACCAGCCACACTGTTCTGCCAGTTCAAGGGCCTTTTGTGGTTGAGTAATATAGAGTTCGCCAAAGCGACCCATTGCTGGCAATAGAGTAAAGCCAGATTTTAAACGTTGAACTCGACCACCTTCTTGGTCGACAGCAATTAAAATATCTGGGCGAACTTGGCGCATATGGTCGGTTAAAGCACGGACTTGTTGTGGTGATTCAATATTTCGTGCAAATAAAATCATGCCACCGACTTGCGGAGCTTGTAATAGTTCAATATCTTCTTTAGTAAGTTCTGTGCCGGCAATGTCCAGCATCAACGCGCCAATCATATTGGTTCCATTTGAATTTTGATTGAAAAACAATAAGCGAATTTTGCAATGATTTGCTACATTTTGTCAGTACAGAATATGATAAAACTACACGGTATAAACAATTTAGTTGGTTAAGATGTTGAATCTGCTTAGTTCATATCGAAAACAGAGCGTGTAAGATACGAACACCCAAGGAAGTATTAAGAATTTATGAAACTTCAAACTATAGCTTGTGCAGTAACAATCGCGACTGGCGGTTTATTCTTCTCTCATACGATGAACGAAGCAAGAGCAGCAACTAATACTGCTGCTGTTTCTCAATCGATCCAGCCAACGCAAGAGCAGGCCTTGGTGGCTCGTCAACTGGCAACTTTAGTTGATCGCCAACATTATTTAAATATGCGACTAGATGCGAATACATCTAATCGTATTCTCGATATGTACTTAGACAGTCTTGATCCAGATCACTCATTATTTTTAGACGCTGAAGTTCAAAATTATAAAAAACTCTATGGTTCAAATTTTGGTGCTTCATTAAAAGCGGGGAACTTAACTGGACCGTTTGCAATTCACCAGCAATATCGTGAACGCTTAAAACAATTTTACGAGTTCATGCTGGCTGAGTTAAAACAACCACAAAATTTAAAACAGCCAAATAGCTATATTGAAGTAGATCGCGAAAAAGCGCCGTATTTTAAAACAACGGCTGAGCAGCAAAATCACTGGCGTAAAATGTTAGTTTCGCAGTTAATTAATTTAACGATTAGCCGTGAAGAGGAACAAGCAAAACAAAAAGCGCTTAAAGAAAACCCGTCACTTGCTGATGGTCAAGACTTAACAGGCCCAGAAGATTTAACACCAGCGCAGACTTTGACTAAGCGTTATACACGTCAGCTTGAAAGAATTAGCCGTGTGAAAAGCGATGATGTTTTAGATAAAACATTAAACGCAATGCTAGCGACTTATGATCCACATAGTAACTATTATCCGCCAATTGATGCGATAGAACTGAACCGCCAAACGACCTTACAACTTGAAGGTATTGGGGTATCGATTCGTCCAGAACGTGGCAATGAAGATTACACCAAGATTGAAACCATTGTAGAAGGTGGTCCTGCAAGTAAGTCTGGTCAAGTGAAATCAGGAGATCGAATCGTTGGAGTCGCTCAAGAGGGCGGTAAAATGATCGATGTGGTTGGCTGGTCAAGTTCGGAAATTGTTGGACTTATTCGTGGTAAACGAGGCACTAAAGTAACGCTGAAACTTCTTGGTGCTGGTGCATCAATGAGTCAGGCACGTAATGTGACTTTAGTGCGTGATGTTATTCAAGAAGAAGATGCAGGTGTTCGTTCACGTACCGTTGAAGTAACACGCGATGGTAAAAAGCACCTACTAGGTGTGATTGAAATCCCATCGTTCTATTTTGACTATCGTTCACGTCGTGCTGGTCAGCAATATCGTTCAGTTTCTGAAGATACTGCAAATGCTTTTGAGGCATTAAAAGCGAAGAAAGTCGAAGGTATTATTATTGACTTACGTAATGACCCAGGCGGTTCATTAGAAGAAGTTGCACGTATGCTTGGACAGGTAATTAAGTCAGGTCCGGTTGTGCAAATTCGTGACGGCAATGGTAATGTCAGTGTATTTGAAGACAACGATGGCGGTCAGCAAATCTATACAGGTCCACTTGCTGTATTGGTGAACTTAGCATCAGCGTCTGCAAGTGAGATTTACTCTGCGGCAATTCAAGACTATGAGCGTGGCATTATCATTGGTAGTACAACCACAGGTAAAGGTACAGCTCAAGTTCAACTTGATACTTTGGCATACGGTCAAGCGACTTTAACACAACGTAAATTCTACCGTGTTACTGGTGGTAGTACGCAAAACAAAGGTGTAGTGCCAGATATTAAACTTGTCGACATCTATAACGAAGAGTTTGGTGAGCGTAAATCGAAGAATGCTTTGAAGTGGGATACCATTCCGACTGCACCATTTAAACGAGAAGGTTCTGTTCAACCATATGTTGCGAAGTTGTCTCAATTCTCTGAACAACGTGTTGCTGCCGATCCTCAGTTTAAATATTTAAATAAACGTACGGCTATTGCGAAGGTTACGAGTGACCAAAAGCAAGTTGTACTTGATATTGATAAGCGCCGTGCTGAGCTTCTTGGTTTAGAAAAGCAAACGTTAGATGCTGAAAATGAACGTCGTGCAGCAACAGGTCAAAAACCTTTTGCAAACTGGGAAAGCTACCAAGCTTCATTAGATGCTCTAGCTGAATCTCGAGCGAAAATGAAAGCTAACCAACGTCCTGCGTTGCCAGAAGAAGAAACATTTGTGAATGAAGCTGCAAATGTACTTATGGACTATGCAAAATTGCAAAACCGTTAAGTTCTTTTGTCTGTTTTACGAAAAAGCACGCTGTTCTCAGCGTGCTTTTTTAATTTTTGATGTCAGTAAACTGTCATGCATTTATCATCAAAGTGTCAAGAAAGCTGCTTAATCTTTAAGCATGAAAATAAATACATTGATGGATGGCGCTATGCAAGGCTCATTCGCGACAGCACTATTAAAACAACAGCAACTTCCTGAAAGCTTCCAATTCCATTTCAAACAAAAACAGCAGTGGTCTAATACTCAGGGATTGCATCAACTCCATGATTTAGTCCGTCCACGTTTAAAAATTGCGATTGTGACAGAGACATGGCCACCAGAGATTAATGGTGTTGCACTCTCGCTATTACAGTTATGTCAAGGTTTGCAAAAACAAGGTCATAAAATTTTACTGGTTCGACCAGAGCAAAAAGCCAAGTGTCATGAGTTTTTGCCAGAGCAAGAATGTCTGGTCATGTCACAAGCCATACCAAAATATCCAACTTTGCAATTTGGCTGGCCTCAATATTTAAAAGTTTCAAAAGCTTTTGAAAAGTTTGTGCCTGATGTTGTACACATTGTGACGGAAGGGCCTTTGGGCTTAACTGCCATGCAAGCTGCCAAGGCAAAAGATATTCCAGTTTCTAGTGGCTTCCATTCACCATTTCAAGATTTTAGTCGATTCTTTGATTTGGCTTTCTTGGTTAAGCCAATCCAAAAATACCTTTGCTGGTTTCATAACAATACTCAAGTGACCTGTGTGCCGAGTAAAGATACAGAGGAAGCCTTACGTGGTTTTGGTATTACCTGCCCACTTATTGTGGTTGGACGAGGGGTCGATACCATGCGCTTTTCGCCAAAACATCGTTCAGAAAGTTTACGTCAGCAATGGGGTGTCGATGCCGATACTCGTGTCATGCTGTATGTAGGGCGTTTATCACCAGAAAAAGAAGTGCAATTGATTGTTGAAAGTTATGCAGCCATGCAAAACATGTCGCAACATAAAACTAAACTGGTGGTAGTAGGAGATGGCCCAGATCTTGCTCGATTAAAAGCACTGCCAGAAGCGAGAAGTGTAGTTTTTACCGGTAGTTTGCGTGGACAAGAGTTGGCGACTGCCTATGCAAGCGCAGATGTATTTGTATTTGCCAGTCAAGTTGAAACGTTTGGTAACGTAGTTTTAGAGGCAATGGCAAGCGGTTTGCCAGTTATCGCGTATGATTATGCATGTGCACATCAATATTTAGTCCATAACGTAAGTGGCTGGTTAAGTCCACTTGGACAGAAAGACCATTTTATACAACAAATTTATCAACTCCCTCCAGTACAACAACTTAGAGAAATGGGCATACAAGCCTGTCGTAAAGTACAGCAAAGCGGTTGGCAACTTCCGGTACAGCAATTAGAACAGGCATTTTATCAGGTGGTGAAAGAATCCTCGGTGGACTTCACCTAAGTATCCTAAAATAGGAGAACGACCATGAAATTAAAGAATGCAAAAATAAAAATACTCGATCTCGATTTGAGAGGCTGTTTATATCTCAATCATTTTTCTCACTCACAACGTGTGGCTTTATTCTTCAAAATTATTAGCCGTGCGGGCGATGGGCCATTTTGGTACCTCATGCTAGCAATTGTATGGGGAATGCATGGCATTACCTATAGTTTGCAAATTATCTATTTGTTAATTGGCGGCTCAATAGGAACTGCAATTTATAAATTTCTAAAACATAAAACGACGCGTCCACGCCCTTACCAAGTCCATCAAGTAATTGTGCTTGGTGAAAGACCACTTGATCACTTTAGTTTTCCATCTGCTCATACGTTACATGCAGTGATGGTGACAATTGTGTTGGGGTATATCCAACCTGTGTTATTAGCCGCTATGTTACCTTTCATGGTACTGGTTGCGTTGTCTCGCATGGTGCTTGGACTTCACTACCCAAGTGATGTGATTGTGGGGGCACTTATTGGTGCGGCAGTGGCAAGCATCATTATATTTGTAGCGCCATTATTAAACATCGCTTTATAACGAACAGTAATTTTTATCAGCTTAAGCTATCGATTAGGTTTGTGTATTTGCTAAAGTACACAGTTCGTGATTTAGCAGATTAAACAGATAGGAGCCGCTATGGGCTTACGTTGGACAGATACGATTGATATTGCCATTGAATTGTCAGAAGCACATCCAGAAGTTGATCCGCAATGGATCCGTTTTACCGATTTACATGCATGGGTATGTGCATTACCAGACTTCAGTGATGACCCAAATAAATCAACCGAAGGATTGTTAGAAGGTATCCAAATGGCTTGGATAGACGAAGTTCGCTAAAAACAGTAGAAAAAATCGCAACTTTTACACATTCAAAGCTGATTATTACCTATGACATCGGTATAATGCTGCAAATTTTTTAAAGTTTAAATCTTAAAATAAAGGAGCCACTCATGGCTATTGAACGTACTTTGTCTATCGTAAAGCCTGATGCTGTGTCTAAAAACCACATCGGTGAAATTTTTGCTCGTTTCGAAAAAGCGGGTTTAAAAATTGTTGCGACTAAAATGAAACACCTTTCTCAAGCTGATGCTGAAGGCTTCTATGCAGAGCACAAAGAACGTGGTTTCTTTGGTGACTTAGTTGCATTCATGACTTCTGGTCCAGTTGTAGTATCTGTTCTTGAAGGCGAAAACGCAGTTCTTGCTCACCGTGAAATTTTAGGTGCTACAAACCCTAAAGAAGCGGCTCCTGGTACTATCCGTGCTGATTTCGCTGTAAGCATCGACGAAAATGCTGCTCACGGTTCTGACTCAGTTGCTTCTGCAGAGCGTGAAATTGCTTACTTCTTTGCTGACAACGAGATCTGCCCACGCACTCGTTAATCGAAAGCATTCAAACCAGATAAGTGGTATACTACTTATCTGGTTTTTTTATTCTCTCAAGAGCATATTGTCTGATTCTTGAACAATATCTTCTGTTTTTGACATGGTTTAGGTAAATACACATGAGTTCTGCAGTGGTCGTTTCATCTGAAAATCTTGATGGACAGCAGCAATCTTCGTCCACGCCAGCATCGCCTGCTGCCGAAAAAGTGAATTTACTCGGCATGTCACGCGCGCAATTAGAAAAATTCTTTGAAGATATTGGTGAGAAAAAGTTTCGTGCCGGACAGGTCATGAAATGGATTCATCAGTACTTTGTTACTGATTTTGCTGAAATGACGAATATTTCAGGAAAGTTGCGTGCAAAACTTGAACAAATTTGTGAGATTAAAGCTCCTGAAGTTGTTCACCGTCACTATTCAAAAGATGGTACACGTAAATGGGTGTTTCGCGTAGGTGAGGGTGCAGGTTCTTTAGTTGAAACTGTGTTAATTCCTGCGGAAGATAAAACAGGCTTACGCAAAACTTTGTGTATTTCATCACAAGTAGGCTGTGCATTGGACTGCTCATTTTGTTCAACAGGTAAGCAAGGTTTCCAACGTGATTTAACGCCAGATGAAATTATTGGGCAACTGTGGATGGCAAACTATTCTTATATGGAAGAAGTGCCTGTTGCTGATCGTGAGCGTTCAGTGACCAATGTCGTGATGATGGGTATGGGTGAGCCTTTGCTCAACTATGATGCCGTATTAAGCTCAATGCAGATTATGCTTGATGACTTTGCTTATGGTATGTCAAAACGTCGTGTGACTTTATCAACTTCAGGTGTGGTACCGAAAATTGACCAACTTGCACAAGATATTGATGTTGCATTAGCAATTTCTTTACATGCGCCGAACGATGAGTTGCGTAATGAACTTGTGCCAATTAATAAAAAATATCCATTGGCTCAGTTGATTGCAGCATGTCAGCGCTATATTGCCAAAGATGGTAATGAAAGTACGCGTAAACATGTGACCATTGAATATGTGATGTTAGAGGGCGTGAATGATCAGCCTGAACATGCACAGCAAATGATTAAATTATTAAAAAATTTACCAAGTAAAATTAACTTGATTCCATTTAATCCATTCCCGCACGCGCCATATGGTCGCTCAAGTCGAAATCGTATTATCTCGTTCCAAAAAACTTTGTCTGATGCCGGATTTGTGTGTACGATTCGTCAAACACGTGGTGATGATATTGACGCTGCATGTGGACAGTTAGTGGGTCAAGTAGCTGATAGAACCCGCCGTGCTGAACAGTGGCAGAAAAAAGTGACACAGCGTCAAGAGATTTTACGTACACAAGGATAAAGTTGAGGGAAGACTTTGAGTACTCCGAAGTTAAAGATCATGTTATGTATGGGGGTTGCAGTTGCATTTCTGGCAAGTGGTTGTCAGACGTCGCCAACACTAAAAAAGGACCCGGAAAAAGCAGTTAAGGTGCGTACGCAGCTTGCTGCAGAATACATTCGTTCTGGTGACTTGGACTCAGCAAAACGTTCCCTCGACCAAGCTCTAAGTATCGAGAGTCGTGACGCAACGGCAAATATGATGATGGGTATTTTATTGCAACAAGAAGGCAGTAAACCCAATTTAGAAAAAGCAGAACATTATTTTAAACGTGCAATTTCTTCTGAGCCAGATAATGCTCAGGCGCGTAATAATTATGGTACGTATTTGTACCAGATGGAACGTTATAATGATGCCGTCGAGCAGTTCCGTATTGCTGGTGCAACATTAGGTTATGACCAACGTTACCAAGCCTTAGAAAATCTGGGGCGGATTTATTTAAAATTAGGTGATATTGCGAGTGCTGAAAAAACATTCAAACAAGCGCTCCTTGCTAACCGTGACTCTTACATTTCAATGTTAGAGTTAGCAGAAATTTTTTATTTGCAGCAGCAGATTCCGGCTGCTACACAAATGTATGAGCAATATGTTCGTACAGTGGGGCAGAAAAATCAGGGTGCTCGCGCACTTTGGATTGGTTTAAGAGTGGCTCGAGCCAATGCGGATAAAATGGGAATGCAAGTTTTAGTAAATCAATTACGTGCTTTATTCCCGGAAAGTCCAGAATATCAACGTTATTTGCAATTACAGTATAGTACTGAGGCCGTATGGAAATAAATCCTAATTCACAGCAGCCAACTGGCTCAAGCTTACCGACTTCTGCTTTAGGAAATATTCAACGTCCTGGTGAGTATTTACGTCAAATTCGTGTTTCTCAGAAAAAAGAATTAGAGCAAGTATCTTCAGACTTAAATATGCCGCTGAAAACGCTAAGTGCGTTAGAGCAAGACGATTATAAATCTTTGCCAGAGGCAACTTTTATCAAAGGTTATTATCGTTCTTATGCAAAATATTTAAATGCTGATGCAACTGCAATTATTCAGCGTTTTGATGAGATTTATGCAAATGATACAGGCCTTTTGCCAAATCATGCTTTAAACAACTCACCAATTAAAATCATGGGTAAATTACCGGGTTCTAATAGTGATCGTAATAAAAAATGGTTAAAGCGTGCATTGCTTGCGATTTTGATTATTGCTGTAGTGTCATTGATCGTGATGGGCGTTCAAAAATGGACTTCAAACAAAGGCGAGACTGAAGTGCCAAAAGCAAATCAGTCTAATGTTGAAGTTTTACCTATGAAAGGAAATGGCTCTGCAACAGCGGGCGATCAATTGGTGTTAAACTTTAACCGTCCAACTTCTGTTCATATTGTAGATGCAACAGGTAAGGTTTTAGCGACAGGTCGTCAGGCATCGACTTTAACCTTAAATGGGGAGTCTCCATTCCAGATTCGTCTTGATGATGCAACAGCTGTGTCATTAAGTCTAAACCAAGAACAGATTTCATTGTCTCCATATACGGTAAACGGTAAAGCTGAATTCCGTTTATCCCGCTAATACCATGAGTTGAGCGATACAATGATAGAGAACCCAATTAAACGTCGACCAACACGTAAAATTCGTGTTGGTTCGGTCTATGTCGGTGGCGATGCACCTATTAGTGTGCAAAGTATGACAAATACCGAAACTTGCGATGTCGATGCAACTGTGGCTCAGATTGAGCGTTGTGTTGACGCAGGTGCAGATATTATGCGTGTTTCAGTTCCTTCTATGGAAGCAGCTGAGGCTTTTGGTGCAATCCGTAAACGTGTTTCAGTTCCACTAGTGGCTGATATTCACTTTGACCATAGAATTGCTTTGGCAGTTGCAGACTATGGTGCAGACTGTTTGCGTATTAATCCAGGTAATATCGGTTCAGACCAGAAAGTTCGTGAAGTTGTTGCTGCTGCACGTCATCACGGCATTTCTATGCGTATTGGTGTGAATGCGGGTTCTCTAGAAAAAGATTTACAGAAAAAATATGGCGAACCTACAGGGCAGGCACTGCTTGAGTCAGCTTTACGTCATATTGATATTTTAGACCGTCTAGATTTCCATGAGTTTAAAGTCAGCGTAAAAGCATCAAATGTATTTTTGACCATGGATGCTTATCGTTTGCTTTCTCAACAAATTGATAATCCATTGCACTTAGGTGTAACCGAGGCTGGTATTTACCGTACAGGTACTGTGAAATCAGCGATTGCTCTTGGCGGGTTATTGATGGAAGGCATTGGCGATACCATGCGTATTTCGCTTGCTGCTGAACCTGAAGACGAAATTAAGATTGGTTTTGATATCTTAAAATCGCTTGGTCTACGTTCTAACGGGATTAACTTTATTGCTTGTCCAAGTTGTTCTCGTCAAGAATTTAACGTGATTCAGGTGATGCAAGCCTTAGAAGAGCGTTTAGAAGATATCCGTACGCCAATGGATGTGTCAGTGATTGGTTGTAAGGTAAATGGCCCGGGTGAAGCAAAAGAAGCGGATATCGGGGTTGTTGGGGCTGCGCCTCGCTCACTGGTTTATCGTAATGGTGAGAAAAGCCATTTAATCGATACCGATCAATTGGTTGATGAAATCGAAACAATGGTTCGTCAACGTGTTCAAGAGCTTGAAGAAGCTAAATCTAAAGAAATTATTCGTAGTTCATCATGAGTTCAATAGTCGCAATCAAAGGTTTTAATGACGTCTTACCAACGCAAACATCAGCGTGGAGACGTCTCGAGCAGCATTTAGCATCGTTAATGGATGCTTATGGTTACCAACAAATTCGTTTGCCGATCGTTGAACAAACGGGACTGTTTAAACGTGCTATTGGTGATGCAACCGATATCGTTGAAAAAGAAATGTACACATTCTTCGATAAAGGAAACCCACCTGAATCATTAACTTTGCGTCCAGAAGGGACAGCGGGTTGTGTACGTGCGTTGGTTGAACATAACTTATTGCGTGGTGCTACGCCGCGTGTGTGGTATATGGGACCTATGTTCCGTTATGAAAAACCACAAAAAGGCCGTTACCGTCAGTTCCACCAGTTTGGTGTTGAAACTTTTGGTGTGGCAACTCCTGATATTGAAGCTGAAGTTATCTTGATGACAGCTCGTTTATGGAAACGTATGGGCGTTGATCATATGGTTCAGCTTGAGTTGAACACGTTGGGCGAAAAAGATGAACGTACAGAATATCGTAATGCTTTGGTTGCGTTCTTAAATGAGCATAAAGATGCTTTGGATGAAGATTCACAGCGCCGTTTAACGACAAACCCATTACGTATTTTAGATTCTAAAATTGAATCTACTCAGAAAATTTTGGAAAATGCGCCGAAATTAAATGACTTTTTAAAAGAAGATAGTCTAAACCACTTCCAACAATTACAAGATTATTTGACTGCTGCTGGCGTTAAATTTGTAATTAATCAAAAATTGGTTCGTGGTTTAGATTACTACAATAAAACTGTTTTTGAATGGACAACAACAGCACTTGGGTCGCAAGGTACAGTGTGTGGTGGCGGTCGCTATGATGGCTTGGTTGGTCAGCTAAAAGGTAAGGCAGACCAATCTGTACCTGCTGTAGGTTTTGGCATGGGAATGGAGCGCTTACTGCTTCTGATTGAACAAGTTGAACAACCTGAAACTGTACGTGATTGTGAAGCATTCTTGGTTGCAGAGCCTGCTTACCAAGCTAAAGCATTGGTTTTGGCAGAGCAATTACGCGATCAGCTAGAAGCAGCGAATAGCAATATTCGTATTAAAACGGGTTCACAAGGCAGCATGAAGAGTCAGATGAAAAAAGCTGATCAGGCTGGGGCTGTTTACGCCATGATTTTAGGTGAGCGTGAATGGGAAGCACAGCAGCTTGCGATCAAAGAGTTAGCAACAGCTGAGCAGACACAAGTTGCACTAGCTGAACTCGTACCATTCTTAATTGAAAAATTTACAAAATAAACTGAAACATCTGGAAAAGGACAATCACATGAGCTTAAGTGATGAAGAACAATTCGACAGCTTAAAGTCGTTCGCCAAAAAATATGGTTCTGCCATGATTAGCGGGATTCTCATTGCATTGATTGCCTTTTTTGGGTGGGAATATTGGCAAAAAAGAAATCTTGCAACGAGTCAGACTGAAACTGCAAAAGTACAGCAGTTAATGGATGAGGCAAATGCAACAGCCGATAATCCAAATGCTTTAGCTTCAATAACAGCTTCGGCAGATAAACTTGTAAAAGACGATATTGATTCAGTTCAGGCGATACAAACTCAATTTGTATTGGCAAAGCTTGCATATGAAAAACAAGATTATGCGGCTGCTGAAAAAGCTTTGAAAAAAGTTGAAAACTCAAAAGTAAAAGATGAAGGACTGATTCAGGTTGTAAAATTGCGTTTAGCAGATGCACAATTGGCGCAAAACAAATATGATGAAGCTCTAAAAACTTTGTCTGGTAATGTCGATCCGGCATTTAAAGCAACAGTAGAAGAGTTACGTGGTGATATCTTTGTTGCGAAGAAAGATATTGATTCTGCTAAAAAAGCGTATCAAGCTGCATGGGATTCGTTACTGGAACGTAAACAAGAGCGACAAATTTTACAAATTAAACTCGAAAGTGTTGGCGTTTTAGTTGAAGATCCACAGATTGAGCGCCCAATTTTGGAAACACAGGTGGAAGAGTCTTAATGAATCAGAAATTCAAACTGCCTTTGGCAATTGCAATCGCATCAGCTGTATTGGTGGGATGTTCTAGCAACAAAGTAAAAGAAGCAAAACCAAATCCACTACCGAAATTGACTGAGTCGACAAAGGCTCTAGTACCGGTGTTTTCACGCAGTGTTTCTTCTACGAATAAGGCAGATCCATTACGTTTACAACTTGATGCTAATGAAGGCGTTGTCTTTACACTTGATCCTAAAGGTGAAGTTGCAGCATATCGTGGCAAACAACGTCTTTGGGAGAAAAAAGTAAGTAAATTGGGCTTAAGCTCTGGTGTTGAAGCGGCTGAAGGTATTGTTGTTGTGGGTAACAGCAAAGGTCAGCTATTTGCTTTAGATCAAGCAACAGGTGAACAAAAATGGACTGCACAATTATCTGGTGCATTATTAAGTCCTTCTTTAGTTCAGTCTGGACGTGTGATTACGATTGCAAATGATGGTACTGTTTTTGCACATGATGCATCATCAGGACAACAAGTCTGGGCATACAAATTGCCAAACGTTCAGTTTAGTTTGCGCGGTCAGCCATCGCCAGTGAGCCTTGATTCACGTACTGTTTTAATTGCTTCAGCAAATGCTTATGTTTATGCAATTGATATCATTAGCGGTATTCCACGTTTCCAACGTCGTGTTGCGGTAAGTGAAGGTCGTTCTGATATTCAACGCCTGATCGATATTGATGGTGATCCAGTTGTTGCAGGCCAGCTTATGGTGACAACAAGCTTCCAAGGGCAAGTCACAGTGACTGATTTGGCTTCTCAACGTGTAGTTTGGAGTGAAGATTCAAGCAGTACCAAACGTCCAGAAGTTTATGACAATAAAGTATTTGTTTCGTCAACTGATGGCAAGCTGACTGCTTATGATTTAACGACAGGTGAGCAGCTTTGGCAAAATGACAGCTTGTTGAATCGTCATTTAAGTAATCCTGTTGTATTAGGCCAAAATTTAATAGTCGGTGATTTGGATGGTGTTTTACATCTTATTGACCCGACAACAGGTAAATTGGTGGGACGTTCTAAAACGAGTGGTGAGGTCAATACATTACGTGTTATTGAGAATCAACTCTACGTTTCGACCCAAAAAGGCGATTTAAGTATTTGGCAGAATCGTTAATTTTGTTCGCTTGTGCTAAAATAGCCGCTTAACAAATTACGCTGTTAAAAATATCGGGGTGTTTGAATTAAATCAGTTCAAAGCCCCGTCTTTTATTATGGTCATATCTGACCTTAAAATATATCTCCTGTATTGTTTCTAATGCTCATGCCATGAGATATGGCTGGTCTTGATTAAGGTTATTGTATGAAACCCGTTATTGCGCTCATTGGTCGTCCGAATGTCGGAAAATCAACGTTATTTAACCAGATTACCAAGAGTCGTGATGCACTTGTAGCCGACTTCGCGGGTCTGACTCGTGACCGTAAATATGGTGATGCGACTTATCAAAATAAGTCTTTCATTGTTGTTGATACTGGCGGTATCGGTGAAAGTGAAGGCGGTATCGATAACTACATGGCCGAGCAGTCAAAAACAGCCATCAACGAAGCAGATATTATTATTTTTGTAGTTGATGCGCGTGCCGGTTTGTTAGCTTCTGATGAGCAAATTGCTCGTGAACTTCGTACTTTAGGTAAGAAAATTTATCTTGTTGCGAACAAGGTAGATGGCGTACATGCTGAAGCTGCTTTAGTTGAGTTTTATAAACTTGGTATGGGCGAACCATTACAAGTTGCAGCAAGTCATGGTCGTGGCGTTCAGCAAATGCTGGAAGATGTACTTGCGGAAGTTCCAGAAGATGAAAACCCAGATGAACATGACAAAGACACTGGCTTACGTTTAGCCATTATTGGTCGTCCAAACGTAGGTAAATCAACGCTGGTAAACCGCTTACTTGGTGAAGACCGTGTAGTCGCATTTGACCAACCGGGTACAACTCGTGACTCTATTTATATTCCGTTTGAGCGTGAAGGCCGTAAATACACCTTAATTGATACAGCGGGTGTGCGTCGTAAAGGTAAAGTTGATGAAATGATTGAGAAGTTCTCAATTGTTAAAACTTTACAGGCAATGAAAGATGCACACGTTGTGGTTGTTGTGGTCGATGCACGTGAAGGTATTGTTGAGCAAGACTTACATTTAATTGGCTATGCGCTTGAAGCTGGTCGTGCCATGGTAATCGCCATTAACAAATGGGATAACATGTCTGAATACGATCGCAAGCAATGTAAGCTTGATGTTGAGCGTCGTTTTGACTTTATTCCTTGGGCAAAAATTCATTTAATTTCTGCACTGCATGGAACAGGGGTAGGTGATTTATATCCTTCTATCCATCGTGCCTATGAGTCTGCGAACTTAAAAGTATCACCAGCGAAATTAACTCAAATTTTGAGTGATGCAACAGAAGCTCACCAACCACCAATGATTAGTGGAAAACGTATTAAAATGCGTTATGCGCACATGGGCGGACAAAACCCACCGACTATTGTGATTCATGGTAACAAGGTTGATAAAACACCTGCGGACTACCGCCGTTACTTAGAGAACGTGTTCCGTAAAGTATATAAACTTGAAGGTACGCCAGTTCGTATTGACTTTAAAACTTCTGAAAACCCGTTTGAAGGTCGTAAGAGTCAGGTTGATGAGCGTACAGCAGCTCGTCGTCGTCGTTATATTCAGAAATTCAAGAAAGCGGAAAAGAAATTTAACCGTTAATTTGTATGAATGTAAAAAAGCCCAAAGTCTTCTTTGGGCTTTTTATTATATGGTTTAATAAGTTATTGTTACTTTTATATTAGCTTTACTCCCAGATAGAATGGATTTAAAAAATGATTGACAAAAATATTGAAGTCTATACAGGGAAGCTAGATACATTTTTAAAACAACAACAAAAAGACTTTCCCGACTTTCGTACATTTAACGATTATAAAAAGCAGCAGATACAACATATTAAAAATAAGCTATTAGCTCAAAAGCTAAATGTAAATCCAACAGATTTGCAATTTGCAAAACATGAGTATGGCAAACCTTATTTATTGGATCATACTTTGCATTTTAACCATTCACATAGCCAACAATATTATGCTTTGGCGTTAAGTGAACATGTTAAAGATATTGGTATAGATGTTGAAGAACTTGATCGTAAAGTACGTTTAGATAGTCTGGCACAACATGCCTTTCACGCTGATGAATATGCAACATGGCAAACTCTAGAACAAGATAGAGAGTTTTGGTTTAAAGTTTGGACTACTAAAGAAGCTGTTTTAAAAGCTTCAGGCCTTGGTATACGTTTGGATTTAAATACTTTAAATACTCAAGCGCATCCTACCAATCATGGTGGATTATGTTCGCATGAACTTATTGGAACGTTTGCTTATCAAAACTTTATCTTAGGTAACATGATTTTAACGGTCGCATGGCGTTCCGAGCAGTCTTGCCGTGGGTTTCAGTTTCCTTCTATTCAGCTTCATTCGCTTGATGGCTAACAAACAAAATAGTAGATATAAAAAAACCGCGAATTACGCGGTTTTTTTTGTTTAGAGCAAGCTATAAATTAAGCTTGACCTTCAACGGCAGCAGCTTGAGCACGTTCCATATTTGCTTCGAACTCTGCATCAAAATTGATAGGAGTAAGAAGTAATTGAGGGAAGCTACCTTTAGTGACTAAGTCATTTACAGCTTCACGTAAGAACGGGAACAAAATGTTCGGGCAGTATGCACCCAAAATGTAAGGTAAGCGATCTTCTTCGATGTTATCGATTAAGAAAATACCAGATTGAGTTACATCTACGATGAACGCTGTTTCATTGTCATTATTGGCTTCAACCACAACTTTTAAAGATACTTCAAAGTGAGTTGGGTCAATCTTTTCTGCAGCAGAAGAAAGATTGATGTTAAGTTCAGGTTGCCATTGTTTAGTAAAAACTTGTGCCCCTGGAACCTCAAAAGAAATATCTTTTGTATAAATACGCTCTAAAGCTAATTGTGGTTGAACTTGTTGTTCTTCGCTCATTGTTTTTTCCTTAATATGGATGCGAGGTTAAGCCAATAATTCGTCGAGTTTACCTTCACGCTCTAAAGCATAAAGTTGGTCAAAACCACCGATAAACTGATCATTAATAAAAATTTGTGGAACAGTACGGTGATTGGTACGTTGCATTAATTCAACACGTACTTCTGGTGCTTCAACAGAAAGATTTACTTCTTTATAAGCAACACCTTTACGCTCAAGTAATTGTTTCGCGCGAACGCAATATGGGCATACAGAAGTTGAGTAAACAATGACATTTGCTGCCATAACAATTCTCCTTAAGCTTTTGGTTTGCTTTTAACGAGGGGTAAGCCTTGAGCTTTCCAGTTACTGATACCACCATCGAGGCGATAGCTATCATGGTGAGCGACTTTTTGTAAAGCGCTACCAGCAACTTGCCCTAGGTTGCAAATAAATACCAATGGACGGTCACTTGCTTTTAATTCATCAGCATGACTTGCAATTTGGCTATAAGGAATATTGCGGCTACCACTAATGTGACCTTCGCGGAAGTCTTTGCTATCGCGTAAGTCAATTAAAATAGCATTCTTCGCTTTCACTAAAATACCAAGCGACTGTGGAGAAATTTTACGACCGTTACGTTGACCTTCAAAAATGAAGAACAATACGATCAAGACTCCGAGTGTACCAAACAAAATGGGGTGATTCCCCATAAACTCTAACCAGCGTTCCACAAGTCACCTAAAAAAATTAAAAACAAAATTGACCTAGAGTATAGCGTATATAGATGGTGATCAAAATCACCACTTCAAGGGCAAAAGGGGTAGAAAATTAGTTTTTTTGCTGCGCTTCTTGAATCTCATCGATTAAACGTAAGAAGCTATCTAAACGTCGTGGCAAAATTTCACCTGCTTCAACAGCCTGTTTTAAGCCACAGTTCTTTTCATGAGTATGCGTGCAATTGCGGAACTGACATGAGCCTAAATGTGCTTCAATTTCAGGAAAACCCATACGAATTTTTTCTAAATCGAGATGCCAAAGCCCAAACTCACGAATTCCCGGCGAATCAATTAAGGCACCATTTTTACCAAAGTTGATTAAGCGCGTAGAAGTCGTGGTGTGTTGGCCAAGTGCAGAGTTTTCAGAAATGATATTGGTTTTCTGCTCAGCATCTGGAATAAGCACATTAATAAGCGAGCTTTTACCAACACCTGACTGACCAACAAAAGCAACGGTTTCACCATCAAGTCGTTGAGACAATGCTGAAATATCGCCTTTAGAATGACAAATCATGCTTTCATAACCTAAATCTTCATACTCTTTGAGCATGTCGAGAATCGGATCGTTTTCAGTGAGTAAATCTGATTTATTCAACACTAAAAGAGCAGGAATATTTGCATCTGCACATGCCACTAAGTAGCGGTCAATCAAAGTAGGTGCTGGTTCTGGAAGTGGAGCAAAAACAATAACGATTAAACTGATATTGGCTGCCACAGGTTTTACTTTGTGATAGCGATCTGGACGAGTAAGCAGTGAAGTACGTGGGTGAATTGCAGTAATAATTCCTAAGCCTGTGTTAGGGTCTGCTTGCCACTTCACTCGGTCACCCGTGACCAGTAATTCAAGATTTGTACGGGTGTGACAGCGCCATACGCTTTTGAGCTCAATCGGTTTCCAAAATGGTTCTGGTTCGCCTTCGGCAACTTGAGGTTTTTCTGGGTGATGCTCGGGTACAGAAAGTGCCTGTACTTCAAGTTGACGGCCATAGTGCTGTACAACCAGCCCATCTAGATCTTGTGAAGTATCGACTTCTTCTTGGCGAGTTTTATGCTGTTTTTCAATACGACGTTGCTGTTGCTCAGTTAAACGACGCTTACGAATTAGAGCCATTCATATCCCAAAAAAACCATTGTTTGAAGACCGCAAAAATAGCACGAAGCTGGTATGGAATTACAGCGCAGAAGCAAGAAATTTGCTACTATTGATGTTTTTACGGCATTTTAGAACGTACATACATGAGCAGTACTTTAAATACACGATTAATTTGGATTGATCTGGAAATGACCGGTTTAGATACCGACAACGACCAGATTATTGAAATCGCAACAATTATTACAGATGATCATTTAAATGTACTTGCCGAAGGTCCGGTTTTGGCTATTCATCAACCTGATCGTATTTTAAATGCAATGGATGAGTGGAACACTCGCCAGCATGGCCAGTCAGGTTTAATTGAACGAGTTCGTCGTAGTAAGTTGACGGCCCGTGATGCTGAGTTACAGACTTTAGAATTCCTAAAAAAATGGGTCAATCCAAAAATTTCACCAATGTGTGGTAACTCGATTTGTCAGGATCGCCGTTTCTTACATCGTTTAATGCCTGAGCTTGAGCAGTATTTCCACTATCGTAATCTTGATGTATCTACGATCAAAGAACTCTCAAAACGCTGGCGCCCTGAAATTATGAGCGGCCTGAAAAAGAATGCATCGCATTTGGCAATGGATGATATTCGTGACTCAATTTCTGAACTTAAATATTACCGTGAATACTTTTTCATTATGAATACTGATGGTAAAGATTAATGACGTTGTTCAAGTAAAAATGAAAAGGGGGCTAAAGCTCCCTTTTTTATTGTTTAAAGGACATTGTTACAATAATGCCAAGGGCTAATTTGGCTTTCATATTCATTTTGCTTAAAATGATGTTTTAAGTTTATTTATTATAAAAAGAGAGCATTTATGCAAAGTAATAACCCGATACTGACTCGCGTTGAAACGGTCAGTGACTATAGTCAACCGATGACCGTGCAAGGTGCGATTCAAAAATCTGTGATGTTGACCATCATTGCTGCCGCAGTGGGTGTCGCTTTATTTTTCTATGCAGCCTTTACTGCAAATGTTGGTATTGCTTACGCAGCATCAATTGTGGGTGCAATTGGTGGCTTGGTTTTAGCTTTAATTACAACGTTTAAACCAACAACTGCGCCAACATTGGCAATTCCGTATGCCTTATTTGAAGGGGCGTTTCTAGGTGGTATTTCGTTTACTTTCCAGTTGAAATATCCGGGCGTTCCTCTTCAAGCTTTATTGGCAACCTTCGTAACCACTTTAGTGATGTTTGGCTTATATAAGTTTCAAATTATACGCGCTACTGAAAAGTTCAAATCAGTTGTGATCTCTGCATCTTTAGCGATCTTTATTGTATTTATCGTGCAGATGGTGATGCGCTTAGCGTTTGGCTCAAGCGTTCCTTATATTTTTGAAAGTAACTGGTTAGGAATTGGTTTTGCCGCATTCGTTGCAGTTATTGCCTCACTTAACCTAATTTTAGATTTTGATTTAATTGAAACCAATGCGGCATACCGTGCTCCAAAATTCATGGAATGGTTGTGTGGTATTGCGTTGCTTGCAACTTTAGTCTGGATGTATATCTCGTTCTTACGTCTAATTGGCTTATTGTCTGATGACTAAAATTTAGATCATAAAAAGTCGCTCCGCTATAGGGGCGATTTTTTTTCGTGCGATTTTTGAAAAAAGATGCATTATGCAATTTCGAAAACTGCTGAATATTGGCATTATGCTGAAAATTGTTTTGAGTGAGATCGGCATGACACAAGGACTTTTAGCAGGTAAGCGCTTTTTGATTGCAGGCGTTGCTAGTAAATTATCAATTGCTTTTGGTATTGCCCAAGCATTACACCGTGAAGGTGCTGAGCTTGCATTTACTTATCCGAACGAAAAATTAAAAAAACGTGTAGATGAGTTTGCTGAGCAATTCGGTTCTAAGCTTGTGTTTCCATGTGATGTTGCTGTTGATGCTGAAATTGATAATGCATTTGCGGAACTTGCAAAACATTGGGATGGCCTAGACGGTGTTGTGCACTCAATCGGCTTTGCTCCTGCACACACACTTGACGGTGACTTCACTGACGTGACTGACCGTGACGGTTTTAAAATTGCTCATGACATTAGCGCATACAGCTTTGTTGCAATGGCACGTGCTGCAAAACCTTTATTACAAGCTCGCCAAGGTTGTTTATTAACTTTGACTTACCAAGGTTCTGAGCGCGTTATGCCTAACTACAACGTAATGGGTATGGCGAAAGCATCTTTAGAAGCTGGTGTTCGTTACTTGGCATCAAGCTTAGGTGTTGATGGTATCCGTGTAAACGCGATTTCTGCTGGTCCAATCCGTACTTTAGCTGCTTCTGGTATTAAATCTTTCCGTAAAATGTTAGATGCTAACGAAAAAGTTGCACCATTAAAGCGTAACGTAACGATTGAAGAAGTAGGTAATGCCGCGTTATTCCTATGCTCACCTTGGGCTTCAGGTATTACTGGTGAAATTCTATATGTAGATGGTGGTTTCAATACTGTAGGTATGAGCCAATCTATGATGGATGATGAATAAGTTTTAAAATTTATTCAGACATAAAAAAAGCCGTAGTTGAAGGACTACGGCTTTTTTAGTGGGCGCAAGTTATTGCGGCAACTCTTTTACCGGCGAACCACCTAATGCCTGCATAAGGGTAACATAAGCGTTGTATTGGCTTTGCTTGGTTTCAACAAGACTCAAGCGCGCAGTACGTGTAGTTTGCTGAGCATCGAGAAGTGTTTTTAATGCAACAGCACCATAACGATAACGCACTTCAGTTAAACGTTCGGTTTTTTCTGCAAGTTCAAGATTACGTGCTTGAAACTCTACTTGTTTGTCGAGTTCAGTACGACTTGATAATGCATTTTCTACATCAGCAAAAGCTTGATAAAGCGTTTGGCGATATTGAATAATCGCTTTTTCATAGTCTAGGTCGCTAATCGCAATATTTTTTTTCATATCGTTATATTGCAAAAACGGTAAGCTTAAACTCGCCCCAAGTGTGAGGGCAGGGTTACGTAATAACTCCGTTAACGACGTGCTACTTGAACCTAAACTACTGGTTAAGCTAATTGATGGATAGTAGCTTGCTTTTGTTGCATCTTTGGTTGCTAGAGTTTCTCGTAAGCGAAGCTCGGCTGCTTGCAAGTCTGGACGACGTGACAGAATATCCGCTGGTAAACCAGCACCAATAGCAGGGAGTGCAGTACGTGGTAAACGTTGTGGTTCTTGAATGTTGAGCTGCTGTACAGGTTCATGCAATAACACTGCAATGGCTGTACGGGTTTCAACCAGCTGTTGTTCAATTTGACTTAAACTTGCTTTTTGGCTTTGAACAGACTGTTCGGCTTGCGTGAGGTCTAAGCCTGAAACTGCGCCAGCTTTATATTGGGTTTGAACCAACTGATAAAGCTTTTGTGAAGTGGCTAAGCTTTGCTGCGCAGTTGCATAACGTTCATTTAAATAGCCGAGTTGCCAGTAGAGTTTCGCTGTAGTAGCAATCAGGCTTTGCCCAGTCGCTTGTAAGTCTTGTTCAGTTGCCAAGGCTTCCCATTTGCTCGCTTCGGTTTGACGAGCAAGCTTGCCAAACAAATCAAGCTCATAGCTTACACCCGCACTCATTGATAAGCCTTTAGAGCTGTCATCACCTGAATTTAAATCAAAAGTATGGCCTGTAGAAACACTTGAACTGGTACGCAAGCCTTGTTGATTTGCAGTTAAATCAGCTTTTAAACGAGCTTGCTTTAAAGTGATTCCTGCAACAGCCAAATCGCTATTGCGTTGTAACACGTTACTTACAAGCTGGTTGAGCTGAGCATCGTTAAAAAGCGTCCACCAACGGTCA
Source organism: Acinetobacter sp. IK23 (assembly GCF_035615275.1). Classification (NCBI taxonomy): domain Bacteria; kingdom Pseudomonadati; phylum Pseudomonadota; class Gammaproteobacteria; order Moraxellales; family Moraxellaceae; genus Acinetobacter; species Acinetobacter sp. IK23. The sequence goes on from NZ_JANBNX010000004.1 coordinate 152,052, forward strand.
GAATATTGCTCGACTGATGCTGTTTTTGTTTTAGTTGCATCGTATTGGAAGTTACCCGGAACCTGTACAGAAGGCGCTTGGTAAGGTGTTTTAACGATTGCTGCACATCCCACAAGAGAACTGGTGAGGAGAAGTGCTGCGCTAAGTTTAGTCATTGAAAAAGACATGCAATTTTCCTTATTCTCGTGATAGTGCTGCAACAGGATCGAGTTTTGCGGCATTTTTGGCAGGCAAGAAACCGAATACGACTCCAATTAATGTTGAGCAAACAAATGCAGCTACAATCGAAGTCGTAGAATATGCTACTGCGAAATTACCTGCGGCTACTTTGTTAATGAGCTGCCCTAAACCCAGCGAAAGCAATACGCCGAGTACACCACCAATTAAACACACTAAAATTGCTTCGATTAGGAACTGCTGCAAAATATCACTTTGTCGAGCGCCGACAGCCATACGTACCCCAATTTCTTGTGTACGTTCAGTCACCGAAACCAACATAATATTCATTACACCGATACCACCAACTACAAGAGAAATGACAGCAATTGCTGAAACTAGAAGTGTCATGGTGCTGGTTGTTTTCTCAATGGTTTGACGGATACTGTCACTGTTCATGGTGAAAATATCTTGAGCACCATGTCTTTGTGTGAGTAAGTTAACAATCGCATTTTCGGCTGCACTGGTTGAGTATTGATCATTAATACGAACCACAATATTACGGACATTGGCTTGTCCCAACATGCGGCTCATGACTGTGGTATAGGGCATATATACATTGAGTGTGTCATCTGAACCCATACCGCTAGTTTGAGGCTCTACAATACCGATAATACGAGCCGGTACACTACCGAGTAAAACCACTTGCCCAATTGGGTTGGTACCATCACTAAAGAACTGCTTTTGTGTATTGGTATCAATCACAACATCTTGTGAACGGTCACGTACACTACGCTGATCAAAGGTTTGTCCATCTTTAAAAACCAAACCCTTTACATCAAAATAATCGTTGCTCACACCGTTAATAGTCGCGTTTGCTTCATTTTGCTGATAACGCATTGTTTTTGATGTACTGACCATTGGACTGACCGCACTTACATAAGGCTGGGTCATTAATGCATCAGCATCTGCAGGAACCAAAGTTTTAAAACTGGCTGTTTTAGAGTTGTCACCAAAACCTTTACCCTGAAAAACTGTAATGGTATTGGTACCGAGGCCGCTAATATTTTCTAAAATCTGCTTTTGCGAGCCATTACCCAGTGCGACAACCGTTACCACGGAAGCAATCCCGATAATAATACCTAACATGGTGAGGAAGGTACGCATACGGTGGGCATTCATGGACAGTAAAGCCATTTGGAAAGCTTCAGATAAGCGGTCTAAAGTTGAGCGCCAAGCCGAAATACTTTTACCTTTTTTCTGCTTGTTTTGTAGAGCAGGGGCTGCATCTGGGTCAGATTGAACTTCTTCTGTAGATTGGTCTGGAGCATTAGGACGGTCACTAATAATTTCCCCGTCACTAATTTCAATAATACGCGTTGCATTTTTTGCAACTTGCATATCGTGTGTAACCAAAATAATGGTATGACCAGCGGCATTAAGTTCACGCAAAATTCGCATGACCTCAACACCACTATGTGAATCGAGCGCACCCGTTGGCTCATCGGCCAAGATTACATCACCACCATTCATGAGGGCACGTGCAATTGAAACACGTTGCTGTTGACCACCTGAAAGCTGGCTTGGTCGGTTTTGTGTTTTAGTCCCTAAGCCTAATTCAGTGAGTAGGGCTGTTGCACGCTGTTTACGATCAGACGGTGTAACACCTGCATAAACAGCTGGGACTTCAACGTTACCTTCGGCAGATAAGTCACCGAGTAAATGATAGCGCTGGAAAATAAAACCAAAATATTCACGGCGTAACTGCGCTAACTGGTCGGGTTCAAGTTTACCTGTTTCTTGGCCATTAACTTTATAGCTACCACTCGTTGGGCGGTCCAGACAGCCTAAAATATTCATGAGTGTTGATTTACCAGAACCGGACTGACCGACAATGGCAACAAGTTCACCTTCATAAATAGTAAGGTCAATGCCTTTTAAAATTTGTATCGTGCTTTCGCCAGCAGGGAATTCCCGGACCAGATTGCTGACTTCAAGCAAAGCTTGTTTTGTCATGCTTACATTCCCATTGGGCCACGGCGGCGATTATTACCACTATTTGCAGAAGCAGCAGAAGTATCTGAGCTGTCTGCAATCACAACTTGGTCACCTTGTTTTAATCCGGCAAGTACTTGAGCATTTACACGGTTGTTAATACCTACCAATATTTGAGTCGGTTTAGTTGTTCCATCTGCTTGTAAAATACGCACTACACTAAGCGTTGCCTTACCTTGTTCGACCAGTTGTTTTTGTTCAGCAGTTAAATTTAAGCGTTCTAAACGAGCACCATTACCTATCTGTTTTCTTTCCGCACTTGGAGTTGAAGCAGCTTTGTCTGTAGCCTGACCAGATTTTTTCTGACCAGAAAATTGTTTATTACTTAAAGCAGAAGATGGAACCAGTAAAGCATTCTTTGCTGAATCTAGTACGATATAAACTTGAGCAGTCATATCAATACGTAATTTGCCATCTGTATTTGGAACGTCAAATAAAGCGTTGTAATAAACAGCTGAACTTGTAGTTGAGCTTGTCGTACTTGTTGTTTCACTAGAAATTGAATCTGGAGCTGGTTCAATCTGACGCAATGTCGCATAGCGTTTAGTTTCATCGCCTAGAGTGGTGAAGTAGACTTGTTGGCCTTTTTCTACTCGCATAATATCGGCTTCACTCACCTGTGCTTTAATCGTCATATTTTGTAGTTTTGCAATTTTAACGATCGTTGGAGCACTTTGGTTTGCGTTTACGGTTTGACCTTCTTCAGTCACAATCGCAACAACCGTACCGTCAGTTGGCGCAACAATACGTGTATAGCCAATATTTGTTTGTGCTGTTGAGCGAGTAACTTTCGCAGACTCAATTTGTGCATCTAATGCTTTAACTTGTGCCTGAGCTGTTTTATAAGCAGCTTCAGCTGACTCTAAGTCGGCACGAGGTGTCGCATCTTGAGCATACATTTGTTGCTGACGACGATACTCAAGTTGTTTTTCATTTAAAGATGCCACTTGTTGAAGGCGCTGAGCTTCTAAGTTTTTAATGTTGGCATCAGATGTTTTTAAACTGTTTTCTTGGGTAGTCGAGTCAATTTGTGCAATCAGTTGGCCTTGTTTTACATGATCACCAAGTTGCACATACATTTTTTTTACCTGACCAGACACCTGAGCACCCACACTAATCAGTTTGGTTGCATCAAGTGTACCTGTGGCAAGTACATTATTTTCAATGTCTCCGCGAGTTACCTCTGCTGTAATATATTGAGGCTGCTGCTGTTTAGGCTTTAAAAATTTCCAAGCTAGCGCAGCAATAACGGCTATACAGACGACAATAATAACGAGTTTAATTGGCTTTATTTTTGGCATGGCAATAGGTCGAAAAGTCTAAAATTTCACTTAGTATAAAAGTCAAATGAGGATAAAACGTGAATTTTTATGATATTTCAACAAAAGCAGCCGCCCAATTTCTAAGCGCTATTGTATAAATAATGTTTTTCCACACAACTCGGCAATGGCCTGTTGCATTAAATGTTCGGCATTTTCATTCGACATGCCTTTAATTGCCGCATCGATTTGCAAGAGTAGAGTAGACCAGCCTAAAAACTGTTGTGGATTGAGTCTTCTTAAAGCTTGTTGATATAAGCTAACTTTGGTTTTCCAGATTCCTAGTTGCAATGCATTGTGCGGTTGTTCAAACAACTGCATGAGTAAACGCATTTCTTTACTTAATGTCCATAAGATTAGGCTTTCGGGCTCACCAGAACCAATTAAATACTGGAAAATCTTAATCGACTGAGCGAGATTACCTTCTAATAAAGCATCACTTAAATCGTAAGTGGTGTAACGAGATTGATCTTGTAGGCATGCATATAACTGTTCAATTTGAATCAGCTTTTGGTCTGGGAAAGTATCTCGTACGCGCATTAAGCTATTTTTAGCAGCGAGTAAGTTGTGCTCATGATGCTGCATGAGCCACTGCCAAGCGTCATTGTCGAGTTGAATTTCAAGCTTGTCTGCTTCGGCAGTTAAAATTCTTTGACGGTCTTGCGGGTAGTTGGCAGTTAAAGCAACCACAACGCCGTTTGCTTCAACAACTTGGAAAAAAGCAGACTTTAAACTGCTACTGTCTTGTTTAGGTAAAACAATTAACAGCAGGTTAGTTTCATTGTGCTGAATATAGCTTTTAAGCTGTTTTAGACCATTTGCATCGGGCTTGATATTGCCATGAACTTCAATCGCAAGTTGCTGCGAAAATAAAGACAAGCTGTTCAGTGCATTAAAAACATTTTTCCAGTCACTCACACTACTAATGTCATAGCGCTGTCTTTCAATGTCTTGCTGCTGCCAGCTTTTGCGGAAAGTATCTAATAAGTTTTGTTCAAGTAATGGTTCCTGTCCATGCAGAATCCACGCACCCCGGGCTTCCGGAATGCGTTTAAGAGCTTGTAAATAGTCAAGTTTCATTACTTAAGAACAATTAAATCTTATGGTTGAGCTTTTGGTAAGCGGTTTGCTGAAATTTGACGAGTAATTTGCTGTGCAATGTCATCAATCACAATACGTTGTAAGTAGCCTTCTTGCTGGTTCTCAGTGTTAACCGTTGCCAAATCGTATTGATAACTACGAGATGCAGTTAAAGTACGTGGCTCGGTAATTTTATTACCTTGACGGTCTTCAATTTGGAAAGTCACAGTCAAGCGTAACAACACTTCTGTAAGCTTACCATTTAGAAGTTGACGACGCGGTGTGTACTCTAAAACATGAAGAACATACGCATCGTTATCATTACTGAACTGAACGCCATTTGCAGCTAAATACACTTTTAATTGTGTTTCTAGGTCATCGGTTTTTGCCGGTAACTCAAGGCTTAACTTTTTATAAACAAGTGGAGTCGCAGTCGGGTTAGTTCCTTTTAAATGGAAACCACACCCGACTAAGCCTGCACTAAGGCCTAAGGTTAAAACAACAGCGGCTAAACGTTTGGCTAAGTGCATGCTTGATCCTCTCATTAATACCTGTAATTAAACCACGAGGTTAACCAATTTGTTTGGAACCACAATTTCTTTTTTGGTTGGTCCTGTTAAGAACTGTTGAACTTCTGGTAATGCTTTAGCCTGAGCTAATAAGTCATCTTTAGAAATATCGACAGAAACTTCAAGTTTACCGCGAAGTTTACCATTTACTTGTACAACAATCGTTTGGGTATTACGTGTTAATGCAGAAGCATCAACCTCAGGGAAGATTGCTGCTGTTAAGTCTGTACCAAACTGAGTCAATAAAGTTTGACTTAAATGCGGTGCAAATGGAGCAAGTAACGTTAACAATGTTGTGATTGCTTCACGTTCTACAGCAACATCATTGTCATCTTTTGCTTCAAACTTGTTGCTTGCGTTTAACAATTCCATCAAAGCAGCAATTGCAGTGTTGAATGCATGACGGCGTTCAATATCATCACTTACTTTTTGAATCGTTTCGTGAGTCTTACGACGTAAATCTTGAGCATCTTTAGACAAGTTTGCTGTATCGATTGCAGTTGCAGCATTTCCTTTTTCAAGGAAGCTTGCTACCAGACGCCATACACGTTTCAAGAAACGGTTAGCACCTTCAACACCTGCATCAGACCATTCTAAAGATTGATCTGGTGGAGCAGCAAACATCATGAATACACGTGCGGTATCTGCGCCGTATTGGTCAATAATTGCTTGTGGGTCAATACCGTTATTTTTCGACTTAGACATTTTTTCTTGTCCGCCGATAATCACTTCTTGACCGTCACCTGAATATTTTGCAGAAAGAATACGACCTTTCTCATCACGTTCTAATTCGATGTCAGCAGGGTTGAACCAAGTTTTCTTACCATTTTCTGCTTCACGATAGAATGTATCTGCAAGCACCATGCCTTGAGTTAACAAGTTAGTAAATGGTTCATTACCTTGTACAACGCCTTCATCACGCATTAATTTGTGGAAGAAACGCGCATAAAGTAAGTGAAGAATCGCGTGTTCCACACCACCAATGTATTGGTTTACAGGAAGCCAGTTTTGAGCAGCTTCAGGTTTCACCATACCGCCAGTGAAGTCTGGAGACGCATAGCGTGCGTAGTACCAAGATGACTCTACGAATGTATCCAAAGTATCTGTTTCACGACGTGCATCGCCACCACAGCAAGGGCATTTCGTTTCATAGAACTCAGGCATTTTATTAAGCGGGTTACCTGAACCATCTGGAACAACGTCAGTTGGTAATACAACCGGAAGTTGGTCTTCTGGAACTGTGACTTGACCACAAGTATCACAGTTAATCATTGGAATTGGACAACCCCAGTAACGTTGACGAGAAACACCCCAGTCACGTAAACGGAATTGAACTTTAGAGTTTGCTAAACCTTGTGGTTCTAATTTCGCAAGGAATGCGTCAAACGCAGCTTGGAATTCTAAACCATCAAACTCGCCAGAGTTAACAAGTTTACCTTCTTTAGAACCGTACCATTCTTGCCACTCAGTTGCAGAGTAGTCTGCATCGTCAGCGCCTTTGGCATCAATCACTTGCTTAATTGGTAAGCTGAACTTATTCGCAAATTCAAAGTCACGTTCGTCATGTGCTGGTACAGCCATCACTGCGCCAGAACCATAAGACATTAATACGTAGTTTGCGATCCAGACAGGAAGCTGTTCACCAGTTACAGGGTGTTTTACAAACAAGCCTGTTGCCATGCCTTTTTTCTCGGCTGTTGCCAAGTCAGCTTCTGCAACTGAACCCATGCGGCATTCTTCAATAAATGCAGCCAATTCAGGGTTGTTTTCAGCAGCTTTAAGCGCAAGAGGGTGTTCTGCTGCAACAGCAACATATGTCACGCCCATCAGCGTGTCAGCACGTGTTGTATAAACAGTTAAGCCGTCAGCATAAATTTCGGTATTGGCAGATGGGAAAGTAATTTCCATACCAGTAGAGCGACCAATCCAGTTACGTTGCATGGTCAACACTTGTTGAGGCCAGCCGTCTTGTAAGGTGTCTAGGTCGTCTAATAATTCTTGTGCATAGTCCGTAATACGGAAGTAGTACATTGGAATATCGCGTTTTTCAACCAATGCACCAGAACGCCATCCGCGACCATTTTCAACTTGTTCGTTAGCTAAAACTGTTTGGTCAACCGGGTCCCAGTTTACTGTTGAAAGTTTACGGTAGATTAAGCCTTTTTTATAAAGTTGAACGAACAACCATTGTTCCCAGTGGTAGTACTCTGGTGTACAAGTTGCAAATTCACGGTCCCAATCTACAGATAGACCTAATTTTTTTAATTGGTCACGCATGTAAGCGATGTTTTCAAATGTCCATTTTGCCGGAGCAACTTTATGGGCAATTGCAGCGTTTTCCGCAGGTAAACCAAATGCGTCCCAACCCATTGGTTGTAGTACGGTTTCGCCTTTTAGACGGTAAAAACGGCTAATTACATCGCCAATTGTATAGTTACGCACATGACCCATGTGCAGTTTGCCACTTGGGTAAGGGAACATTGACAGGATGTAACGATGTTTACCTTCGACAGTGTCGGCAACTTTAAAGACTTTACGATTTTCCCAATCTTGTTGGACTGATGGTTCAATCGTGTTTGCTTGATATTCTGGGTCAATGTGAGAAATAGTCATAGACGTAAGCTATACAACGAAAATTGAAATGAAAGATTGCTGCACAGCATAGCGCAAAATACAGGAAAATGTCAGTTTTTAGATCACGATTTTATCTTTTAATATGAGCTATAAAAATTTCCCAACCCATTCTTCTTTATTTTAAATCATGGAAGAGTGGTGAAAGTATTCACCACTCTTCTTTTACTTAACGTGGTGCTGTAGCAGATGGAGCCGGTGCTGCAGATGGAGCTGCTGCTACGGCTTTATCTGTTTTATCTTGAGTTTGTTGTTCTGGGGTTGGTGTCGAATTCTTTACAGGTGGCTGGGTGCCATAAGTCGAAACTGTGTTCAAATGTTTCGCGCCTTTAGGCGGTGGTGTCGTGGTGTAGTGTGTCGAGCCACTTTTATCTACCCATTTGTAATATTGCTCTGCCTGACTCTGACTTGAGCAAACTAAAATCGCTGTTGCGACTGCTGTATATAAGCTTGTTTTTAAATAAGATAAGTTCATATTAGATGTTCCCCAAAAAATACTGACTATATTTAAATAAAGTTCATAAATAAGCAATTTAGAATGAGTGGTTTTATATCAAAAAGAGTGTTTTTTATATAAATAATGAGGCAGGGTGATCAAATTTACGATTCGATATTAGATTAAAAAAACGTCAGCTAGTTTTTTTTATGGAAAAACCTTTCCTTTAATCTTGACTTTAGTGAATTAAACAACAAAAATGCTTTCTTTAGTTTTATATGCGATTATTTGATCACCCTTCGAATAACCGTCATGTTTTGTAATAGACATTCTCTCTAGCCGAGAGATTGATTTTACTAAAGTATGTATATCCAGACATGCTTTATTAATGTTAAAAAAGCTTATACGGCTGAAAAACAGAAATTTTTCTATTGCAACGAAAACTAGACAATATGTGTGCTATAACAGTGCAGACAATTCAATGAATGAAACACTATTTGTGCCTTCCATAAATAGTGATAAAGAATTTAGGGTGAATCACGTTGGAACTTTTATCTGGTGGTGAAATGCTCGTTCGTGCTCTTGCGGACGAAGGCGTTGAACATGTTTTTGGTTATCCAGGCGGCGCTGTATTACATATTTATGATGCGCTATTTCAACAAGACAAAATCAATCATTACCTCGTACGTCATGAACAAGCGGCCGGTCATATGGCAGATGCTTACTCACGTGCTACAGGTAAGACTGGCGTAGTACTGGTCACTTCAGGACCTGGCGCAACCAATACAGTAACTCCAATTGCAACAGCTTATATGGACTCAATCCCAATGGTGATTTTGTCTGGCCAAGTTGCATCACATCTTATTGGTGAAGACGCTTTCCAAGAAACTGATATGGTGGGTATTTCACGTCCTATCGTGAAACACAGTTTCCAAGTTCGTCACGCAAGTGAAATTCCTGCAATTATCAAAAAAGCATTTTATATCGCATCAAGTGGTCGCCCTGGCCCAGTTGTAGTCGATATTCCTAAAGATGCGACGAATCCAGCAGAAAAGTTTGCATACGAATATCCTGAAAAAGTGAAGATGCGTTCTTATCAACCACCTTCACGTGGTCACTCTGGTCAAATTCGTAAAGCGATTGATGAACTTTTAAGTGCAAAGCGTCCTATCATTTATACAGGTGGTGGTGTTGTTCAAGGTAATGCATCAGCATTATTAACTGAACTCGCTCATTTATTAGGTTATCCAGTAACTAACACGCTTATGGGCCTTGGTGGCTTCCCGGGCGACGATCCACAGTTCGTGGGTATGTTAGGTATGCATGGTACTTATGAAGCAAATATGACAATGCATAATGCTGATGTCATTCTTGCGGTAGGTGCTCGTTTTGATGACCGAGTAACTAATAATCCTGCAAAATTCTGTTTAAATGCCAAAGTTATTCATATTGATATTGACCCGGCAAGCATTTCAAAAACAATTATGGCGCACATTCCAATTGTAGGGGCAGTTGAGCCTGTACTTCAGGAAATGTTGACCCAGTTGAAACAATTGAATGTGTCTAAGCCAAACCCTGAAGCGATTGCTGCATGGTGGGATCAAATTAATGAATGGCGTAAAGTTCATGGCTTGAAGTTTGAAACACCGACTGATGGCACAATGAAGCCTCAGCAAGTTGTTGAAGCTTTATATAAAGTAACGAATGGTGATGCCATCATTACTTCAGACGTTGGTCAGCATCAAATGTTTGGTGCGTTGTACTACAAGTACAAACGCCCACGTCAATGGATCAACTCTGGTGGTCTTGGCACCATGGGTGTTGGTTTACCTTATGCCATGGCTGCGAAGCTTGCTTTCCCAGATCAACAAGTTGTTTGTATTACGGGTGAAGCTTCAATTCAAATGTGTATTCAAGAGCTTTCAACTTGTAAGCAATACGGTATGAATGTGAAGATCTTATGCTTGAATAACCGTGCTTTAGGTATGGTTAAACAGTGGCAAGATATGAACTATGAAGGCCGTCACTCAAGCTCATATGTTGAATCATTGCCTGATTTTGGCAAGTTGATGGAAGCTTATGGCCATGTTGGTATTCAAATTGATCATGCTGATGAATTAGAGTCAAAGCTTGCTGAAGCAATGGCGATTAATGATAAATGTGTATTCATCAACGTTATGGTTGATCGCACAGAACATGTATATCCAATGTTGATCGCAGGTCAGTCCATGAAGGATATGTGGTTAGGTAAAGGGGAGCGTACATAATGAGACATATTATTTCTGTACTCGTTGAAAACGAAGCTGGTGCGCTTTCTCGTTTGGTGGGTTTATTCAGTCAACGTAACTACAACATTGAGACGTTGAATGTTGCCCCAACCGAAGATCCTACGTTATCACGTTTAACGTTAACCACTTATGGTGATGACCATAAAATTGAACAGATTACGAAGCAACTCAACAAACTTGTTGAAGTTGTAAAAGTAGTAGATTTATCAGAAGGTTCACACATTGAGCGTGAACTGATGTTGATTAAAGTAAAAGCGTTAGGTGCTTCACGTGCTGAAATTAAGCGTACAGCGGATATTTTCCGTGCGCAAATTGTAGACGTGACATCAACAACCTATACCATTCAAATAGCAGGGACAACTGAAAAATTAGATGGTTTTATTGATGCGCTTTCAGAAAACACCATTCTAGAAGTCGTTCGTTCAGGGGTATCTGGTATCGCCCGTGGCGAAAAAGTTTTAGCCATTTAATTTTTTAAAAAGTATTTTAGCGGAGAACACAAATGCAAATTTTTTACGACAAAGACTGTGACTTATCAATCATCCAAGGCAAGAAAGTAGCGATTATTGGTTACGGTTCTCAAGGTCATGCACATGCACTTAACCTTAAAGACTCAGGCGTAGACGTAACTGTAGGTTTACGTGCTGGTTCAGCTTCTTGGAAGAAAGCTGAAAATGCGGGTCTTAAAGTTGCTGAAGTTCCAGCAGCAGTTAAGCAAGCTGACCTCGTAATGATTTTGACTCCAGATGAATTCCAATCACAACTTTACCGTGACGTGATTGAGCCAAACATTAAAGAAGGCGCGACTTTAGCATTTGCTCATGGTTTCTCTGTTCTATATAACCAAGTTGTTCCACGTAAAGACTTAGACGTAATCATGGTTGCGCCTAAAGCTCCTGGTCACACAGTACGTTCAGAATTCCAACGTGGTTCAGGTGTTCCTGACTTAATCGCAATTCACCAAGACGCTTCTGGTAATGCGCGTAACGTTGCGCTTTCTTACGCTTCTGGCGTAGGTGGTGGTCGTACAGGTATTATCGAAACTTCATTCCGTGAAGAAACTGAAACTGACTTATTCGGTGAGCAAGCAGTTCTTTGTGGTGGTGCAGTTGAACTTGTTAAAATGGGCTTCGAAACTTTAGTTGAAGCTGGTTATGCTCCTGAAATGGCTTACTTCGAGTGCTTACACGAACTTAAGTTAATTGTTGACTTGATGTTCGAAGGCGGTATCGCTGACATGAACTACTCAGTGTCTAACAACGCTGAATATGGTGAATACGTAACTGGCGTTGAAGTAATTAACGAACAATCTCGTGAAGCAATGCGTAATGCATTAAAACGTATTCAATCTGGTGAATACGCGAAGATGTTCATTCAAGAAGGTGCGTTGAACTACCCATCTATGACTGCTCGTCGTCGTCAAAATGCTGCACATGGTATTGAAGTAACTGGTAATAAGTTACGTGCGATGATGCCTTGGATTCAAGCAAACAAAATCGTAGACAAAGAGAAAAACTAAGATTTCTCTTTAGCTTGAAACGTGCGTTAGCGAAGTAAAACTTCGCTCTTGCACTCGGGCAGAGCAGTGCTCTGCTAGTCCTCGCTCCTTGCGTAGGAAGAAAGCGCTGCTTTCTTGATTCCTACTCAGGATTCAAGCGAACAAGATCGTAGACAAAGAGAAAAACTAAGACTCTTTTCTAGTGTTTCTAAAAAAACCTGCTTAATGCAGGATTTTTATTTTAATTCAGCTAAAAACCAAGCTTAAAAAATCATCATTAAGGTCAGCTGACCTAGACTCAAGAAATCCTATATTTTTCATATAATTGGATGCTTAATTTTTGTTTAGTTTATTGATTTCTAAAGTAAAAAATACTTGACCAAATGTTAGATAATGTTATTGTTTATAACTGACTAAAAAAGTCAAATTTACTAATATTTCTTTAACGTGTTTAATTGTATTTTGTGCAATGAATTGAACAAAATAAAAAAAAGTATTGAATAATCATGGAAGTCCAGTATGGGTCATGTTGATTACGATAGCACATTGATCGTCGGCTCTTTTATTGCGGCTGGCGTTATTTGCTATATTGTGATTTCCATGGAGCAGTTAATATTTAAGCAAGCTTACAGAAAAGTTGAGCCTCTTATTTTAATACTAAATGGTTTATTGCTTGGAGCAGCCATTAGTATTGTCCATATTGTTGGCATGAATGCTTACCACATCTTTGAAACTTCAGCCTCGAATGTTCCATTAATTACATTTTCTTACGGTATTAGTGCCTTACTTTCGTGTATCTCAATTTGGCTGACTTCTCGCTATACCTTACCTTTAGTGAGACTGATTTTAAGTTCAGTCATTATGGGAATTGGTATTTCCGCTTCGTACTATGTGAGTATGTTGGGTTGGAATATCGATCTTTATAAGAAAGATTACACCTCATTCCTAATTCTATTTTCTGTATTAATTGCCATGAGTGGCTCAGGCTTGGCTTTCTTGCTAGCCTATAAGTTAAAAGAAAGTGATCGTAATCGCGTAAGTTTAAAACTAGCTTTTGCAGTCATGATGACTTTAAGCATTATGGGAATGCACTATACGGCACTTATTGCGACAAATATTACCGATAAATTTGTAAGCCAGTATCAGGCTGAACATGATTTGCTGCTGTTTACCATTATTTTAGTCACCTGCTTGGTGCTGGTCGCGAGTTTTATCGTTGCGGTACTGGAACAACGACTCAATCAGCGCAATTTAGAACTCCGAAAAGCCAATAAAGAACTCGCCAATCTCTCTATTCAAGATAATCTAACTAAGCTACCAAACAGACTATATTTAGTTGACTACGCCGAAGTTCTCCTTTCAGACCATCGTTATAAAGACCAAAAAATTGCTTTTCTTTATATAGACTTAGATCGTTTTAAATCGGTAAATGATGCGTTTGGTCATCATATTGGAGATCAACTCCTTATTCAGATGGCGAACCGTTTACATTGGCAGCTTAGTGAAAAATGCAAGTTACTAAGAATTGGTGGTGATGAGTTTTTATTAATAGCTGAAAATACCGATACCGATGGAGCGGTGTATTTAGCTGAAAAAGTATTGCAGCTTATTCAAGAAAGTTATCAAATTTCCGGTAAAGAAATTAACATTTCAGCGAGTCTTGGTATCGCACTGTTTCCTGAACATGGGCAAAATGTTCAAGACTTACTTATGAATGCCGATGCAGCAATGCTGATGTCTAAAGAACAAGGCCGTAATACTTATACCGTCTTTAGTTATTCTACTCATCAACAAGAAACAAGAAGTCAGTCAAAACTAATCAACGATTTATATAAAGCAGTCGACGAAAAGCAATTTGTTCTTTATTACCAACCGAAGTTTAATACCAATCTTGAAATTTGTGGGGTAGAGGCGCTTATTCGCTGGAACCATCCAACGTTGGGTATGCTTACGCCACACATGTTTATTGGCGGTGCAGAAAAGACAGGTTTAATTATTCCAATGGGATATTGGGCGCTTGAACAAGCTTGCCAGCAAATTCAGGAATGGGAACGCAATAATACTCATTTTTATCCAGTTGCAGTCAATTTATCTGCCTTACAGTTTGAAAATAAAAAGCTCTTTAGTACCCTCGAAAGTCTGTTAAAAAAATACCAAATTAAGCCTCATCACCTTACTGTTGAAATTACCGAATCAACAGCAATGCGACATATCGACTTAAGCATTCGTGCTTGTGAGCGACTACGTGATATGGGTATTCGAGTGGCAATTGATGACTTTGGAACAGGGCACTCAAGCTTCTTATATTTAAAAGATTTACCAGTCGCAGTCGATGAGCTTAAAATTGACCGTGGTTTTATTGTCGATTTAAAACCGGGTTCAAAAGAAGAAGTCATTTTAGAAAGTATTATTCACTTGGCGAAAAAGTTAGGTTTAACCGTAACAGCCGAAGGGGTAGAAACTCAGCAGCAAGTTGAAATTTTAACGCGTTTAGGCTGTCAGCAGTTCCAAGGTTATTTGTTGGGTATGCCTGTAAATGTAGGGCAACTGATCCAGTCACAAGGCGCTCATTTTGTTTAATCTCGACATTAGCTTAAAATTAAAAAATACTTTTATATATAATGTCTAAAATAATAATTTATTTAATCTAATGAAAAACAATAAGAAATTTAAAATCTTGGCATAAATTCCACATTGACACTTCTAAACTCTCAGATTATCCTTTGCCTGCTGGCCTACATTGCCAGCCGGTTGTCGCAGACCGATTAGTAAAGGCATCAGATTATTCCCTCTGAGGAGTAGTCTTGTGTGTAAATCGTCCCTCGCTCGTTGCGGTAGGACGAGTGAGGGACACCTTCGGGTGTGCTGATTCTTTACTATCAGTCTGCGAACCCTTGCTCGTTCTGCCACCATAATTCTAAATTCATGCTTTGGCAGAACTCCAAATATAAGGAGTTGGCTATGCATACTTTTTTTATACCACCAGATTAGTCTTTAACAAGGTTTGATTACTTTTGAGTTTTCAGACTCTAGTTCGCCACGACTAAAAAATCATATGAACAATAAAACTTGAGATGCGTTAGGGCCATCTTTGGGGCCTTTTTGCATGCTTTTTTTGCCTAAAGCAAAAGTTGCAGCCGTTTTCTCTCATTTAGACACAACAACAAATTAATTTATAACGGTACATATATGCCATATTCAGATCTTTCATTTCGCGCGTTAAGTGCGCTGCATAAGTGTCGCTATCTTTTTAGTCAACATGGTTTTCACAACGTCGGTGTCGATCGTCTTGCGAGAGAGGCAGAGGTCCCGAAAGCCTCATTTTATAACTATTTCCACTCTAAACAGCGGCTGGTTGAAATGTGCCTAAACTTTCAAAAAGATGCCTTAAAAGAGCAAGTACACTCAATCATTTATATACAAAAAGATTTAGCATTACGTGAAAAGCTCAAGAAGATTTTCTTTTTACATACCAATTTAAATGGCAACTATTACTTATTATTTAGAGCTATTTTTGAAATTGAAAAAAACTACCCAACAGCTTATCAAGTGGTGGTGCAGTATAGATATTGGCTCATTAATGAAATCTGTAATTTGCTTTTAACCTTAAAGAAAGAAGCCACCCAACAAGATGCTTATATGCTTTTGTTTGTAATGGATGGGGCGATTATGCAATTACTCGATGCAAATAGGGGAGATACACGAGACATGTTACTGGTGTATATTTTAAAGAGTATTTTTATGAGTGATTAATTAATTTAAATAAATAAGCTTACCTAACACTATATTTTTATTAAGGAATATTTAAAGGATTAAAGTTATATAAAGTTAAGGCCGTTATGTAGCGAGTACATATCGGCCTAATTTATATTGATTAAGAGAAGAAGCAAGTCTGCTTATATAAATAAACTAAATTATTAAGTTTATTTAAGCAGCTGCACATCTCAGAGTTGTTTCGAGTTCAATTAGTTTGTTTATATAAGACCATGTTTCTTCAGGGTTAATTTCTGGTTTATTAATAGTGGCATCAATAATAAGTCCATCTATAATATTAAGAAAAAGGCTACTTAGAACTTTTGGATCTTCAATTTCTAAATCTGAAAATATTTCAAAAACTACATTGTAAATCCAGTTTCGGTATTTATTAACTTGAAATTTAACAGATGGATACATTTGTAGTACTTCAATGGTCGCTTTTTTAAATAAGCATCCATTAAAATCTTCAGTATTAATCCAGTCGATATACCAATTAAAAACACTTTTAAGTTTATTTAATGGGTTGTTTACACTGTTAACTTTGTCTAATAAAGACGCCTGAACCTCTAAAATCCGTCGTTGAAGACATTCTTCAATTAAAATCTCTTTAGAAGAGAAATACTTATAGAACGTCATTTTTGCAACATTGGATTCAGCAATAATTTTGTCAATACCAATAGAGGTATAACTTTTTTGATTAAAAAGGGTCATTGCTGTTGTTATAATCGTTTCTCTTTTTGACATTAGTTGCCCCGTCATAGATATTTTTTGATTAACTTTGCTATTGTAAAGTATGAAAGCTTAAATAAAACTTATTTTATGATATTTAAAAAATCATATTTATTCAATAGTTTGGTTTATTTTAAAAATTATGAATTTTTATATTTTATTGGCAATAGTTTACTTTTTTAAATAATATTAATTAATCCATTGATTTGTTGAGATAATGAACATAATATCGGATCGTTAAGTATGGGTATACGGAATTTATCCTTTTAGCAAATGAGTGCAAAATGGAAATAGAGGGATGACCCACAGCTTAACTATAAGAAAAACTTTTTATTGAGAATGATTATGTCAAAAAAATTTGAAGACTTTGATAATCCAAGACAAAAAGCATTACAAGGTATGAAAAACAGTATTTCTGCCCAACAGTGGGAAGAAAACTTACAATTTCTCAAACAGTTAAGGAATAGAATTGCACATTTACCAGTAAGTCATCATCCAGCCATTGAAATATTAAATAACGGTTATCTTGATAAACAAACCCTGACACGTATTCATTTAGAATATCGTCATGCCATCGTACAAATTTTTACTGATGCTTTATTACAGGCGCAGTTTCTCACGAAGCAGTTGGAACCAAAGCTTCACTCTGGCGCTAAAATGTTTCCTAGGGTGTTATTAAGCTTAAATATATTGGATGAATTCGGTTTTAGACCGGGTTTAGGTAAAGATAATTATTATTTAGGGAACCCTGAATATGCACATTATCCTTTATATGAAGATTTATTAAATGATTATGGTTTGACTGAGGCAGACCGCCGTAATTATAAACCTTCTAAAATTTCAGATCAGGTAAGAACATTCTTAGAAGATTCTTATGATAGCTATATGAAAGTTGTGGCTTTATTGGCCGTAGCAGAAGAAGAAGTCATTCTTTTTAGCCCACCATTAAGACAAGCAACCAAGTTTGTAAATATTGATGTTGAGGGTGGGGGATATTATCACGTACATGGTGTTTCAACAGATGAAACGGCTGAAGCTGCTGATGATGACCATCAAGACGACTTGTGGTTTGCATTAGCACAAGCGATTACTCCAAGTGACTATGAAAGTTTAACCAAACTATGTCTTGATTATTGTGCATTGTGGACTGAATTTTGGGATGCCCAAATTGCCGATGTTCAATTTATTGAGGAAAAGAAATTGGCATAAGTTTCTAAGTTTATTCATAAAAAGCCTGTTTATATTGAACAGGCTTTTTTAATGGTGAATGCCATGAGTTCTTTAGGGCTTCACGAAAAATATTCCTGACATGAAAACACGGGCAGACAACTCAACAATCTCTAAACAGTACCTATAAATCTGCTACAATTACGCCAATTTTTATTTTGATCGACTTTAGATCTTTGGCACTGCAATCTCCGCAGTAGGTGTATTTCATGAGTTTTAAAGATGAGTTAGCGGCACAGGTCGCTCAACGACGCACATTTGCTATTATTTCCCACCCAAATATTTGATATCTATTCAAGCTCATTCAACCTATTTCAAATATAATAATAAAATTATTGTAAGTGCTGTAAAAATATAAAAATATTGATATTCTTTATCTGACATATCTTTCAACCCCGTTCAATAGATTTCAAGTCTAGTCAGTATGTTTGTGTACATATGTGTGTACATATTTTCTAGAATTAGCTACTTGAAAAAAATATGTACACAGGTGGAGTAAAATGCCTTTAACAGATACTTGGCTTAAGAAGAATCTAGATCGTGAACGTTCAGCTATACATACAGAGCCTGATCAAGATGGATTGAGCGTTCGTGTATCGCGAAAAGGAAAGCTCACTTTTCAGATGCGTTTTCGATATAACGATAAGCAAGCTCGTTTAGACTTGGGAACCTATCCAAATATGAGCCTTAAAGAAGCTCGTATTGAATTGCAGAAAATGAAAGCAATTTTAGAAAAGGGACATGACCCACGTATTCATAAAAAAGTAGAGCTTCACAAGATCACAGAGGCTATAACTTTTGAAGCGTTATTTCGTGAGTGGCATGCGAAATATACTATTCCTAATAAAAAGAATGCAGATCAATATTTGAGATCATTTGAACTTTATGTTTTCCCAAAGTTAGGTAGCATACCTGCTGAGCAAATCACATTACATATGTGGTTAGATTTACTAGAAGAGCAATTTAAACAGTCACCATCGATAACTGATCGCATTCTTACGAATACAAAGCAGTGTTTGGATTGGGGGATCAATCGAAAATTAATTGAGCAAAACCCCATAAGACATATCACGGGAAAACGTGACTTGAATATTAAGAAAAATAAAACTGTTCGAGTATTACAAGATGATGAGTTATCTTTAATTTTTAAAATTTGTGATGAGTCTAGAACATCATTAAGGAATGTTTTATTTCTCAAATTATGTTTGTTTTATGGTAATCGATATAGTGAGTTGAGGCTTGCACGGAAATCAGATTTTGATTTTAGTAAAAATACATGGACAGTACCGTATGAAAATCATAAGACAGGAGAAAGTAAAGGGGACATTGTTCGACCTATTATTGATGAGATCAAACCGTGGCTTCAGTCGGCAATTGATTTGAGTAATTCTGAATACATTTTCCCACATGAAAATGGCAAAGAGCCAATGGGGCGTAGTGGGCCAACAGATACCCCTTATAACTTCATGCAATTTGCAAGGAAGAATTATAAAATTGAAATGGATCATTGGTCTATGCATGATTTACGGCGTACAGCTAGGACAAATTTCAGTGCGTTTACGAGTAGGGATGTTGCGGAACTGATGGTTGGACATGTGATGCCAGGAGAACAGGGGACATATGACTATTATGATTATCAAAAAGAGATGTCTAAAGCTTATAAAAAATGGTGGAAAAAGTTAAGTAATCTGTCTAGCTAGACAGATTACTCATTTGGTTGTTATTGAAATATTTGAGTAGCCATTCATTAAACATTTCTTCATCCCAAAGACTAGAAGAGCCAGCACATTTTTTAATAGGTTGTGGCATCGGTTTTTCGAACATTTTTTGATTAGGTTGTTGGTAACGCCATAATGTTGAAGGAGAGCAATTTTTAAGTTTGTGGCGAATTTCTTTAGATGTTAAGTAGCCCATACCTGTGATCCTTTTGTAGTCATAACAATTAGATGAAAGAACTAATTTCTAGCTTTAAATACAGGTCAGAGAGCAACGCGTATTTTTAAGTGATTAGTTCTGTTTGTTGATGAGGTCACTATAAAATTTAGAAAAGATTTAAAGTAGAGCAGTACGTGCATCTAAAAAAATAGTAGTATTATGCTATCTAATTATCTGTAATTTAATAACTTGTGAACAATAAAAAATTATCAAACGTAGAGCTGCTTGAGCAGGATATATGGTTAAACTTTTGCTACTACTATCAGTGTGAGTTGGATGATGAATCAACTGCAACAGAGAATCAATCATGCATAGATAAAAAAGAGAAAATCATAAAAAGAATGCAGCAGAATGATTTTTCAGTAAATGAGGAGAGAATTTCTTTTGCTGAAATGATGGGGGCTGATTTGAATATTCCCTTCAAACCATCTCAGCTCGCTGAGCTTTTAATACAACTTAATACATTAAGGGTTGAAGTGAATAACTTGCCTGCCAAAATTTTTCAAAGGCAATATTCAGATATCTTAATTGCTTCCGTGCAAATGCTTGGTGGATTGGAGTTTATTCAGAACCCTACACTTGCCAAAAGTGCAAAGGCTATCATTGCAGTCAAAGCTCGTTACGACAAGCATTTATACCCAAGACGTGAAATTATATATCGTATTTTACGGGAACAAGTGGCACGTCGTGGTAAATGGAAGACTTTAAATCAAGCAGTTAATTTTGTGCTTGATGATCTGGTCAAAGCTTTTGAGGAATACGATATTCAGTGGATTAAGTCTGAACTCGTGCTTAAGCAAGAAATGCTCACAAAGTTAGAGCGAGAGTTGTTATCAGTGAAGCAAGATAAAGCTGGTCAAGGCGGTATACGCAGAAAACCAAGAACAGCTTTAACTTCTAAAAAGATAGTAGATTTAAAGAAAGAACTTAATGAGTTGAACCAGATACTCAGGGCAAAATACCCGTCTAAAGAGATGGAAAAACTCAAATATAAGATCCCATATAGTGGTGGGTATATTGCCGAAACCATTATTCATGAGTTGAGAAATCAGCCTGATATATTGAAAGAAATTCTTCATAAAGATAGTTGCTGATATTTTTTATAGGTTAGCTACCTTTGATTTTGATGGTTTCGCCCAGCATATCCACAACACATTTTCGTTATGTATATGCATTTGTAGGAGTGTGATTTTTAGTGAAATGAGTCGAAAAGATATTTTGAGTTATAAGGCGGAAGTAGAGGCTTCTGCTTTTTTTTGCCCCTTCTATTCATGAAACAATAAAATTGAGAATCACTTTATTGAAAATAATATAGAGGATTGTTATCTATAGACGATGAAATAATGTTTTATAGATATATTTTTTTAACTTTACTATACGCTATAATTTAAATAGTACATGTAATAATACATTTTAAAATTATGAAAGAATCAAGATATATAGGCATTTTAGATGATTTTAGTTGGAATAATTTAAAAATTAATGTTGAAGATATATTTTGTATTTTGAAACTTAAAAAATTACAAATGATAGTTTCTTGTGGAGACGATGCGAGTGGTTTTGGTCATACTCAACAGTTGATTGATGAGTTGGAGAAGTTGCAGTATTTGTGGTGTTTGGTTGAGCAACACTCTTCTTTGACTCTAGATCAGTTTAAGCACAATTTAATGCACAGTACGGCAACGAATTGGTTGCTTAAAAGACAAGAAATTGAAAGTTTAAGTTGTGATCTGAATCTAAGGATTTCTCCATATCTTAAGATAGGCGATGGACTTTATTTAATTTTGAATATGCTGAATTTTCTGAAACAATCGTCATCAAATTTAAATCATCATCTGTACTTGTATCCACATTTAAACGGAAATGCGAATACAGTGTTGTCATCAGGTGTAGGTGATGGAAAACATCTTCAGCCTCATTTGTATTGTGAGGTTTTGTTTTGGTTGAAACAATATTTAAGTACGACCAACTATCAGCCGAATTATGTAATTCCTAACTTGGTACATCAAGTCACGAGTGAGCAACTTCTTGATACCCTGTTGGAAAGATATCAATCAGTTTTTTGCCTGACCTTAAATATTCAGCTTCCGTTCAAGTCAAGTGAAATGGATGACTATCATTCGTTCATTCAGGATCGATTGATGCGAATCCCTGAGTTACAGCAGACTATGCAGGGGATTGCAGGATTATTATATATGATGACCAAGGTGGAACATGACTTGGTATCAGGACTAAATCTCAACGTGGTATTGATGCTGAACAATCAAAAAGAACAGCTATCAACCAGGATCATTAAAAAACTCGAATCAGAGTTTAAAAAGATTTTGATTGATCGACCTTTTCATATTCATCCATGGGGGGAACAACTTGCTCAGGGATTGAAAAAAGATCCAATCGATGGGGTAATAAATTCGACCAATCACCGAAAAATAAAAGATTATAAATATTGGATTTTGAATATCTTTAAGCATGTGGATGAGGTTGTTCAGTTTTTATATATCCTCAATAACCAAATTTACCCGATCAATCAATTCTGGTATTCCTCTGAGCTTTTGGGTGACCGTAATTTCCCCCTAGATTTAGCGATGATGGCGCGAAAATCGTTTCAGGATATGGTGCGTTATGAGGATGATAAAATATGGAGTGTGCGTCACCAACCAGTTTTAGCAAGAAATAGGCTTAAGATTTCACAAATTTTCAATCGCGAATTGGCAAATGAGCTAGGAGATTTTCAAGAGTTTATAGCACTCATTCAAAATATAGAAATATTTATGACGACTGTGATGAATACTACAGTTGGTGCATTTGATCTGCCTATTCGACTAGGGAATGTTGAGTTGACTGCTGAAGAAATTGAGCATTCAATCACACGTATAGGTCATCAATTATTATGGATATACAGTCATTTGCCAGATTTGAAATTGTTAAGTATAAGCCCCTACTTATATCGGCTAAATATCAATGTGCAGTTTTTTCTAAAGAATATGAATCTTTGGCAGGTCGAGCAACAATTAGCAGAAAAAACCAGCAAGCAAGGTGCTGAACGATTCAATGCATTGGTCAAGCAACTTCGATCTGACTATCACTCGAATATTAGGCAATCTAAGTTAGATGTTAAAATCTGGAAACAAGTGCAGCATGTAGTAACAGTGGATTTAGACGAAACTACAATTGAAAACAACGAAACGATTGCTGAAATCATTAAATATGTAGACTATGTCCAAGCGGATGATATTGGTGATGAGATTATTACAACGTATGATTATATTGAAGCAAGTTATAAAAAGTGTGGACTACGATTGAATAGCTTGCAGACATATTTGAAAAAATTGCTTAAAAAAGAATGTATTCTTTATCGAGCCCGCTTTGGTCTAGAGTCAAATGGGGCAGAAGTTAATCAGCAGATTTTTTCAAAAAATATTACAGAGATGTTTTTACGTAACCGCAGTAGGGAACCAGTATCTAGTATGACAGGCTATTTTGGAGCATGGCGGGAATATGCTGGACAGCATACTTATCTTGATCTGATTTTAGTTTTTGATGCGAGAAAGTACGAGGAGCTAAAAAGTAAGGATGATTTATTTGGGGAAATGTGGAAAACCCAAATGAATACTGTTCAACAGGATGGATTTAAAACATTATTCGATACAGTTCCTTTGATGCCATCAGTTCCTGAGTTGAATCAGCAATCATTGTTACTTGAAATTGGTGACCAATCTAGACGAAAGCAGGTCTTTGAAGTATTGGTAAATTACTACAGCTTCCTTGAGCTGTATGAGCGACAAGCGACTGTCCGAGTCCCTAAGGTTTTAGTAAAAGGCAGTGTGGCTAAATCTAAAGTTAAAACCAAATCAAAGGCGTAACTTTAGCCTAAGCAAAATCCGATAGATTGGCGATAAGCGTTATGTAGATGAATGATCTTATCGAAACAACAGAACAATATGCTTAACAGGTATCTTATATTATTAACTATAAGTAATATATTAATAATACAAACAATATCTTATCTAGTTAAGTGAGTACAATGAGTTACTTAGTTCAGTATAGCCCATACTCAAATGGGCTATAGACCATATATCAATATCAAATAACTAAAGCAATCTGAATTAACCCTATAGTATGTTCCAAAGTCTATGATCATATTCAGTAGAGCAGGATGACCACAACATCCTGCTACAGAATAATGACTAGTAAAATTTTACATCGCTCACTTAGATATGAACCTTATGTTTCAGTGAGAACCTAAATGTACCAAAACAACCCATTAGAAAATGAATCATCTATCCTTATTTCAATCGAAGATTTTATGATTAGTACATGCCATGAACAATTCGTTGATGATCATGAGGAATTCAAGCGAGAACTGTTAGATGCTGTATGTGCTTTTAAAGTGATTTACAGAGATTACTTTTTTTATTCTAAAATTATCAATGTTTTTAAGAGAGTGATTATTCTCGTAGATTACATCATGGAAAAATTGGATTTCCAGATTTATGAAGATATTATACAGTTTGATATAAATCATATCTTTCATATTCAGGGCATGATTCAGCATGAAATGAAAAGTGCTATTCAAGATATTCATAAATTTCAATACCAAGAACGAAAAAATCAAATTAAACTAGCGCACTATTTGAACAAAATGCTCCATCATTATGCTAGGTTGGTCTTTGTACGAGTTGATGTAGGAATCCTTCAAGAACATCAAGCGAATTGGGATGTTGAAGACTTTCATCGGGCTTTGGAAATACTACGGAATAGAATGTCGAACAAAGATACCTGCTTTCGTTATTTACAGGGCTGCGTTTGGGCATTTGAACAAGGTGCAAAGAAAGGTTATCACTGCCATTTATTGCTTATTTATGATGGCAATATGCGTGATGGCGATGAATGGTTAGGAGAGGAAGTTGGCAAGTATTGGCAACAATCCATTACCAATAATCAAGGTAGCTATTTCAACTGTAACCGAAAAGAGAACAAAGAAAAGTTTGAGGCCAGAGGTTTACTTGGTGTAGGAATGATTCATAGAGAACAACCGAAACAACGTGAGAATGCTTTTCGTGCAGGTCTATATTTGGTAAATCCGAAAAAAGTAGAGCAGCGCTTACGTGCCAAGATATCTGCTAATATGAAGACATTTGGCATCAGTCAGTTTGATGTGGGTTGGCGACGAGATATATAAAGAATAAGTCATTATTATATTGAAAATAGAGAACACGACAATCTAAAGTGTTCTCTATATCCTTAGTCAGATATCAAAATGTGATACTCAAACTCCCTTGATCAGTAATGAGTTCTGCTTCAAGGACTTGATCCCCTTTACATTTTAGTAAATATCTAACAGTTTGACTGTAGTTCAATGTGACAGGTAATTTGCTATAAAAGTCACCTGTGCTAAAACCACAACGCCCACGGTTGATTTTCAAACCTTGTAAGGTAAAAGGCTGTTCATTGGTCGATTGGATTTCAATGAAGTAATCAATTGCCCCAGGCACATTGAATGCAGATTGTGATTCCTGAGCGGTGATTCGTCCTCGTGCACTGATGGCACTCGTTTCAATAGAGGTCTCTTCATCAGGTGGTGTGTCATCGACATTTTGAGTCTGATTCGGATTAAGATCAGATTCCATCATGGCTTTCAGCATATCAGGATATTTATTCCATCCATTGATATAGGATTCTGCTTCCTTCACTTCAGCAGGGAGATAAATGTGTCCATTTTCAACAATGATCTGCATATCCATCAGTCTGGCTTTGACTGCCTCTTCAGTATAAGGGGCATAGATCGAATGAGCATCATGGCTTTCTGACACGGCTGGATTGGTCGTATTTGCTTCATCTGCTTTAGGTGGTGGATTATTTTGACTACATGCCATCAATAAGGAACACAGGGCAATGATAGAGAATAAATTTTTCATGATTGAACCCCTTATAGTTTAGGACGAATAACAACGAACCAAATGAATAATAGGATCAAGATACCACCTACAATTTTACCGATGACTGGAAACATTACTGCAGGCCACACTAAGCCTTGCCCCAAATTGTAAGTAAATGGCTTGTAGTTATACTGTCCCCAAAAGTGTTGATAGATGGCAAAGAAAAAGCCAATCACGAAATAGGCACTAATCAGACCTGTTTTAATATTTGAATTCATTTACTTTCCCCCAATAGCATATTTTGCCAATGCAATAAAAATTCCCATTACGATCATGAAGCCAATGAAGGGTAGTCCTAGTACACAAATCACGGCGATGACACAGATGATGCCTGCAAGTGTTCTCATGGCTATTCCTTCATGCACTGATAGGGAACGTTGACCATATCCATCTGAAAGGATTCAGTTTGTTGAAGGGTGTACAGATTATTTTTAAGACCATCCTCTCCATATTTATCTTCAAGTTTGTCGTAGATGCATGAACAGGTACTGCCATCAATACCACCTGTTTTACAACCACTGATAAATTGACGTTCTGTTTTACTGGCACAGCCTGAAGCCATCAATGCAACAGAGATGAGTGCAATTGAAATTTGAGTTTTCATCATTTCCCCTAATTTTTTATTGTGTTATTTGATGTGTAATAAATTTTGCTTATGTTCTGAAATTTAGGCGAGACAAAGCCTTCCAAAGCTAAACCGCATTTGGATCAGTCATATCAGCAAAGGTTTATGAATGTTGCTAGGGCAACAAGGGGATAGAAAATCGCTTTAGGGAAAACAATAAAGATAGAAAATGCTGAGTCATGGCGACTACTCCTGTATGTATTAAGAAGCTCTACCAACTTACTGCTAAATAATGGTGGCAGAACGAAAAGGGGTTAGCAGACTGGACATACAGAACCAGCACGCGCGAACGCGTCCCCCTCCCGTTCTACCGCAAAGGGGGACGAGAAGGTTTTACGCATAAGGGATACTCAGAAGAATAAACCCTGATGCGCTGTATGAAACGGTCTGCTAAAACCGACTGACGATGTAGGTCAGCAGTTGAATGATAAAATTAAGGGTGGGTTTAGTCAATCAAGCAATATTGGAAAAACAAGTAAAATCAAAGATGGAAGCATATGAAAAAAAGTTTTTGGTAAAATTCTAAGATGGGTATGGATCTATATTAAATCATTTTAATTGCTATAGAATTGGTCCTCATACTTTATGATCATTAAAATGTATATATTTACGTAACGGGGAAAAAATGAAAGGTGAAGCAAAACAATTTCTGAAATTTATTGATGGTTCGGATAAAAGATTTATCATTCCTGTTTACCAGCGTAATTATAGTTGGCAGAACAAACATTGTGCTCAGTTACTTAATGATTTAAAAGGGTTAATTAAAAAGCCTGATGTCCCTCATTTTTTTGGTAGTATTGTTTCAAGCCATATGCAAGGCGGCAAAAGAGAAGATTTTTTAATTATTGATGGGCAACAACGGTTAACGACCATATCAATTTTGTTGATTGCTATTGTGGATTTATTGAAGCATAAAAAAGTTATTCCTAAAGATGATCGTTTAATTGAGAAAATCACCAAAAAACATTTAGTAGATGAGTATCAAGAAGATCAGCGGAAAATAAGATTGAAGCCAATCAAGGATGACTGTAAAGCTTTCGATGCCTTGTTTGGTGATGAATCTGATTTTGTTGACGGTTCTAATGTAACGTCAAATTTTAGATATTTTAGAGACAGAATACTAAATGAAAATATCGACATTGATGATTTGTATGATGCCATTTCACGACTACAAACAATTGATATTTTTTTAGAAAAGGATGATGACCCCCAGCTTATATTTGAAAGCTTGAACTCAACGGGACTTGAACTTGAGGAAGGCGATAAAATCCGAAATTTTATTTTAATGGGGCTTTCTTCTGAATTACAAGAAAAATATTATGAAGCTTTTTGGAACAAAATTGAGAAAAATACTCATTTTAAGGTGAGTGATTTTTTCAAAGATTACTTAACCTTAAAATTAAATCGCACAGTCGTTATTAAAGATATCTATTTTACTTTCAAAGATTATGTGAAAAAAAATAATGATGATATTGAAGCTTTATTACAAGATTTACTGGAGTACTCAAAGCTTTATGCAATCATTTTGAATCCGATGCAATATCAAAACAGTTTTACCGCTGTGTTGGTACGGCTGAGTCAGTTAGAGTTTACCGTTATATTTCCAGTCGTATTGGCAATTCTAAAACGTTGGAATGAAAAAAATCTTACTGATCAAGAGGTCACTGAACTTTTAAGAGTAACGGAAATATTTTTATTTAGACGTTTGATTGTTGGTTTAGCCACTAATGCTTTGTCTAAAATTTTTGCAACTTTAGATAAAGATGTGACTAAGAAAGCACAATCTAGCCAATTGGCATCCTATGCTGAAATTTATAAATATGTGCTGTTAAATAAAGAGGAATCAAGTCGTTTTCCTAATGATGAGGAATTTGAGCAAGCTCTTTTTAGCCGTAACATTTATGCCATGAGTTCGAAAAATAAAGCATATTTATTTAGTTTTCTAGAAAATGAGGAAAGCAAAGAACAAATTAATGTAATTGAAAGAATTAAAGATGGAACATACACCATAGAGCATATCATGCCCCAAACGCTTTCTCCTGTTTGGCAAAAAGAATTGGGTGAAAAATCACAACAGGTTCACGAGCAATGGTTGCATACTCTGCCAAATTTGACATTAACTGGTTATAACAGCAAATATAGTAATCGACCTTTTAAAGATAAATTAGACGTTGAAAATGGATTTAAAGACAGTAATTTGCGTTTGAATCAATATGTAAGAGAATGTCTAAAATGGACGGAAGATGAGCTGGTTGAAAGACAAAGCCGCCTATCAAAGAAATCGCTTAAATTATGGTATTACCCAACAACAAGTTATGCTCCACCTGTAGAGGAAACGAATGAATATTTACTGGAAGATGACTTTGATTTTACAGGATACACTTTAGTATCTTATACCTTGTATGATGTTGAATCTAAAGTACAATCATGGAAAGAAATGCAGATAGATGTCGTAAAATATTTATTAGAACAACACACAACGAAAATTATGAGTTTATGTGCTGATCAAAAGTTTTATGATCTTTCCTTGCTTGAAACGACAAATAATTTTACTGAAATCAGTAGGTCGGTTTTCTTATACACAAATTGTTCAACGAGAACCAAAATAAATATTCTTAAAAAAATATTTGAGCAGTGTGATGTTGAGCAATCTGAATTAAGTTTTTTAATAAAAAAGGATAGTAATGTTTAAAATTTTGAATGATTCCAAATAATTTCAGATACATAACATCCTAGTGAGAATCATGAAGATCTTTTGAGATCACATGAAAATATGAAAACAAAGCCTGCCTTCGAGCAGGCTTTTTTGTGCCCAAAATTTAAGGAGTTGAGCCATGAGCTTGAGCTGTCCCTTTTGTCATTCAACGAATGTGATATTGGTTGAAGCAAGTACACAACAATCAAATAAAACCTTAACCAATTTGGTCACACCGACCACATTGGGTGCATTGGGAACAACAGTCGCAAAGTCTTTCAATCTACCACCGATTGTCGGTGGAATCGCAGGAACAGTATTGGGCAGTGTGTTGAACTCATTCACTGAACCAAGCGCACTACCACCACAGAATTTGTGCTTCTGCCACAACTGCTACCAAAAATTTCCAACGCATCTTCTGCACTAGATAAAGTCAGTATTAACACAGATTCAAAATTCAATTTTCAAATTAAAAGGAATACAACCATGGCACATCAACTTGAACAAATGGCTTATGTCGGTGAAACCCCTTGGCATGGGCTAGGGAATCAACTAAGTCAAAACCAACCGATTGAGGTCTGGGCACAGCAGGCAGGCATGGACTGGTGTATCGAGTCATCCAATGTCAGTTATATGGCACAGAATGAACGTGGGCAAAGCATCATCATGCCGGAGTTGTGTGCCCCACAACTTGCAGCACAAATCTATATTGAGAATATAGATGGCGTTGAGCTATTGGTTGTGGAAGTCGCACGAGGTAGTTTATTTCCGTATTACCTTAAATCTGTAGGACGTGAGCAAGGCACATATATCCGCCTAGGTGCGAGTAACCGTGTAGCATCGCCTGAGCATATTCAACAACTGGAATTGCAAAGGTTGAATATCAGTTTTGATGCCTTAGCCAATTATCAATATCCTTTAGAAAAGCTCGATTTAACGGTCTTGGAAGGAGCGTTCAAAGCTGCTGATAAAACACTGACTTTAGAAAAGATGTTGAATCTGAAACTGGTGATTGAAGAGCAAGGACAGCGTTATGCCAGTCATGGTTTATTGATCTTGCTCGGTCAATATGAGCATGTGATGACCCAATGCGCCCGATTTAAAGGCACAAATATGAGTGTGTTTTTAGACCGTAAAGAATACACAGGTGACTTGTTTTCTCAAATTGAACAAACAGAAATTTTTATTAAAAATCATTTGTCTTTACGTGCTGAAATTCGAGGCTTAAAGCGTTATGACTATTTGGAAATTCCAGAAAATGCCATTCGTGAAGCCTTAGTCAATGCCTATGTACATCGGGATTACAGTAACTTTGGGCGGAATATCAAGGTCGCTGTGTATGATGACTTGGTCAATATCGTCTCCCCTGGTGGCTTGCCCAATGGTTTAACCGAAGCAGACTTGTTACAGGGACGTTCGGAAATTCGGAATCGGGTTTTGGCTCGTGTGTTTCGAGAGCTAGGTTATATTGAGCATTGGGGCAGTGGTCTGCAACGGATCAAGCAGATGTGTGAAGCTGAAAAACTGTCAACACCTGAATTTTTAGAAACCAATGATTTTTTTGATGTGAAGTTATATCGTCCTGTGATTGAGTCGATGGGTGGTGCAATAGGTGGTGCAATTGATGATTCAAGTGGTGTAATCGAAGATTTAGGTGGTGCAATTGAAGCAAGCCAATTAACCGAACGCCAACAGGAAATTTTAGTTTTAATTCAGCGTAACCCGAAAGTTTCTTATCGTTCTTTGGCTGAGCAACTCGGTATTAATCAATCTGCCTTACAAAAGCATCTGAATCATTTAAAAGATGCAGGCTGGCTTGAGCGTGTCGGTGGTACTCGTGGTTATTGGAAAATTAAAAAAGAGTTTGGGGGAATTAGTAAGTGAAATTTAAGCAATATTCTTTTAAAGAATTATTATCGAATATTGTTGATAATCGAGGGAAAACCTGTCCAACAGTAGACCAAGGTCTACCGTTGATAGCAACAAATTGTATCAATAACAATAGCCTATTCCCTGTTTTTGAAAAAGTCCGCTATGTAAATTTAGAAACCTATAAGAATTGGTTTAGAGGACACCCTCAACCTGACGATATCATTTTTGTTTGCAAAGGTTCTCCTGGTCGTGTCGCTTGGGTTAAAGATCCAGTTGGCTTTTGCATAGCTCAGGATATGGTTTCAATACGTGCTGATAAAACAAAAGTAGATCCTAAATATTTATTTGCTTTACTACGATCGGACAATGTACAGCAAAAAATTTCAAATATGCATGTTGGTTCATTAATTCCACATTTTAAAAAAGGGGATTTTGGGAACTTGTATTTAGATATTTCTGAAGATATGGAATATCAAAGAATGGTTGGAGAAATATATTTTAATTTTTCAATGAAAATTGAACAAAATAACCAAATCAACCAAACCTTAGAATCTATCGCCCAAGCGATTTTTAAAAGTTGGTTTATCAACTTTGAGCCTGTGCGTGCCAAAATTACTGCAAAACAAACAGGGCAAGACCCTGAATTTGCCGCTATGTGTGCGATTAGCGGTAAAAGTGAAGCTGAGCTTGAGCAAATGGCTAAAGAAGATTTTGCTGAGTTACAAGCAACGGCTGCGCTATTTCCTGATGAGTTGGTGGAGACTGAGTTGGGGGATGTGCCGAAGGGGTGGGAATTACAGCAACTTAAAGATATTGCCAAATATAGCTCTAATAAGATTTTATTAAATGACCTAAATCTTGAAAATTATATCTCTACAGAAAATATGTTACCTGAAAAAAAGGGGATCGAAAAAGCAAGTTCATTACCAAAGGCAAATAGTGTTCCAGCGTTTAGGCAAGGGAATATTTTGGTTTCCAATATCCGACCTTATTTTAAGAAAATTTGGTTTTCTTTTTTCGATGGTGGGCATTCTAATGATGTATTGAACTTTGATGTCTTAGAAAAAGGTACGGAAGAATATTTATATAATTTAATTTACCAAGACAGTTTTTTTGACAGAATGATGGCTTCATCTAAAGGTTCAAAAATGCCTAGAGGTGATAAAAAAGCAATTATGGATTTTCAGATAATTGTACCGCCGATAAGTTTAAGGTGTTTGTATTCTGCAAAAGTAAGATCATTTTATTTTTATCAAAATAAATTAAAAATTGAAAATCAAACATTGATTGATTTAAGAGATACTTTATTACCAAGGTTGTTGTCGGGTGAGGTGGATTTATTGGATTTGCATGGTGAGAGGGATTAATTATGAATATAATATTCCGATTCTTACTCACTTTAAATTCGACATCATTATTGTTGATAATTTTTTTGATTAAGGAAAAGTATGTTTTATGGCAAGGAGTTTCTGAATATTTATCATATATTGTATATGTTGTTTCACCAATTTTGATGACATATCTTAGTATTCTTTTATGTTCTAAACTTGGTAAAGATAGTTTTAAATGTGAATTAGACAAAACAGGAGCTAAAAGCTACCCCATACAAGAAATTGAGTATGCAAATAATAGTTTTTTACCCAGTTATCTAGGTTATTTTTTTGTTGCATTGAGTGTTAATAATATAGAAACATTGGTATGTGTTTATGCCATATTGTTTGTATTTACATTTTTATCTCAAGCTTTATATTTTAACCCATTGTTTTTGTTATTTGGGTTTAATTTTTACAATATCAAAACTAAACATGGTGCATCCATATTTTTAATCACAAAATATGATTATAAAATTCCAGAAGATGTTGAAGTTGATGTAGCATACCGAATTAATAGTTATACTTTTATCGAAAGAGGAAATGAATGAATCAATTAATAGCACGAGTAAAGGGAAGGAAGAAACCTTTTTTCTATAAGTTACTTGATGATAAAGAAATTTATAACTTTGATGTTAGTAATGTCAGTCTAGTAGAGTATTCTTCTGACCATCTTCTTGATGAGGATAGCTGGTTTAAAATTGATAGTTTTAGTGAACAAGAATTTTTCCTGGATTTTTTAGGAAAACAGTTTGTTTCTTCAGAATATAACAGTATTCCAAAATCTAAGTATAAAGATATAGTCTACCTTTGTTCAGTCCAAAATGAAGATTACTTCTTTCAAAAGGTTACACCATCATCTTATGTGACTAAAAAATTCCTTACTTTAGGTGATGAGCTAGTTATTGAGGATAATGTCGACCGAGTTGTTATTAACCATTTGCCTGATGCTATATATTTCAAAAAAGAAGATAGACTAATCTTTAGAAACTTAGCTACTATTTCCAGCATTTTTAAGGGAATAGATATGCTGTATAAAGAGGCTACTCAAGAAGAGGTGCAACAATTTATTGATTTGGATTTTATAAAAGTATCAAATGATTATGATGCTCAAAAAAGTTGGTAAACAAAATAGAAAACGTATAGCTTTGGCTTTAGCTACATTCACGGCTATGAGTGATGCTGATAAAGACACAATTTTTGATTATGTCCAAGAATATTGTGCAAATCTAAAATTTGATAAATCTGCTAAAAATTTTGAAATATCATGCGAAGAAGATATGAAATTTTTATTGTATGGAATTGAACAGAGATTTTATACAACTGTTTGTGGGAAAGAAAAGCGACTTGCTAATTCTGTACAACGACTTTAGTTTTTTTAAGCTAAAGTCCCGATATATTGCTATATAAGGACTTTGTATACTCTTTCTACATATGGTAGATGAGCTATGTATATGCTAAGTTAATTTAACTTTTTTGGCAACAATCGATGCAAAAGGACAACATATTTTTCATTTCATCACAAATGGAAGTAGATAATAATTTTAATTTAAGTATTTGATATAAAATGTTATTGTTATTTTATTGCAAACGGAAGTAAGTAATTTTAAAAGGCTAATATAAGAGAATTTCAACCATGAACGAAACACAACTCGAAAACCTATGCTTAGACTGGTTCGCTGAAAATGGCTGGGAAGTTGTTCATGGTGTCGATATTGCGCCTGACAGTAGCAATCCTTTACGCAAAGACTATAAACAGATTTTAATTGAAGCGGACTTACTGACCGCTTTTGAAAGATTAAATCCACATTTGCCAGTGAGTTGTTTTGAGCAGGTTTTACAGAAACTCAGTAAACCTGAAAGCCTAGACTTAGTGACCAATAACCGTGCCTTTCATCGCATGCTATTAGAAGGTGTACCTGTCAGTTATAAAAAAGACGATGAGTGGGTCAATGATCAGGCTTTTTTGCTCGACTTCAACCAAGTTACTAATAATCGTTTTGTGGCGATTAACCAATTTACGATTTTAGGGACAAAGCAGCCACGACGACCTGACATTATTTGTTTTATTAATGGCATACCCTTTGCTGTACTCGAACTAAAAAGCCCAACCGATGAGAATGCCGATATTTGGGATGCCTTTAACCAACTACAGACCTATAAAGAAGAAATTTCCGATCTATTTGTATTTAACGAAGCCCTTGTGGTGAGTGATGGCGTAACAGCCCGTGTCGGTTCACTCACGGCGAATCAAGAGCGCTTTTTACCTTGGCGCACGATTAAAAACGAGAAAGATAAACCCGCTTTAGCATGGGAATTGGAAACGGTTGTTCGAGGTTTCTTTGATCGGGAGTTGTTCCTTGATTATATTCGTTTTTTTATCTTGTTTGAAACCGATGGTGAAAAAATCATTAAGAAAATTGCAGGCTATCACCAGTTTCATGCGGTACGTGAAGCGGTACAAGCAACGATTACAGCAGTCAATCCAGCAGGCAATAAAAAAGCAGGTGTGGTTTGGCATACTCAAGGTTCAGGTAAAAGTATTTCAATGTGCTGTTATGCAGGTAAGTTATTGCAACAACCTGCCATGCATAACCCAACCTTGTTAATCGTCACTGACCGTAACGACTTAGATGGGCAACTGTTTGAAACTTTTAGCAATGCTCAAGAACTTTTAAAACAAACACCTGTACAAGCCAATAACCGTGATGAACTAAGACAACTCCTTGCTGAGCGTGAATCAGGCGGAATTATTTTTACCACTGTACAAAAGTTTGCTTTGCTAGAGGATGAAACTGAACACCCATTACTCAATGATCGCAATAATATCGTTGTGATGTCAGATGAAGCACATCGCAGCCAATACGGACTCAAAGCTAAACTATCTAATGACGGGACTTATAAATTTGGCTATGCCAAACATATGCGAGATGCCCTAAAAAATGCTGCATTCATTGGTTTCACAGGTACACCAATTTCCAGTGAAGACAAAGACACCCGAGCAGTCTTTGGAGAATATGTTTCAATTTACGATATTCAAGATGCAGTAGAGGACGGCGCAACCGTACCGATCTATTATGAATCCCGTTTGGCAAAATTGGACATCAATAAGGCTGAAATCGAGGAACTATCTGATCAAGTTGATGAAGTGGTAGAAGATGAGGAAGATGTCGGTAGTCGTGAAAAGACCAAAGGGGAATGGAGTCGCTTAGAAAAATTAGTGGGTGCGACCCCACGCCTGAAACAGATTGCTGCGGATTTGGTGACGCACTTTGAAGACCGTACTGAAGCCACGGCAGGCAAAGGTATGATTGTGACCATGAGCCGTGAAATCTGCGTGCATTTGTATAATGAAATTATTGCTCTGCGCCCAGATTGGCATGATGATGACCCGAAAAAAGGAAAAATCAAAATTGTGATGACGGGTTCAGCATCGGATAAGCCATTGCTACAGCCTCATATTTACAATAAGCAAGTGAAGAAAAGCTTAGAGAAACGTTTTAAAGATGTGAATGACCCTTTGCAGTTAGTGATTGTGCGTGATATGTGGCTGACAGGTTTTGATGCACCGTGTACCCATACCATGTATATCGACAAACCAATGAAAGGGCATAACCTGATGCAGGCGATTGCTCGTGTGAACCGTGTCTTTAAAGACAAGCAAGGTGGTTTGGTTGTTGATTATATTGGGATTGCCAATGAGTTAAAGCAGGCATTAAAAACCTATACAGATGCCAAAGGAAAAGGCGAACCAACTTTACGTGCGGAAGAAGCTTATGCTGTGCTTGCTGAAAAAATGGATGCCATTCGTGGGATGTTTGCCAAGACCAATGACCAAACTGGATTAGACTTAAGTGGTTATGAAACGCAAGCACATCGCTTGATAATTCCAGCAGCCAACTATGTGCTGAGTCTAAAAGATGGCAAAAAACGCTTCTTGGATTTAGTACTTGCAGTCAATAAAGCCTTTTCATTGTGTGGTACGTTGGATGAAGCCAAAACATTGCATAAGGAAATTGCGTTTTATTCAGCCATTAAAGCAGTCATTAGTAAGCATACTTCTGTGGATCGTAAATTATCACAAGCAGAAAAGGATAGTACGCTTAAACAAATTCTGGATAATGCTGTTGTTGCTGATGGTGTGGCAGATGTATTTGCGCTATGTGGTTTAGATAAACCAAATATTGGTTTACTGTCAGATGAATTTCTAGAAGATGTGCGACAAATGCCATATCGTAACTTGGCGGTCGAATTATTAGAAAAATTATTGAATGATGGTATCAAGGCAAAAACACGGAATAATCTCGTACAGGAAAAACGTTTTTCAGATCGTTTGCAGGAAACCCTAAGAAAATATAATAACCGTGCGATTGAGACCTCTCAGGTGATTGAGGAGTTGATCCAGATGGCGAAAGAGTTTCAGGCAGATATGGAACGTGAAGCCTCACTGGGTCTGAATCCTGACGAAATCGCTTTTTATGATGCTTTAGCAAATAATGAAAGTGCGGTACGTGAGCTTGGAGACGATACACTGAAGCAGATTGCTCGTGAAATCACTGAGAAATTGCGTAAATCGACAACTGTGGATTGGCAAGTTCGAGATAGTGTACGTGCTCAGCTTAAAATCTTGGTACGACGTACTTTACAGCGTTGGAAGTATCCACCTGACAAAGCGGCAGAGGCTATTGAGTTAGTTATGAAGCAGGCTGAAATGTTATCGAATGCTTGGACAAGCTGATATAAGGTTAAGGAGCAGGTTGGTCTGCTCGTTATTAAGGGCTTGGATTGAAAAATGATTTTTGATGTCATTTTAGAATTCATCAGCAACCGATCAAGTCACCGTACATGATACCGATCAAGCTACCGTACAAGCTGGTGATCATGCTCAACGTTAGATTGTGGTTATGGAGCAGAGAGAATATAGTTTGATAGAATTAATGTCTTTACTAGATTTGACTTATCGTACAACTTTTCAGCAGAATTACCTTAATCCAGCAATAGGGGCAGGACTGGTTGAACGTACAATTTCAGACAAACCAAAAAGTCCAAAGCAAAGATATAGATTGAGTGTATAAAACTAGATGGCTCAAACCCATATGAGCGACTGGATGACCCCCTATGCCTATATAACTCTAAATCTGCTACAATTGCGCCAATTTTGAATTCCCACTTTTTCGGTTATGTACACATTTGGAATTGTGTACATAATTGTGTACATAATGTAGATTTTTCTCATGTTTAAAGATGAATTAACTAGGCAGGTAAAGGCTCGTAGGACTTTTGCAATCATTTCCCACCCCGATGCCGGTAAAACCACCATGACAGAAAAACTGTTGTTATGGGGTAAAGCGATTCAGGTTGCAGGGATGGTAAAAAGCCGTAAATCTGACCGTGCAGCTACATCTGACTGGATGGAAATGGAAAAAGAGCGTGGTATTTCGATCACCACGTCTGTTATGCAGTTCCCATATAAAGGTCACACGATTAACTTACTCGATACACCGGGACACGAAGACTTCTCGGAAGATACTTATCGTACGCTTACCGCGGTTGACTCTGCACTCATGGTAATTGACGGTGCAAAAGGTGTCGAAGAGCGTACCATCAAATTGATGGAAGTGTGTCGTATGCGTGACACACCAATTATTTCTTTCGTCAACAAAATGGACCGCGAAATTCGTGAGCCACTTGAGTTGTTAGACGAAATCGAAAACGTTTTAAACATTCGTTGTGTACCAATTACATGGCCACTTGGTATGGGTCGTGACTTTGCTGGTGTATACAATATTCTTGAAAATAAATTGTATGTGTACAAAGCAGGTTTTGGTTCAACGATTACAGATATTGAAGTGCGTGATGGTTATGACCATGCCGATATTCGTGAAAAAGTAGGTGAGTTAGCTTGGGCTTCATTTGAAGAGTCGCTTGAGCTTGTACAAATGGCAAATGAGCCATTAGACCGCGAACTTTTCTTACAAGGTAAACAAACACCTGTTCTATTTGGTACAGCATTAGGTAACTTTGGTGTTGACCACGTTCTAGATGCATTTATGCACTGGGCACCTGAACCTAAAGCTCACCCAACGCAAGAGCGTGTGGTTGAAGCGAAAGAAGAAGGTTTCTCTGGTTTTGTATTTAAAATCCAAGCCAACATGGACCCTAAACACCGTGACCGTATTGCGTTCATGCGTATTTGTTCAGGTAAATACGAGAAAGGTCTGAAAATGAACCATGTGCGTATTGGTAAAGAAGTCCGCATTAGTGATGCATTGACTTTCTTGGCTGGTGAGCGTGAGCATTTAGAAGAAGCATGGCCGGGGGATATTATTGGTTTACATAACCACGGTACAATCCAGATTGGTGATACTTTCACTAGTGGCGAAAACTTGCACTTCACTGGTATTCCACACTTCGCGCCAGAAATGTTCCGCCGTGTACGTTTGAAAGATCCATTAAAGTCAAAACAGTTGCAAAAAGGTTTGAAAGAGTTGTCTGAAGAAGGTGCAACTCAGGTATTTATGCCGCAAATTAGCAATGATTTGATTGTGGGTGCAGTTGGTGTGCTTCAGTTCGACGTTGTTGCTTACCGCTTGAAAGAAGAATATAAAGTTGACTGTGTTTACGAGCCGGTAAGTGTAAATACTGTGCGTTGGATTCATTGTGATGATGACAAGATACTTAATGAGTTCAAGAAAAAAGCACACGACCAGCTTTCAATTGATGGTGGCGGTCACTTGACGTATCTTGCTCCAAGCCGAGTGAACTTGCAGATTATGCAAGAGCGTTGGCCTGACATTCAGTTCCGTAACACTCGTGAACACTAATCATGTAAACATAACAAACAGCTTCGAATAGAAGCTGTTTTGTTTTGAAAAATAAGAAAGGATGATGAAATGAATTTGAGTAAAAAAGCAATTATTGCGCTTGTAGTTGCAGCCATAGCATTAATTTCTGCTATTTCTGTATTTGTCTGGAAGGGTACTCAGTCCTCATCATCCTCTCAAAAAAATGTAGCTTCTGCTAAAGATCACTCTGCTGAGAAAGCAGAGGTACTACCTTATTTAAATTTGACCGAAACTAAAGCGAATTATGCAGTGCCTTTTTGTGAAAAGAAAAACTGTATTGATGTCGATATTCAAACGATAAAAACTCAAGATACTTGGTTAAATAGCTGGATTGAAAAAAATCAGGCGAAAGTCATTCAGACTCAAATTGATTTGAAAAAAGATTTGAGCTTGCAACAAGCAGTAGATGCTTACGTCAAAAAGTCTGATGAATGGCAAGATAAATATTCTAAAAACCGTGCCTATGAGTTACACATTCATACGCGCATCGCTTCGCAGCGTAATCAGTATGTTTTATTGCAATTAGGGTTGGACAGTAAACAGGAAGAAGTCACGATAAAAGATCGTTATTATTTTTTTGTGGCTGACCGTAAATTGCATAAAAGTTTAACTTTGCTTGATGTACTTCAAAAAGACAAACAAACCACTGTGCATCAAATCGTGCAAACTGCTTATCAAGACTGGCTCAAAAAGCAAAGTGCTGACGTCAAAAAAGACGCCCCAAAAACCTTATATTGGGGACAAGCAGACTGGTTCTTTGATGGTGAAGGTGTGGGTTTGCATTATCAGGCAAATCAGATTACCAAAGATGCTCCTCAGCTCGATATTTATTTAACGACAGAGCAAACTAAAAAAATATTACAACCTGAGGTTTATGAACAAATGTTCTAAGTTGGTAGCAGAATTTGCAACCTACTTATAGATGCGCTAACTTCATATCAGTTATGCATAATCTTCTCAGAATAAAGGCAAAATATGATGTTAACTTCTAAGGCCTCGTTCCGTTTAACGCTACTTGCTTCTGCGTTATTTTTAGTGGCATGTCAGCCTAAAAGTGATCCTAAAGAATCGGAAGATCAGCAAAAACCCGCAGTGGTTGAGCAAAAGCCAGTAGAACTGACTTTAAAAGGGGAAACAGTTCCTAGTAAGGTGGTTTTGCCAGACTGTAGTGGTAAAACTTGCCCAGACTTTAGAGTAGAGCGCCTGCAAAGTAACTATCCTTTCATTGATAAGATTATTGACCAACAAGTTTTAAAAGCACTTGGTCAGATTCTTGAAATTGCGAAGCCAGATCAAAAAGCAGGAAAAACTGATAAAAATACAGAGGCCTCTGCAGTTGCTGCTGCTAATCAACAAGATAGTTTTGATGTTGAAGTTCAGCGCTATGCAAATTCATTTGTTGGCTTAGACAACGAATTAAAAGCGCTAAGTAATAATCATCAAATTAACCTTTTAGTGAAACCTAAAATTATACAGTCACAAGGTAAAGTGGTAACCGTTGTCGTCAATAGCAGTAGCTATTTAGGTGGTGCACATGGTTCGGCAGCACAGCAATATTATAATTTTGATTTAAAAGAACAAAAGCACATCAAACTTGAAGACTTATTACGCCCGCAGAAAAAAGCGGCTTTAGAAAAGTTAGCACATGAAGTATTTAAAGCTTGGGTGACCGACTCAAAGCTTGCTAATAGTGTGAGTGAATATGAACAAGCTTGGCCATTTAAACTTACCGAGAACTTCTTGTTAGGTGATCAGGGTTTGATTCTTCAATATGGTGAGTACGAAATTGGGCCTTACGTGGTTGGGTTGCCTCGTTTAGTCATTCCATATGACCAGTTGCAAGATGTGTTGAAAGAAGAATATTTGCCACAGCCTAAAGCCAAACCAGCTTCGGCTCCCGTTGCAAAAAGTACTAGCTAATGCATTTGTTTGATACCCATACTCATTTTGATGTTGCCGATTTTGATGAAGATCGGCAACAGTTAGCCCTTGAGGCTAAGAAAGTGGGTGTAGATGCTTTGGTGTTAATTGGCTTTTTGCAGTCACGCTTTGATGAATTATTGCAAATCCATCACCAGCTTAAGCAATGGGATAATGTACCGACTTCTTATTTAGCACCGGGGTTGCATCCATTTTATATCGAGCAGCATAGGCCAGAGCATCTTTCTCATCTTGAACAAATTTTACAGCAAGAAGAGTGTGTAGCCGTAGGTGAAATTGGCTTAGATACTTTCTTGAAAGAACATAAGCAGCCCGATATATATGCTAAGCAAAAGCAGTATTTTGCTGACCAGTTAGAACTGGCAACGCAATACCAAAAACCAGTGCTGCTTCATATTCGAAAAGCACATGGCGATGTACTTGCATTATTAAAAGCGCATAAGTTTAAACTCGGTGGAATTGCACATGCCTTTAGTGGTGGTGTAGAAGAGGCAAAAGGGCTAATTAAACTCGGTTTTAAAATTGGTGTAACGGGACAAGTGACTAACCCAAATGCGAAAAAGCTTCATACCGTTGTGCAAGCTATAGGTGCCGAGCATTTGGTAATAGAAACGGACTGCCCGGATATGACACCACTTTGCTGTCAAACCTCTGCTGAGCAGCGTACTCGCAATACTCCTGTAAACTTACCGTTTGTACTCAAAAGTTTGGCCGAAAATTTAAATATGGCTGAGTCAGATTTAGCCGAAAAACTGTGGAAAAACTCTCTATCTGCTTTGAAATTATCGTAATAAAAATCAAAGATTAAAAATATTAACTAAAACAAAACACAGCGATTAGAAAAGAAGCTTAAAGTAAGAAAACAACATGTAAAAACGTGAAAAATAACATTGCCAGACATGGGAGGATAACCCAATGGCTAAGTATAGCAATATCAATAGTTTTAATGCTCTACAGACGCTAACAGTAGGTTCCAGCAATTATCAGATTTTTAGCTTAAGCCAAGCCGAGAAAAAGCTAGGCGACATTGCCAAACTGCCGAAATCATTAAAAGTACTGTTGGAAAACTTATTACGGTTTGAAGATCAGCATAGCGTTAAAACAGAACACATTCATGCTTTAGCAGAGTGGTTAAAAACCCGTAGTTCAGATCAAGAAATTCAGTACCGACCTGCACGGGTTTTAATGCAGGATTTTACTGGTGTTCCTGCTGTGGTTGACTTGGCTGCCATGCGTGCAGCAATGGCACAAGCGGGTGGTGATCCTGAAAAAATTAATCCGTTATCACCTGTAGACTTAGTCATTGACCACTCTGTGATGGTTGACCACTTTGCCGATGATCAGGCTTTTGAAGAAAACGTTCAAATTGAAATGCAACGTAATGGTGAGCGATATCAATTTTTGCGTTGGGGACAATCTGCATTTAATAACTTTAGTGTCGTGCCTCCGGGTACAGGTATTTGTCATCAGGTCAATTTAGAATATTTAGCTCAAGCAGTATGGCTCGGTGAAGATAACGGCCAAACTTTTGCTTTCCCTGACACCTTGGTCGGTACAGACTCGCATACCACGATGATTAATGGTTTAGGTGTATTGGGTTGGGGCGTTGGTGGTATTGAAGCAGAAGCTGCCATGCTCGGCCAACCTATTTCTATGCTTATTCCTGAGGTGATTGGTTTTAAACTCACAGGTAAATTACAAGAAGGGATTACAGCGACCGACTTGGTGCTCACTATTACTCAAATGCTTCGCCAAAAAGGTGTGGTGGGTAAATTTGTAGAATTTTATGGAGACGGTTTAGCCGACTTACCACTTGCTGACCGCGCAACTATTGCCAATATGGCACCTGAATATGGTGCGACTTGTGGTTTCTTCCCAATCGATGAAGTGACTTTGGGGTATTTGAAATTAACTGGTCGTCAAAGTGACCGTATTGAATTGGTTGAAGCGTACAGCAAAGCGCAAGGCTTATGGCGTAATGCTGGCGATGAACCAGTTTTCACCGATACGTTAAGTTTAGATATGAGTACGGTTCAGGCAAGTCTAGCTGGTCCAAAACGCCCACAAGACCGTGTATTGTTGTCAGAAGTGCCTAAA
The DNA here is from genome assembly GCF_035615275.1 of Acinetobacter sp. IK23. Taxonomy (NCBI): domain Bacteria; kingdom Pseudomonadati; phylum Pseudomonadota; class Gammaproteobacteria; order Moraxellales; family Moraxellaceae; genus Acinetobacter; species Acinetobacter sp. IK23. Next base: position 195,115 of record NZ_JANBNX010000004.1, read on the forward strand.
ACATTTAATGCCTTAATGGAGTTAAATTTAAAGCCTGTAAAAGAAGCTAAAGAGCGTTTGGAAAATGAAGGCGGTGGTGGTACGGCTGTAGAAGCGACCAAAGCCAATATTCAGCATGAAAGCCCGTCTTGTGTAATTGATGGAGAAAAGTATCCTTTAAATCATGGCGATGTTGTTATTTCAGCAATTACTTCATGTACCAATACTTCTAATCCAAGTGTCATGCTGGCAGCAGGTCTACTTGCTAAAAAAGCCATTGAAAAAGGCTTGCAGCGTAAACCATGGGTAAAAAGTTCACTTGCACCCGGCTCTAAAGTCGTGACGGATTATTTGTTGGCAGCGGGGCTTACGCCGTATTTAGATGAGTTGGGCTATAACTTGGTGGGTTATGGTTGTACAACGTGTATTGGTAACTCAGGTCCTCTACCTGAACCTATTGAAGATGCAATTCAGTGTCATGATTTAAACGTAGCGTCTGTACTTTCGGGTAACCGTAACTTTGAAGGACGTGTACACCCATTAGTTAAAACAAACTGGCTTGCTTCGCCACCTTTGGTAGTTGCTTACGGTTTAGTTGGTAATATTCGTACCGACTTAACGACACAACCGATCGGGGAAGGTAAAGATGGACAACCTGTTTACTTAAAAGATATCTGGCCAAGCCAAGCAGAAATTGATGAAGTGCTGCAAAAAGTAAATACCGACATGTTCCACAAAGAATATGCTGCAGTATTTGATGGTGATGAAAGTTGGCAAGCGATTCAGATTCCAAAAAGTAAAACTTACGAATGGGCTGATGACTCGACTTATATTCGCCATCCGCCGTTCTTTGAAGGGATTGGTGAACCACCAAAACCAATCAAGAATATTGAACAGGCGCGTATTTTGGCAGTGCTTGGTGACTCGGTAACAACTGACCATATTTCACCAGCGGGTAATATCAAAAAAGACAGTCCGGCAGGCCGATATTTACAAGACCAAGGTGTTGAGCCAAAAGACTTCAACTCTTATGGTTCGCGACGTGGTAATCATGAAGTCATGATGCGAGGTACCTTTGCCAACATTCGTATTAAAAACGAAATGCTCGGCGGTGAAGAAGGCGGTAATACTATTCATGTACCAAGTGGTGAGAAGCTTGCTATTTATGATGCCGCAATGCGTTACCAACAAGAGCATACGCCGCTTGTGATTATTGCTGGTAAAGAATACGGAACAGGTTCTTCACGTGACTGGGCTGCCAAAGGTACGAACTTGTTAGGTGTAAAAGCTGTCATTGCCGAAAGTTTTGAACGTATTCACCGTTCAAACTTGGTGGGTATGGGGGTGTTGCCACTCCAGTTTGTTGATGGACAAACCAGACAGTCCCTCAATTTAACTGGTCATGAGGTTATTTCAATTCGTGGTTTATCGGATGGTATTCAGCCCCATCAAATTCTTGAAGTTGATGTGAAAGGGCCAAATGGAGTAGCCAGCCATTTTAATGTGTTATGTCGAATTGATACGTTAAATGAGGTTGAGTACTTTAAAGCAGGAGGTATTTTGCATTATGTACTGCGGAATTTAATTGCTGGTTAATTTAGCTAAGTTTGCATAGCCTTGTAATGAGGGTGCTTTGGCTAATGTTGACTATATAGGCATATCCTTACTTTTTAAGGATAAAAAGTAACAAAAATCCTTTGTCGGGCTGACGGTATATCCTTATACCGCAGCCCAACTGGGCGGCATCCTTGCCGCCTGTCACAGTAATAAATGAAGGACTAAATCCTAAATGTTCTTATATATGATGTTATAAAGTTTTCTTTGATCTGAAATACACTTTCGTCTGAAAAGCAGTAAAATACTCCCCGTGTTTTATATCCCCTCAAAGAGCAGCAATGACCGATCTCCAACAAGATGAATATGACCGCCGTTTTGCAGGTGTAGCCAAAATTTATGGTGATTCATCGTTCCAGCACTATGAAAAAAGTCATGTGATGGTGATTGGGATTGGTGGTGTCGGTAGTTGGGCGGTAGAGGCTTTAGCACGTACAGGTATTGGCGAGATCACGCTGGTAGATATGGACGTGGTTGCAGCATCAAATGTAAACCGTCAGCTACCTGCAATGTCATCTACACTGGGCTGTGAAAAAGTTGAAATTATGGCGGAGCGTTGTCGTCAAATTAACCCGCGTATTAAAGTTAATATTATTGATGATTTCTTAACACCTGAAAATGTCACAGAGCTTTTAAACCCTGTACCAGACATTGTGTTGGACTGCATCGATGACGTTAAAGCAAAACTGGCTTTAATGTTGCATTGCCGTTTTAACAAAATACCTTTGATTGTGTCGGGCGGAGCGGGTGGTAAGCTTGATCCACTTAAAATTCGTGTGGCTGATTTATCAAAAACAGAACAAGACCCAATGCTAGCGAAGCTACGTAGTCAACTTCGTGCTCGTGGCATCTGCAAAAAGCCAAAAGAGAAATTTGGTATTACTTGTGTTTATTCAACTGATAATCCATTTTCAAGTGCTGATGTCTGCCCATCAGCTGGCCTCCGCTGTGGTGGTTATGGTTCCGCAGTAGTGGTGACTTCAAGTTTTGCTATGATTGCTGTGGCTGAAGTTTTGAAAAAGCTCGATTTAAAGAAAGCCTAATTTAAATATTGAAAAGGCATGCTCTTATGTTGGAGAGCATGCCTTTTGTTTTTGAGAAAAACGATTTAATCATATAGCTCTATAGTGTCGTGTTTGGGCTGTGTTGGAAGCTGCTGATCGTAAAATTTAAAACACCATAAAAGTAGAACAACGACAGTAAAGATGGTGAAACCTTTAAAATACTTCATGAATAATTCAATCAAGTGAGTGGTCTTGATAAAATTCTAGCGAAGGCAATCTATCTAATCTAATATAGAAAATAGACCTAATAATCTAATTTTGAGATGGTGATGCTCACATTAAAACAATTCCAATATTTTATAAAAATTGTAGAAGAAGGGAGTTTTACTGCTGCTTCAGAAAAGCTCTTTATTGCTCAGTCTGCTTTAAGTCGACAAATGAAGCTATTAGAAGAAGAAATTGACTTTCAGCTATTTGATCGCACGGATAAGAAAGTAAAGCTTACAACGGCAGGAGAGGTTTTCTATAAAAAAATAAAAAATAATATGCACTATTTAAATGAAATCATTGGAGTTTCTAAGAATATTGCTGAAGGAAAAAATCGCCAGATTAAAATTGCTCACTCGAGCAGTATTATTATGGATGAGAGAAAGATTCATATATTAAAAGAAATTAGCTTAGCTAATCATATAAATTTTGAGATAAATACTTTGTCGTCTGAGCATCAAATTCTAGCTTTAATGAGTGGAGAAATTGATATTGGTTTTATTCGGCCGCCCGTTCGGCACACCTTAGAAGACATGAATGTTTTTAAATTATATGAAGAGCCTTTAATGGTAGCTGTCCATATTGATCATTCTAAGTTTACTAAAGAAGAAAAGGTTTATTTAAAAGACTTAAAAAATGAGCATTTTGTAGCTACACCTTATGCGGAAAGAGGGGGCTTAAGTTATTTGGTGGCAAATCTGTGTCTAGCTGCAGGATTTACTCCACAAAAAGCCCCAATTCAGTCTCGTAAGATTTCGCAGCTACAATTGGTTTCTGCAAATTTGGGAATTAGTATTGTTCCCCAAGAGTTTGAGAAAATATTGCCCCATCAGGTCAAGCTATTACCTTTGGCAGATTATTTGTCACTTTCAGAAGTTCAGTTGGTCTATAGAAAAGATCATGATGAAATGATTCAACGCTGTGCCGAGCAAATTCATCAAATGTTTTATCTTAAAAATGAATTAGCCTAATCTGTAGTAAGTATAAGTAACGCTATCATCTTTATAGACGTCATAACTGCTTTGTTTAAAGTCAGAAACCCATTCACTACCTGTGTAACCAGCAATATGCCCATAAACGTGATTACGGGTTCTATGAATGATGTAAATATCGCCTTCTTGTGGCTCATCAAAAGCTGGATCAATTTCTTTATAGCCGATTTTTTTCAGGGTATCGCCCCAATCAGATGCTGCAATTGGGTGGTTTTCAACATCAGCACCAGCAGATTCAAGTGCAAGACGAATGCTACGTGCACAACGAGCTTTACTGCGTCTAGAGGTAACACTTTCTAATTTTGCTACGAATTTTTCTACATCTATGGCTGGAGGGGTGTTGCTTTCAGTGCGGTGATTATTGGGTTTCATGGTGAAGGGATAAGGAAGGCTTGGTGTGCTGTGTGATAAAACAATCGCTGCCTGATTTGAATCCTGATACATATAGTTATCAGCTACTTGTCCGTCATAAATAATCATCGTGAAATCTCTACCCGTACTACCTATATCCGTATTTAGAAAATCACCACCTACCTGTGGCGTTCAGAGATACTAATTGCCCAAACTTAAAAGTTTTGTTTATGTTATGTAATAACGTATCTTTTTTCCAGTTTTTATTTCTGACTGAGAAAAAAGCCTAGTTAAAAGGGTGGCTGAAATCAGTGAAATTTAATTATTTGATATTATTCATTTTAAATAATTAATCAGAGCTTAAATTTGAATATTTTGAGCCGACATTTGCGAATATACTCAAAATCTAAGTCTCTGATTTAAAATGCCACATTTTCTTACAATTTAAGGGCGCTGAGCGCGCTTAAACCTGATGCTCTTTTACATATTCTTCAGTACGAATGATCGCAGCTTGCATGTTTCGAATTGCATTCTCGACATCAGCTAAAGTTTTTGCATTTCCACCGCTTAATGCTTGACGCCATTTACGGGCACCCGGTAAGTTTTGAAATAAACCTAAAATATGACGGGTAATGATAGATAGTGGTGCACCCTCAGCCATACGTTGTTCAATATAAGGCAGCATTTGCTCCATAATATCGAAACGGTCTGGTGCTTCTAAGTTCCAGAGTTGGCCGAGCTCAGCAAGTAGGTAAGGGTTGTGATAGGCTTCACGGCCGATCATCACGCCGTCAACATGCTGTAAATGAGCTTGAGTTTCAGCAAAAGTTTTAATACCACCATTAATTTCAATAGTTAGATGTGGGCGTTCTTGCTTTAAACGGTAAACATCTTCATAGCGTAGTGGTGGTACTTCGCGGTTTTCTTTCGGAGACAAACCTTTCAATATGGCAATACGTGCATGGACGACAAAGTGTGTGCAGCCCGTTGCCGCAACAGTATCTACAAAGTGCAGCATTTCTTCATAAGACTGCATGTCATCAATACCGATACGGTGCTTTACCGTTACTGGAATATTCACCGCTTTTTGCATGCTATGAATACATTCAGCGACCAAGTCTGGTTCTGCCATTAAACATGCACCGATTTTATTATTCTGTACACGGTCACTTGGGCAACCTACATTCAGGTTGACTTCGTCATACCCCCAGTCTTCAGCCATTTTTGTACAAGTGGCAAGTTCTTGTGGGTTTGAACCACCGAGTTGCAGGACGATTGGGTGTTCTTGAGCGTTATAGTCCAAGTGGCGTTTTGCATCGCCAAATAAAATCGCGCCTGTCGTTACCATTTCGGTATACAGCACAACGTTTGGGTTAAACAACCTTGCAAAGAATCGGTAATCCTTTGTAGTCCAGTCCATCATCGGGGCAACACTGATTCGCGGAGATTGAGTGTTTTCAATGTTTTTGTTAATAGTCATTAAAAATCATACCTTTAATCTATGTTTCGCAACCTGCGCGAATCTGTTTTAACCTGTGTTTAGGTGGGTTAATCGGTTTGCATTTACACCAAATTTTACACCATAATCAAAAAAACAGGTTATGGTGTAAATTATGGGGTCAATTACAGCAAGGAAAGGTGCAGATGGTAAAGTTAACTATCGTGCTGCGATTCGAATCAATCGAATGGGCTTTCCTACTTTCTCTGAAAGTAAAACATTTCACTCAAAGAAGTTAGCTGAAAACTGGGTTAAGAAACGAGAAGTCGAAATTCAAGAAAATCCTGATATTTTGCTTGGCAAAGAAAAGCTGATTGATCTGACCTTATCAGATGCCATAGATAAATATTTGGATGAAGTCGGGAGCGAGTACGGAAGGACGAAACGCTATTCTCTGCTCTTAATTAAGAAGCTACCAATTGCGCGCAATATTATCACAAAAATAAAATCAGTACATTTGGCCGAGCATGTTGCTTTAAGGAAGGGAGGAGTACCTCATCTAGAACTTGAACCTATTGCGACCAGTACGCAGCAACATGAGCTTTTACATATCCGTGGTGTGCTTTCTCATGCTGCTGTTATGTGGGAAATGGATATTGATTTAAATGGCTTTGATAAGGCTACGGCTCAGTTAAGAAAAACACGTCAAATTTCCTCAAGTCAAAAAAGAGATCGACTCCCTTCAACTGGTGAATTGATTGCATTAACGAAATATTTTACAGAACGATGGAAGCTAAACCGTTACGGTTCTAAGTATCCAATGCATTTGATTATGTGGTTTGCTATTTTCTCATGCAGACGTGAAGCTGAATTAACACGATTATATCTTCGAGATTATGATTCACATCACTCAACTTGGAAAGTGCATGATCTAAAAAATCCAAACGGCTCCAAAGGTAATCATAAATCATTTGATGTCCTTGATCCTTGTAAGGAAATGATTAAAAGATTAAAGCACTCAGAAGTTCGTGAACGGATGTTGAAGCTTGGGCATGATGAAAATTTGCTACTGCCGTTGAATCCTAAAAGTTTAGGCAAAGAGTTTAGAGAAGCGTGCCGAATGTTAGGTATTGATGATTTGCGCTTTCATGATTTGAGACACGAAGGCTGTACACGTTTAGCAGAACAGAGTTTTACTATTCCTGAGATTCAGAAGGTAAGCTTGCATGACTCTTGGAGTAGTTTACAGCGTTATGTGTCAGTGAAGGCAAGAAGAAATACTATGCAGTTTGAAGAGGTGCTACGCCTCATCGATGAAACGTAGCATAATCTTTAGAAGCTTCTAAATACTTACTGTCTAAAATATCTGCTAGATCTTTAATGTGCACCAAAAAGGGTGCACGTTTACTTTGATCTATTTTAAACACTGAGAAAGGGAATTCTTGATTATTCGCCTTTCTCAGTGCTTCAGCTTTACTAAGATGGGGGTAATAGTCGGAAACTATTGTCATCAGTTCAACGGTCATAGAGCGATATTTCATAAAGAGGTAGTCAGCAGTGGTAAGCTGAAATATTCCCATTATTAAATTTTCAACCCTATTTGACAAATTTTGAGTACAAAATCTCAAGAGAAGTCTGTAATCCATCTACTCTATATAATGCATCTGTACCTATAAGATAGCTTTTTAGACACCTGATCCGTTCTCTGTAATTTGGATTTTTCTTACTAAAACGGTTGTTAGCAAGAAACCCATTTAAGCATCCAGAATCATAGTTAAAGTAATAGCAACTATTTGATTCAACAGTATTTTTTATACATTGAAAGAAGCTTAGGTCTGTAAACCCTGATGGTTCATCAATGTAATCTTTCTGCAAGATCACGATATAGCGCAGGTTCATTCGCTTGTTTAAACAAGGTTCTTTCTTTAACAAAATGGCTAAACATTTATCAGGCTCGATCTGACTCAGCTGAGTTTTTAGTTCATTACTGATAAATTTCTCTAACCCATTAATATGTATAGTATTATTTTGATCCGTATCATAATTAAGGCAGAACTCTTGGAGCTCAAAACCAGAAGAGCTTCTTTCAATATTTCGAAATATTGTATCCAATTCTTGCTTTGAGCCTTCAAAAGGCTTAGACCATTCGATAAGGCTCTTAGTAAATTCAATAGTTTGTATGCGATATTGGAAATGCTCAGATAAATAAGATACAGCAAGTGGATTAATGGTAGCAGTTTGATTTTGCTGAATTAAGCCATGTTCATAAGCTAGATTACCTAAGTTTGCATTATATGGATTCAGGCTAATATTTGACATATTGCCATTAAACCATGGTGCATTATTCAGCCAAGGAATTGTCTGTATTGCTTGCATAATAGCGACATTTGAGCCTTTAAGGGCTTTTTCAATGCTTTTAGCAGATGCTTTTCCAATAAGTGATGCTGCTTGATAAATATCAGATGGACTTGGATGTGATAGTGCTAATCGTGCACCAGTGCTACAAAAATATGCAGTATGAGCTACTGAAAGATCTTTCTTAGTCAACATTAGAAATCCCCCTTATCTTTGCTATTCAACAAAGTTGTGTTAACAGCTTTTCTTGGACGACCAGCATTAGAGCCTCGTTGAGGTGGTTGGCTGGTCTGAATTGTTCTAACGCTTTTCAGTTTGTTAAACATAAAGTACTGTTCCTTTTTACAGAAATATTGAACACAGTCATCTAACGCTTTACGTTTTGCGGTATCTGTGTAGCCAATCATTCCTATACATAGAGTTTTGTATTTGTGTTTTGCCATATGGCAGTTATAGGTGCAGCCTCGATCGTTCGTAAGCTTCTTCCAGTACTTGGTAATTTCATGTGCAAAATACCCATCACTTTGATGTAAATTGCCATCCATAAAAAACAGAGCATGGACGTGAAAACCTTTTTTCAACCCATGTTCAAACTTCAAAATATAACCCTTGATTTGGTTCAATATTTTGTTGTGCCTTCTATTCCTTAGTAACTGTGCAATCAATTCTTTTAAAGATTGCAAGGCATCTTCAGAATGAAAAGGGTGTTGTAGTTCATTTGGGCAATAAGGGGTTAAGTTCTCTAAAGGTGGCTTAAAGGCAAAATCAACACGTATAACCAAAAGTTTGCTGAATTTGGCAAAGCATTGGTTTATCGCTTTACGACAAGACTTTAAGTTTTGTTTAGCCTTTTCCTCACGTTTTCGGATAACATTTTTTACTATAGTGTTACCCATTTGCTCACGAATCAGTTGAACGAATTGATTTAATAAATCTGCTCTTGGTTGTATATGTACAAGAGGTTGGGAATTTGGTTGTTCAAATAACCCAATCAGATCTAATTCGGTATTTAAAAGTTCTTTTGCTTTGAAGAAACATAATATTTCTTCACAGACTATAAAGTCTTTCAGGTAACTAAGATCAATGCCTGCAATATCATCAAAGACAGGCACAAATGGTCTTATCCACTGAGCGTAGTAAAAGAAGCCCTTAAATACGTTGAAATCATCGGGTTCAACTTTGGCTGCAAATTCGCTTTGCGTTTAAACATTCCCTGACGAATGACACTATATTGAGCATACATTTCAATCGGTGGTCACGATATAAAATGGTCTGTTCAATCTCTGATGATGGCAGAAGTTCAAATGCACCATCGCTAATGAGAGGATAAACAATCGCAGGTGTTTGAGCTTTGTAAGATTTAAGAGGCATGAGTGTACCCCTTAGCTTTATAGCAGTTAAATCTATACTGATTAATAATCAGTAGTGTTTTGTATAACACTACTGGAATAGGTATAGACTGATCCTAGACAGTATCGTGGACAACAAATCCCTCTAAATTCTTAAAATATTTCTTCTCAAAGGCTTCAGGGCTTAACCAGCCATTTGCAGAATGTCTTCTGACCCGATTGTAATAAATCTCAATA
>NZ_JANBNX010000005.1:0-202046 GCF_035615275.1 Acinetobacter sp. IK23
GGGCGATTGCAGCTATAGGCTCGTGTGAGTTTGAAAGTGCATAATCAATTGCTTGCTGTTTAAATTCAGCACTAAAACGTTTGGCCATTTCTTGGATCTCCAAAGTTAACGTTACGTTATCTTTAGAGGGAAGTACTGTCCATTATTTTGGCTAGGATCACTACAAAGAACATGAGCAAAAATAAAAAATGGGAGCTGATTGCTCCCATTTTGTTATCCGTATAAGGTGTATCTTATGAATTCTAGAATATTTTTTAGATATAGGTATTTGAATGTATCAAGGATAAAGAGGCTAGATCGTATCTTTCTAATAATTTTCCAATTCAAGCTCTAAATCATTTAGTACCTGTTCTATCTCAGGAGTTACACCATTATTTAAAGGAGTATAAAAAATGCCTATTAATACCTCATCATCTTTTAATGTAGGTAACAATTCATTCATGAAGTCATCTAAAGAAATCAGCTCAGCTTCATATCCTCCCCATTCATGCTCAGCACATAACTCGGCATACTCTTTCGCGGGCCATACAGGAAATACTTTTTGATTATCCTCTGTTCCAGCCAATGCCCATCCATCCTTGTATAAGCCCCAAACTTCTTGCGTATCGGCAATAACTTTTATGAAATGCTTATATCTTTTAGCACCTTCTAATGCAATTACAGCATCTATTTGCTTTTGACTAATTTTCATAATTTTGAACCTATAATTTATTAAAAGTTAATCAAACATTACCAAACGAACCAAAACCATCAGTATAACCAGCATATTGACTAGCGATATTATTTAGATCTTCTTCGAATTTTATAATGTCATCATAAAATGGAATCATTGTATTCGTACAATAACAAGTCCATTCCTTAGTAACATCATCTTGCTCAACGCTGGCTTTACAGCCTAATCTTTTAACCTCTGTAGAAATCTTTTCTCCAATCTCTTCTGAAGGTATTGCAATAAAGAAATCTATTTCCATCGGCTTTGTTAAATCAAACCCATTTTTCTTAAATTCGTTTAAAGTATCCCCTGTTGCATCATTAGGAAATTGGCTCATTTGATTCTCTATTTTTACTAATTTTGGTTCTTTGAGATTATCATCTTTCAAAAGATTCTTGAGAATCCTTAATAAAATATGAGTAATAGATGTAGAACTAAAAATTTACTAAAACTATCTCAAAGTTGAAACCAAGGTTTCTTTGGTGCAATCCCAGTATATGCAGGACTAACTTTAATTGGCCCCTGACCTTTTTCGCATTGTTGAACACCCCACTCACTCGGGCGAAAACGTGCATTAGCTCCATCAGGCTCAGGTTTACCAAATTCTTTTGCAATATCATAATCAATAAGTGGAATTTCAAGTAGCACGATGTCTCCACGAGAACAAGCGATGGCAGGACGTTTCGTATCATAAACCCATTTACCATAACCATTTTCTTCCTTAGGATCGAAGCGCATAACTGGGCCTATTTGCTGATCCCATGCCAACTCCATTCGAGGAGGCTCTATTGCAGTTACCCACATTCCTGCGACTTGTACAGGATGAGGGAAACGTACAGCCTGTAATCCACGTAAGCTAAAGGGTACTTGTGGCTCACCGTTGTCAAAAGCATCATAACGACTAATTAAACTCCCTTTAGGAATCAACAGTTCGCCATATTGTGCATCTTGAGATAAAACGAAATGGCTACGACTTTCCTTGTAATGCTGCTTAAGTGCAATCTCATACTCTACCGATGCACTCATATAAAATAAGTAACCTGCCCACAAGTCACATATTAAGGCCACGAGCATAATGAATAATGTTTTTTTAGAAAAAAAACTCACAGGCTTTTGAGCCTTCTTTCGCCAAAAGAATAGTGCTTTCACCAATAAACCTAGTGTTAGTACAACACCAATCAATGGCGCAATAAACAACAGAAAAATTGCAAAAACCGAGAATGTCTGTACGGGTATCATAATTGTTAAATCTTTAGCTTCATTTTTTCAAAGGTGGGCCGCCAAGAAAATTGTATATACGTATCTTTAAAAAATAGATATTGCTATTTAGTGCTTATATTAAAAATAGGAATAATTTCTTCTATTTTTACTTATGTTCTTTAAAAAGATACAGCTTTTCCTAAATTTAAAATGATTGACACTGTATGAATATAAGAAATTAAAAAGTCTTCTCTCCTCTTTTTAGCCTTCACAAATGAAATTCTTATTAGATACAACCCAATTTAACATGCAGGTAAAAATTTTACTTGAGCTTAGAGTAAGCTCCAACCTTAGAATCATTATGGTATTTAGTAACAAAGGTACTATTTGATGAAAGTAATTTTCACTTTGGTTGTTTTTTCTGTGTTCATTCTTTTATTTCATCATAAAAGGATTGAAACAAAGATTGTTATAAATCGGCCAATAGATCATGTTTGGCAAACGTTCACATGCACTTCATCGTATCCGAAATGGAATAAATTATTTGGTATTGATGGATTCCCCACCCATGTAGGTCAACAAATTAGTGTAGATTTATACAATGAAAATAGAAAAGTGCTATTTACAATGCAACCAGTAATAAGGAAACTTGATAAATATCACTTGGAATGGGAAGGAAAACTTTATATAAATGGATTGTTTAATGGTCGACATCAATTTATTTTCACTAAAATTGATGCCAATACAACTCAATTAGTTCAAGCAGAAGATTTTAATGGGCTACTTGTACCTATATTAAATTACTTTGTTATTCAACCTACAAAGTTAAATTTTGATAAAATGAATAGATCCTTCAAAAAACATATTGAAAGTCAGAACTTAAATAATAATACCTGTAAAATATCCTAGTTAAAAAGTAAGGACCACTGAGTGAATATTAGTCAAATTTCAAAAAAATACGGACTATCATTAGATACTTTACGTTTTTATGAAAAATGTGGAGTATTAGTTCCCGAACGATTAACAAATAGCTACAGAAGCTATCAAGAAATACATGAACAAAAAATTAAATTAATTATATGTTTGAAAAATATTGGATTTACTCTAGAAGAGATCAAACAACTCATTGAACTTGGAACAAAACCTCCTTCTGAAGAGTGCAATATTATCTCCAATCAATTGATTGATAAAAAAATAGAGTTGATTAGTCAGCAAATTAAGTTGTTTGAATATGGAAAAGATACTCTTCAAGAGGTAAAAAAATATATTAAAGATAATTCTTTTGTCAAAAATCAGGACAAAATTCAAGATATGATTGAAAACTTGTATAAGCTTTCAAAAAATTAAATATAGAAATACTGATATTTATCAGAATACCATGAATAGGAAATTATAATGAAAATGTATCAGGTAGATGCTTTTACTGATCAATTATTTGCAGGAAACCCAGCCGCAGTCATAATTACTAAACAATGGTTAGATGTAGAAATAATGCAAAATATTGCCATTGAGAATAATTTATCTGAAACAAGTTTTGCTCGTAAAATTGATGAGCAAGTCTACGAAATTAGATGGTTTTCACCAATAAAAGAAGTTCAATTTTGTGGATATGGAACTTTGGCAACTAGTTTTATAATTTTTCAAGAAAACCCTCAAATCAAATCTATTACATTTCAAGTCAAACAAATGGGTGAATTTTATATTCAGAAGCAAGAAAATGGCTTTATTGCAATGAATTTTCCTGTCCAGATTCCTGAAAAAATTCATAATATTCCACAAGAATTGGAGGAAGCATTGCAGCATAAAGTTGAGGAAGTTTATATCAATCCTCAAGCCTACATTGTTGTTTATGAATCGGCAGAGGCTATTTTACAAGAACAGCCAGATTTTGAAAAAATCAAACAGCTTGGTGGAAGACGAGTGGCAATTACCGCAAAGAATGATTTATTACATCCTGAATATAAAAACATCGATATTATCTCCCGCTATTTCACACCATCAATGGGAATTGATGAAGATCCCGTGACAGGCTCCTTACACACATCACTTATTCCATTATGGAAAGATGAAATTAATAAGAACGATATTATTGCTTATCAGGCATCGAAGCGTGGAGGAATATTGCACTGTAGAATGCTCGAAAATAATAGAATCGAGATTTCAGGACAATGCCGCTTATATATGGAAGCTAAACTTTTTCTATAAAATAACTAAAGTATCAACAAATAATCTATCTGGTAAATTGCTGCTCAAGCATGGTTTTCCCCCATTGGTTTCCTTCCCATTCTTTCGTCAGTTTAAATCCAAACGACTCATAAAGTTTACGAGCTGCATCAAGACCGCTAAATGTCCATAATTGCACAGCAGAGAATCCTTTCTGATCGCAAAAACCTATAGCTTCTGCTAATAATCTTTTTCCAATACCACTACCTTGATATCCATTCTCAAGAATAAACCAACGTAAATGAGCTTCATTATTTCCTAAATCTTGACCATCTATAGCTACAGATCCAATAATCTGATCATTATGTATAGCAAGCCAAATGTTATTATTTTGATCAAGTAGTCGTTCCGAAAACTCAGCAAGCCCAGATGCAACTCTAGCTTCAAAAAAATGTCCAAATCCATAGCTTTTTGCATAATAGGTTCCATGCATTTCGGTGATACGACCAATCATTCCAGCACGGTATCCAGAAACTATTTCAATTTTTTTATTTACCTCAACAATTGGATGAGATCTGCAAGCAACTAAAGCTTCTGCGTAAGATGTAAGACCTTGAGCAATTTGTTTCTGTTGAGTTAGTTTTAAATTTCCTATAGCCTGAATTACCCTCATTTCACCATATTCATTTATTTTTTTAACCGTATTACGTCCTTTGTCAGTGAGTTGAAGCGATTTAGATCTTCCATCATTTATTGCTTGTACTTCTTTGATTTCATCCGCTTCAATTAGTTTACCTAGCATACGACTTACGCTGGATTTTTCTAAACCTAAGATTTGTGCCAACTGGATAGCAGTTATAGCGCCATAATTTTCAATCTCTAACAATGTATGAACTGCGGAAGGTGAATAGTCTGTAGCAGCAAGAGTAGCCTTCATAAATCCAAGTTCCCGAACCATAGTTCGTGAAGATCTACGAATTTCCTCAATTAATTTACTATCGATCATACGAACACCTCCAAATATAGTTGTACAATACAACTATATTTGGAGGTGTTTGTCAATTAATAGTTACGAGTTAATTCAAGTGTCATATCTTACAAATAAAACAAAGCCAAACTATAAGTAGCAGAACAAAAGCAATTAATCGTAGGTATGCATATCGGAAAATCAGGATTTGTATATATTCATTTTATAGAATGAAAAGATAGATATGAGATTTCATATTTAAATGAAGTCCATTAACCTCATAATGAATATAAAAAACATTTGTGATTAAGTGATATATACAGTTAATATATCCTTTGAATAAAAGTATCCCCCTTCTAAAAGAGGTTTATATGTTGGAGATAGTAATCATCTGATAATCACTCTCAATTTTTATTATTGAGTTGATTATCAATGTCGCAATTTTTCTGTGGTCATATTTCTGATCACCTCTATTTGCACGTTTGATTATTATCAAGGCTTCAACATGAATCTTTCAAAGTTCGAACAACGAACTCTCCATGTCCTTGCCAAAGGTGGACATATTAAATACCAACGTGACGCATCAGGCACAGTTTATTTCGTTGAATGCTATACACGAGAAGGTTTTGTGCTATCTGATTGTTCCTTAGATGTATTTAAAAAGCTAAAAGCAAAACGTTTAATCAAGTCTAAAAATAGCCAACCTTATCAAATTACATTGTTAGGGCTTCAGACGGTCCGCCCTCAACTAGACAATCGTTAATATAAGTTGCTATTTATTAAGAGAAAGAAAAATATGAATATTATAATTCGAGATGAACAACCCGAAGATATTAAAAATATCGAAGAGTTAACCAAAGCCGCGTTCTTGAATGAAGAGCATTCTAGCCATACTGAACAATTTATTGTGAACAGCCTTCGGAAACATAAACAACTCACGATCTCTTTGGTTGCTACAGAAGATGGTTTAATTGTAGGTCACGTTGCTATTTCACCAGTTACAATCACGTCGGGTGAAACTGGCTGGTATGGCCTAGGCCCTATTTCTGTATGTCCAAATAAACAAGGAATTGGCATTGGTTCTCTTTTAATGAATGCAGCTCTGCAAAAGTTAAAAGATTTGGGCGGAAAAGGTTGCGTTCTATTAGGTGATCCAAATTATTACAGTCGATTTGGTTTTAAATCTTACCCATATTTAAATTTACCTGATGTACCAAATGAATACTTTCAAGCTATAAGTTTCAGCAATCATATTCCTTTTGGAGAAGTTACTTATCATGATGCTTTTACGGCAACTGAATAAATAAGTTCGCTTACAACACCTAATATAAAGCCTCTATTTATAGAGGCTTTATATTAATTTAAAACATTGAAAGTTATATAATTATTAAATCTATTAAATTCTACAAATAAAATTGAGAGTAGCTCCCTTTTTAGTACAACACGCAAGATACATTTGTTTTAGACTAGATCATGAAAAAGTAAGGATAAATAATCAGGTAGTTACTGGTCAAAGTGGGTTATGAATGGAGCAAGTAAACAGAAAATTAGGGCTATCCGTTATATATAAGATTGAAATATATTGCAAATAATTGATCTCCATTTGGAATCAATTTTAAAATTTATTACACAAATACTGATAATTATAAAATCTTGATCATATAGACACGTTAAAATTTATAAAATAATTTTGAGATAAGGTTTTTGATGAAAACTCAGAAAATTGGTGTAGATCTTGGAGGCACTAAGTTATTGATATTATGTTATGAAATTGAAGAAATATTTAGTACAGGGATTTCATTCACTCCAGAAGAATTAATATCACATCTGCAATCTTTTATTTTAAAACATGGAATTAAACCCGAAAGCATAAGCCTAGCAGTGCCGGGTCTAGTTAACGAATCGGGATACGTTGTTAATTGTGATGTTCTTCCAGCATTCATAGGCTGGCAAGGAAATGACGCATTAAAATTATTATGTAGTAAAACAATGATCTTAAATGATGTAAAAGCTGCTATGTATGCTGAACTCAATGATTTTTCATCTCATGCTGCAAGCGGTATTATTATGATTGGTACAGGTATTGGGGCTGCATTCATAACAAATGGAAAACCCTTAATGGGAGCTAGTGGTTGGGCTGGTGAACTAGGTTACTTACCAGTACAAAGTAATGAAGGAATTAAGCGTCTAGATGAACTTGCCAGTGGAGCTGCAATTAGCAAACTATGCGCACTAAGCCCATCTAATTTAGCATTAATGGCTAACAATGGAGATCAATCTACTTTAACTGTTATAAAAGAGGCAGGCACATCTTTAGGTCTTGGAATAGCAACTGTTATTAATCTTTTAAACCCATCGCAATTAGTAATAGGAGGAGGAACAATAGAATTACCCGGTTATTTAGAGGCCGCTTTAGAAGCTGCTAAAGAAAACTGCCTTCCCGAGCTTTGGCAAAATTGCGATATATCAAAAGTAAAGGCGGGAAAAAAAGTAGCTGCTTTAGGTGCTATACATGCAATTGAACAATAAAATAATATGAGTATTTTTCTGATAAGGAATCAAGAATAGTTCAATATATAATGCTGTTAGATTTGCTTGGAAAGTTAATAAAAATAGAGCTGAAAAAGCTGAAGTTATTCTTGCTGTTGCCCATGGAATCATACGCGGTGCTTATATCAATGCTAATTGGTTAGAAGCCATACCAAAGAATTTTCCAGAACATATATTTCATGATACAGATTCCCATAAATTTGGTTTTGTAGCAGATGAAGCTCCAGAAGATATCAAAAAACTATATATTGGTAAAAAAATTCCAAAAGAATATGAAAGAAAAAAAGGAGATATATCACCTATAAAATACACCTACCAATACTCTATTTAATTTAATATGTATTTAATAAATTTATACGGTGACTCAATTATTATACCTTTCAAATAAAATAAAGCTAAGCTCTATTCCAGAGACCTAGCCTTATGATAAATAACATAGGCTATCTAAGAAAAACTGTTTAATTTGGATGCATACGTGTGCTTTTACAAACTCATACATTAGCTTTAAAATCAGCCATAATTTTTAAAATTAACAATAGTTTAGTCTTCACACTCAACTTTTTTATGCATCAATAAAAAAGCTAAACTTTTATTAACCAAATTACCCGATGGAACCTCTTTTCTAGTATCTATAGTTAAATTTATAGATGTTTTCATAAAGAAGCTCCCAAGTGAAATGCATAGCAGAACCAAGGCTATATAAATAAAACTATTCTTAATTTTTATAAGATATACAATTAGAGAAATAATTAAGAAAACAATTAAAAAATTAATTATAAAATTATTAATAAAAATTGAATAATTATTAATTCCGTTAAATTCTACTAACCAAACTTTAAATAATTTAAAAGATGTATGCGTGCAATACAAATCTACAAATGAAATTGAGAGCAATACTACAACTGAAATGATTAGGCTAAATAAAGCTTTTTTTAACATTAGGTTTCTGCTCTTATTCCAATACCAAAAGTTTGTGTTTCATCTTTATTTTCTGCTGACATAAACTTAAATCCTCCGTCATACCATAAAAACACTGAATCGCTACCATCTACAGCGCAGGCATTTGTACAACCATGTTTAATAAAGATATCAAAAGAAACCTATCCTAAATATCAGCAGTAGGTGTAAATCCTATTCCTCCTCGCCCTGTTCTATTGTCTAACCGTGAAAGCGCAGCATATCTATTATTATTTCTTTGAGTCAAAAAAGGTTTATAGGCAGGCACTGGCTCACCTGTTAACTTCGCATTTGGAAATTCTTTACTATATAAATTACCATCACCATATTTTAACCCTTTGAAAATCAAAGGGCATAAACCACCAATACCCGTATAATAACCCCGATTTTTTGTTAAATCTCCTTGTCCCATAAATTATGTACAATCTAGTTTTTGAGCAATATAAAAAAAGCCCCTGTTCTACAGAGGCTTTTTTAACTCAACACTGAATTATTTATGAACCCAAGGCACAGCCGGTGAACCAATCCAAGCAGATTTAGCCGGAATATTTTCACCTTTCATGACCAATGTTAATGGACCTAACACGGCATGGTTGCTCACGTTGGCGTTATACAAAATAATACTACGTGTATTTACCACAACATCATTACCAATATTCACTTGTCCGATTTTCATAATACGGTCTTCAAACAAGTGAGTTTGTGGGCCTGAGAAGCTATTAAACTCAGCACGGTCACCGATGCTTACACAGTCAAACTCTGTAATATCTGCTGTATCCATATAGACGTCTTTACCAATACGAACACCTAAAATACGCAAGAAGAATGGCAACATTGGCGTTCCTCTTAAGTAGTTTAAGAAGTTAGGAATCGCAACTGACTCATATAAGCTCGTGATCCCTTCACTTAACCATACAAACATAGTCCACATAGGAGCTGAACGTGGCTCATAACGACCAATCAAAATCCACTTCAATAGCGCAACAATAACGAAGCAGCCTACACCATAGAGCAAACCAGCAAGCGTTAAAGCCAACAAACCAGTTGGAATGTTGTATTTGTTAATAACATCAATAATCTCAAGCACGATCATATAACCCACACCAATCGCAAGAGCGGCAGGTAATACAACACGAAGTCCTTCGATAAAACCACGCATTAAACGGCGTTTGATACTTGGTAAGAATGTTAAATGATCTGGGTATTTCTCAGCAGCTTCACGTGCAGGCAGTAATAACGGTGGCGAACCAAACCAAGTTTGACCATCATACATTTCAACATTATCAGGTGTTTTAGATTGCACACCAATCAAGACGTTGTCTGGTAACACAGTACCATCAGCAATATACGCACTGTTTCCGACAAAACTACGGTTACCAATAGTCGTAGATTTTAATGTCATCCAGCCACCTTTGATTTCTTCATCACCTAGCATTACAGCATCGGCAATAAAGCTTTCTTCACCCAAAGTCAGCATTTCTGGAATAACACCGTTTGCG
Source organism: Acinetobacter sp. IK23 (assembly GCF_035615275.1). Taxonomy (NCBI): domain Bacteria; kingdom Pseudomonadati; phylum Pseudomonadota; class Gammaproteobacteria; order Moraxellales; family Moraxellaceae; genus Acinetobacter; species Acinetobacter sp. IK23. The sequence continues at coordinate 10,049 of NZ_JANBNX010000005.1, forward strand.
GTAGAAATTTCAGTATTTTTACCTACTTTTGCACCGAGCATACGGAACCATGTTGGCGCATAAATGGTAGCAAACAAGCCATGTAAAGTTTGTAAGCTTGTCTCTAAAATTTGAGATGCAAACCATTTACGGTAATACGTACCGCCATGAACCGCATACATTCCTGTTTCAAGACGAGGCAATGCAACTTTACGAATGACTGAAGAAATCACAGCAGTAATCATCATCATCATTGCACTAGCTGGAATCGCTAAAATGAAGTAGTACAGTGCGATTTGTAAATGTTCATTCGGGTTAATATTAAATACGTTTGCATCTAACCAGTCGACCAAAAGGAAGCTTGGGAAAATTGGAATAAAGAACAAACACGCAATAATTAACGCACTAATTCCATAATATGCATATTCTGCAATTTTACGAATAAACGATAATTTTGGACGTTCTGGTAATTTCTCGTGGTCATCCACATGTCCAATTTTCTTCGCAGGTGTACCATCCCAGATTTCTCCGGCTGGTACCACTGTGTCATATTCAATTGAAGTTAAAGCATTTACGTGAGCTTGTTTTTCCAACACTGTATTTTCTTCTAATACAGCATAAGAACCCACATAACTGTCTTCTTTTAAGTGAATTGAACCTAATACCAAGTGACCATGTTCAACTTTAGCATTTTCTAAGTTCACTTGAGAGCCAATGCTCACCCCATCTTCAACAGTAAGTAAAGATGGCATACGAATATGTACTGAACTAATCGTAACGTCATGACCGATTTTGGCGCCAAGCGCTTTCAGATATAAGTTAAGTAAAGTTGAACCTGACAAAAGATAGACAGGTGAAATACTACCTATACGATCTGCTAACCACCAACGGAAATAGGTTAATCCCCATAATGGATATTGCCCTGCACCAACGCCCATCATTAATAGTCGTTTTACAGAAATTGAAACAACAAAACTGGCAATAATTACGCTGATATAAACCAATAAAGACATTGCGATTGCATTCGGAATACTGTCTCGTGATCCACCAGTAAAATAATGATAGGTAAAGAATGGCGCTAACCACTGTAAGATATTAATCGAAATTAAAACCGGAATAGTAATTAGCTGTGCAATACCACATAACCACTTATAAGTCTGGTTACGCGGGTTATCTTGCCCAATTTGGCTATCAAATACAGTAGGCGTTGGTTGCTCTAACATAAGCGCAGCAATGGCCCCAACTCGTCTCGCTTGATATAAGTTTTGAATAGTTAAGTGGCTATATTCTGGATGTTCACGTAAGTTCGAAATTAAAACAGCCGCTAAAAGTGAATGACCACCTAAGTCATCAAAGAAATCTGAATCGAGTTTAATCGGCATGTTTGGGAACAAGCGATTCAAAATACCAAATAAAATTTCTTCTGCTGGGTTTTGTGGTTGGTCCGATTCACTACGGTCAATCACACTGGTGAGTGGTCGTGCTTTTAAAGCTTTACGGTCAATTTTTCCTGACAATAGACGCGGAACTTCTTCAATAATCTCAAAACGGTTTGGCACCATATAAGGTGGTAAACGTTGGCTTAGATTATGACGGAGTTCTTTAATTTCGATTGCTTTTTTTGCATCAATTTCTGGTGCAATAAACGCAATAAGCTGATCAATACCGTCTTCTGGACGAAGAATAACTGCTGCAGTACCAATACCTTCAATATCGCAAAGCGCAGCTTCGATCTCACCAAGTTCAACACGGAAACCACGGATTTTGACCTGATCGTCCGCACGTCCCAAGCAGTGTACTTGACCAAACTCATCAATTTTAGCCAAATCGCCGGTGCGATAGAGCGATTGTTCATCTGGACCGTCTGCCCACGTGTTTTGAATAAACTTATCAGCGGTTAAGTCAGGGCGACCTAAGTATCCTTCCGCCACACTTGGGCCAAAAATACAGAGCTCACCTGTTTCACCTTGCGGCAGTAATTCTCTTTCAGCGTTAATGACCAACATGCCATAGTTTGGTAAAGGCTTACCAATCGTGACGAGTTTGCCACGCTCTAACGCCTCAAGGCTTGCAGTAACCGTAGTCTCAGTTGGACCATAAGTGTTAAACATTTTGTGATGAGGTAATGCCCAACGGTCAACCAGTGAATCCGGGCACATTTCCCCACCTAAGTTAATAATTCTTAAGTTAGGTACATCTTCTGGGAATAAAGCAAGTAATGTCGGTACAGCATGCAATACTGTAATTTGTTCTTGCTTTAATGTTTGGCATAAACGTTCAGGGTCACTCACAAGCGACTTAGGTGCAATCCACAAGGTTGCCCCAACCAAGTAAGAAAGCCAAATTTCTTCAAACGACATGTCAAAAGCAACAGAAAAGCCTTGATAGACTTTGTCTTGCTCTTGAATACCCAAAACATTATTTTCACTACGTAAAAAGTGACAAATATTTCTTTGGGTAATCACAATCCCTTTCGGCTTACCTGTCGAACCCGATGTATAAATAATATATGCAGGTTGTTCTGGGGTGGTTTTAGCTAAAGGAATATTTTCACTAAGTGGCTTTTGCAGTTCAGTATTGGTCCACTTTGTTTGTGGTACTTCATCTAAATGCGCATGCCATTCATCTGTAGTAATCATCCCTACAGCATCAGCATCTTCAAGACACACCGCGATACGGTCCGCTGGCGTATCCATATCAAAAGGAAGCCAAGCTGCGCCACTTAAACAAATCGCCAATTGAGCTTTTAAAAGCTCGATACCACGAGGCAACCATAAGCCAACAATATGACCAGGTTTTACCCCCCTTATCGTCAAATGCTGAGCCATAATTAAGGCTTGCTGATATAACTCACCATAACTCAACGTTTTATCTGCTTCAATTAAAGCCGTTTTATCAGGAAGAGTTTGTGCAGTATGGACAAAAATATCGGCCAAGACTTCATGCTGCAAAAATTCCGGATGATACTTTCCACGAATAATATTATTCGTGTTTGTTACAAACTGGTTCATTTTTATACTCTCTTTAATTTTCTGATTTGGCTCAAATGAAGTCATGTTTGTTTTTCTGACCCATTAAAGAAATCAAGATATGTCATAAATTAAATAATTGAACTTAAATCAAGATTAAAGTTTTAGTTTTGAAGTCTATTTAATAATATATAAATTCCTATTGTTTAGGCTCATATTTTCTAAAAAAATTAAGCTTTTAGCTGCAATGTTTGAATCTCGCCATCATCATTAGGATGAAAAACGTACAAAACTAGCGAAGTAAAAACCTATAATTCACAAAATTTATATAACTCTAATTTTAATAAAACTAATAAATGCTATCCGGTATACAAATTCTCCATATTTTAAACTTAATTGATTCGTTCTAAACATTAAAAAAGCCTCAAAAAATCGAAGATTCTATTTAAATTTTTAACCGATGTTTGATTATTAACAGTATATTAAAGTCATTATGAGTCATTTCTATTTATCTTATATTTTTATCTGTATTTTTCTAAAAACTTATCCATCGATTAGCTCAAACTTATAGTTGTTTAATACTGATCATCCCTAAAATGTTTTTGCGCTAAAAGTATGGTGTGTTTATAGGAATAAGTACTTGCATGCGCAGCTGTGACTAGCTGTTCCGTTTAAGCATGTCGAAGCCCCTTCATTTATAATATATTCAAAATGGACTTAAAACTTAAATAGTGGGAATGATATGAATCAAAAAATAACAAACCCAGAAGATATTCCTTTAGCACTTCAAATCGCATGGAATAATCATGATATGAAGGCCTTTGCTGCTCTTTTTCATCAAGATGCGACTTTCGTTAATCGTTTCGGTCATTACGTTAAAGGTACTAAGGAAATTATTGCACTTCACCAACCTATTCATGAAACAATCTATAGCGATTCAAAACTAGAGAATGAACTCATAGACATCACTACCCTAAGTGACAATATTTGTATTTCTCATTTTTGGAGTCGCTTAAGTGCAGGTATAGCTCATCCTCAAGGTCCTCATCAAATTGACACTCTCATTCTTACTGTACTTATTAAGGAAAATAATTCTTTGTCCATTCAGGCGCTTGAAAATGTGACTTTGACAAACCCACGAACGGGAGAGACCATACTTAGAGATTTGTGAAATCAAGCAATATAGTTTTTTTAATAATTTATAAGCAAAAAAAAACCCTTGTCATTAACAAGGGCTTTTTAAGAATTTTGGCGGAAGCGGTGTCCGTCTAACACCAATCCTAAGAAGTCCAATCCAATATTATAAATTAATATTTTTCAATTAATTACAATTACACCCATCCAACTCAGTCTTGTCTAATCCGACTATTTCCAGTATTTTATGAGGGGTAATTTGAGGGGTAGACAATAACATGCCAAAGAAAGCTAAAGAGCTATCTGCGCTTAGTGTAGCAAAAATTAAAGAGACTGGTCGATATCACGTAGGTGGTGTTGATGGTCTTTGTTTAAACGTCGAAGGAACTTCCCGTGTCTGGATTTTACGTGCGGTGGTGGGAAAACATCTGGATAAAGATGGAAAATTAAAACCTCATCGACGTGATATTGGTATTGGTCCATACCCTGAAGTTTCTTTAGCTGAAGCTCGTGCTAAAGCCACTGAATTAAAATTACAAATACGAAGTGGTATTGATCCAATTGTCCATCAACAGGAACAGCTTGCAAAGCTTCATGTTCAGCAACTACGGAACAAAACATTCATGGAATGTGCAAAAGTTGTTATTGCCAATAAAACCCGTGAACTCAAAAATGAAAAACATATTGGACAATGGTCATCAACACTAGAAACTTATATTTACCCAACTTTGGGCAATCTTACTATTAGTAACATTACCAAAGCCGATATTGCTGAAGTTTTAAGACCTATTTGGGTTGAGAAAAACGAAACAGCCAAACGTATCCGTGGTCGTATAGAAACCATTTTTGATTATGCCAAAGCAATGGGATATTTTGAGGGTGACAACCCTGCCGAATGGAAAGGCAATCTTGAACCTATATTAGGTAATTTAAAGCAGGAATCACGCCCTCACCCATCCCTGCCCTATGAACAGGTTGCTGAGTTTATCCAACACTTAAGACAGAAAAAAGGAATTTCACCAAAAGCTCTGGAATTTGCAATTTTAACCGCCTGTCGCTCTGGTGAGATTTTTGGGGCGAAATGGCAGGAAATTGATTTTAAGAATAAAGTCTGGATTATTCCTAAAGAACGTATGAAAGCAGAAAAGGAACATCATGTGCCTTTGTCGAAAGAAGCGATAAGTTTGCTTGAATCAATTCAAAATCATACTCTAATTCAAGATTTCATCTTCCCTGCGCCACGGAGTGGTGAGATGCTTTCTGATATGTCTTTGACGACCCTAATCAAACGACTGCATGAGCAAAAGCTTAAAGAAAATGGCTTAGGCTATATTGATCCCAAACAAAACCGAGTCATTACAACGCATGGCTTTCGGTCTACTTTCCGTGATTGGTCGGCAGACAAAACAGATTACCGTAGAGAAGTGTGTGAACATGTTCTCGCACACAAACTTCCAGATAAGGTTGAAGCTTCTTATTTACGTGGAGGCTATTTAGAAAAACGTAAAGGCTTAATGGCTGATTGGGCAACATATATCATGCACAAATAGCCTGAAGCCATGTGGTACAGCTCAAAAAAGTACAATCCCAATTACAAAAACACTTAATATAAAAATAAGAGATAAAGGAATTTTATCTCTTATAAATCTGAATTTTAATTGCTCATCCATCCAACTAATTTGATGTTCCCAAAAGAATTTGTAATGAGCATACCAATTACTAAAAAGGATCTGCTTACTTATCCCACACTCGCTTTAAATAAGCGAATCCGAAATAGAGAAACGCTGGCGTAACACTATAAGTAGCTAAATAAAAAAACAATATAGAAAATCTAACTCCACCCATGAGAGGTGGAGTTAGCTTGATTTATTTCAGTGAATGTATTGATTATTCTTGATTGTCTAAATACTTTTCAGCATCCAATGCTGCCATACAACCCGAACCAGCCGAGGTAATCGCTTGACGATAAATACTGTCTGCCACATCACCCGCAGCAAATACACCCTCGATAGATGTAGCTGTTGCATTACCCGTAGTTCCACTTTGGACTTGGATATAGCCATCACGTAGGTTCAATTGACTTTCAAACATTCCTGTATTGGGTTTATGTCCAATCGCAACAAACAAGCCTTGCACTTGAACATCTTGGATACTTGCATCTTGAGTGGATTTAATACGTACCGCCGTTACACCTGTGTTGTCACCTAAAACCTCATCAACTTGATGGTTCCAAATAATGCTGATTTTGCCCTCTTTTTCTTTGGCAAAAAGATGGTCTTGCAAAATCTTTTCAGAACGCAGACTGTCACGACGGTGTACCAGTGTCACATGTGCAGCGATATTTGACAGATATAAAGCTTCCTCAACCGCAGTGTTACCACCACCAACCACCATGACATTTTGGTTTTTATAGAAGAAACCATCACAGGTTGCACAGGCACTCACACCCTGCCCCATGAAAGCTGCCTCTGACTCAAGACCTAGATATTGAGCCGTTGCACCTGTTGCAATAATCAGTGCATCACAAGTATATTCACCCATGTCACCTTTGAGTACGAATGGGCGAGTTTTGAGATCCACCTCATTGATGTGATCATAGACCATTTCTGTACCAAAGCGTTCTGCATGCGCCTGCATACGCTCCATGAGTACAGGACCAGTTAAGCCCTCAGCATCGCCAACCCAATTATCAACTTCAGTCGTTGTTGTTAATTGCCCGCCTAATTGTAGTCCAGCAATCAATGTTGGTTTGAGGTTGGCACGAGCTGCATATACGGCTGCACTATAACCCGCAGGTCCCGAACCTAAAATAATTAAACGAGAATGTTGATTTTGCATTTAATTTTCTCCAGCATTCTACAAACTTCGCTGATTAACACGTTTTGATAATTCTTCAGCAGATTCTTTACGCTCAGAATAACGATCAGTTAAATACTGACTTTGCCCCCGTGTCAGCAAGGTGAATTTATACAGCTCTTCCATCACATCCACGATACGGTCGTAATACGATGATGCTTTCATTCGCCCATCTTCTTCAAACTCTAAAAATGCTTTTGGAATTGAAGACTGATTCGGAATCGTGATCATCCGCATCCAACGCCCTAAAATACGCATTTGATTGACACTATTGAAAGATTGCGAACCACCACTGACTTGCATTAGTGCCAGTGTTTTTCCTTGAGTGGCACGAATCGCACCACCTGCCAATGGAATCCAATCTATCTGTGACTTAAAGATCGAACTCATTGAACCGTGACGTTCAGGCGAACACCACACCATGCCCTCTGACCATGCCAAAAGCTCATGTAGTTCTTTTGCTTTTGGGTGTTCCATATCCGCATCTTCTGGCAAAGGTAGCCCTTTCGGATGAAAAATTTTAACCTCAGCACCAAACTGTTCCAAGATTCGACCTGCTTCCATCACGGCTAAACGACTATACGAACGCTCACGGTTAGAACCATATAACAACAAAATACGTGGCGCATGATCTAACGATTTAGCTTGAACTTTTTCCAAAGTTGGCTGTTCAAGTAGCTCCATATCAACATTAGGAAGATTCATTACAATTACACCGATTTAAAATACTTTTTTCTGAGCCATAGAGACACACTCACTAAAGCGATCAATACAGGTACTTCAACTAAAGGACCAATCACGGTGGTAAATGCCACAGGTGAAGCCAAACCAAAGGTTGCAATCGCTACAGCCAAAGCCAACTCAAAGTTATTACCAGCAGCCGTGAAAGAAATTGCTGTGGTTTTAGGATAGTCATTGCCCATCCATTTACTCATAAAGAAGCTGATGAAAAACATCACAATAAAATAAATCGTGAGTGGGATTGCGATACGCAGAACATCCAATGGTAAGCTCACTACATCACCACCTTTTAGGCTAAACATTGCCACGATGGTAAAAAGAAGTGCCAATAAACTGAGTGGGCTGATCTTGGGTAAAAAGACATTTTGATACCAATCTAAGCCTTTGGCTTTGACCAAAACCAAACGAGTCAAGAAACCAAGAAGAAATGGAATCCCCAAGTAAACCAACACCGCATGGGTAATCGTCCAGAAATCAACATTGATCACTTGCCCTGCAATACCGAAATAGGGTGGCAAGAATGTGAGGAACAGCCAAGCATAGGTACTAAAAAACAGAATCTGGAAAATACTATTGAATGCCACCAACGCTGCTACATATTGGTTATCACCACAGGCTAAACCATTCCACACCAAGACCATTGCAATACAGCGAGCCAAACCGATCAGGATCAAGCCTGTCATGTACTCTGGATAGCTATGTAAAAAAATAATTGCTAATGCAAACATTAATACAGGCGCAATCACCCAGTTCTGCACCAAAGACAAAGTTAAGGTTTTCTTGTCTTTAAACACTTGTGGCAAAGTAGCATAGTCCACTTTGGCTAAAGGTGGATACATCATCAGAATCAAACCAATCGCAATTGGAATATTGACGGAATCCACACTCATTTTGTCTAAAGTAACGGAAGCTTGCGGAAAGAACACACCTATCGCAATCCCCAATGCCATGGCGATAAAAATCCATAGAGTGAGGTTACGATCTAGAAAAGATAATCTTTGTTGAGCCATGATGTTCTCATTCAATATGCGAAATTTGATTGATTGCTGCAATCAAATCTGGGCGAGACATATGAGTTGTATCTAGTGCCAATAAAGCGTCTAAGCGGCGGTTGATATGATCAACAGTAACTTGGAATGCTTTTAATTTTTCTTCTTTCGGCAAATCTAAATGTGAAGGATCAGCCAAGCCCCAATGTGCCTTAATCGCTCCACCTAAATAAAGTGGACACGCTTCTTGAGCTGCTGAATCGCAAACAGTAATCACGACGTCAGGTTGATATTGTTCGCAGTCATCAATGGTTTTACTCCACAAACCATCTGTTGAGAGACCAAGATTTTCTAAAGTTTCTATAGTCAATGGATGTACTTGCCCTGATGGCTTACTACCTGCACTGTATGCTTTCCATCCTTCAGGCGCACGACTGTTAAAAAGGACTTCTGAGAGGATGCTACGGCAACTATTTCCAGTACACAAAAAAAGAAATTTCATATTCTATTACTCACAATAGCTATTTATTTGGATATTTTGGGAATCTTTATTTACTATGGTTTGACTGCTTACCAAAAGATTCAGAACGTCATGGCACCACATTGGTAATTGCGGATTAATGCTGTAATACACCCATTGGCTTTGTCTCCTGTCCTGTAAGAGACCAGAAGAACGCAATAACGCTAAATGCCTAGAAATCTTTGGCTGACTCAGTTGCAACTTTTCAGTCAAATCACAAACACATAATTCTTTATTCTCAGCGACTAAAGTCACGATATTTAGTCGAGTTTCATCTGATAAGCATTTAAAAAAATTAACTTGGTCCATTCTTAACTCCCATTCACTTATTTGGATATGCGGATAATCACATACAAAAAGTAAAATTTTTAATTCACTCGTTGACCATTTTCATCAATCACTTTTTCACCATCCTCTTTCGTAAAGGCACCCTTCTGAGGTAATGGTAGAATATCTAAGACAACTTCAGAAGGACGGCTTAAGCGAGTGCCTAATTCAGTAACAACAAATGGTCGATTAATCAATATTGGATGATCAAGCATAAAACTAAGTAACTGCTCATCACTCAAATCACTACGATCAAGGTCTAAATCCCGATAAGGATCTACATTCTGGCGAATGGCCTCTCTTACTGTTAATTTTGCATCCTGAATCAATTTAACTAATTCGTCATGACTAGGTGGTGTAATGAGATATTCAATCACAGTTGGCTCAATCCCTGTATTACGGATCAAAGCCAAAGTGTTGCGAGATGTCCCACAAGCTGGGTTGTGATAAATCGTCACAGTTGATGAAGTTGTCATCGAATTGAGCTCTTTTGATAATTTATAATATCTTTATATTCGAATTACCATATATATGCAATACCATATGTTTTGTTTTTTATTAGAGAATAAGGCTCTTTTGAAAAGAACCTCATTACTATCAAAATTCTATCTACTAAATCATCCTATTTTTTTAACTTAGCAGCTACGACTGTGTATGTTTCTCCCTCAGCCTTTAATTCAAAATCAACTTTTTGCCCTACTGCAAGCCCATTCAATAATGCAGGATCAGCAACTTTAAAGCCCATGGTCATCGCAGGCCATTTAATCGCAGGAATTGCCTCATGATCGAGTGTCAAAATATTTTCTTTCGTATCAATAGCCGTAATCACTCCAACTGCTTGAGTTGTCGTTGCTGTAGATGATTCTTTACTCATCTGCTCCATAGGCGCTTCCGCTTTCTTTTGCTCTGACGCCTCATTTTTACTACATGCACTTAACGCAGTAACAGTGGCAACAAGAGCGACAATTTTAATAAATTTAAACATAATAAAACCTCTTTGAACGAAATAAGAAAACTATCAAGATTTTGATAGTTTTCTTTTGATTAAAAGCTGATATGCAGCGGGAATAACAAACATTGATAAAAGTGGAGCTGAAATCATGCCCCCAACCATAGGTAAAGCAATACGACTCATCAATTCAGAGCCCGTTCCAGTTCCTAAAAGGATAGGAATCAAACCCGCCAGAATGACAGCTACAGTCATCGCTTTAGGGCGAACCCGTAGTACTGCCCCTGTACGAAGGGCATCATTGAGTTGCTGCTCAGTTAAAGATGATAAATTTTGTTGAGCATGTTCTATCGCCTGCTTTAAATAAAACAACATGACCACTCCAAACTCTGCGGCAACACCGGCAAGTGCAATAAAGCCTACTGCAATGGCAATTGAGAAATTATAACCACTGAAATACATTGCCCAAATACCACCAATTAAAGCGAATGGTAGAGTCAGCATAATCAGAGCAGCATCTTGTACTTGTCTAAAAATCAGATACAGCAATAGAAAAATGATCATCAAAGTGATTGGTATTACTACCTTTAGGCGAGCATTTGCTCTTTCCATAAATTCAAATTGACCTGAATAACTAATACTCATACCCGCAGAGCGTTTCACTTGTTGGTCAATAGACTGTTTCAAATCCCGAACAACGGAGGCTAAATCACGTCCTTGTACATCAACATAGACCCAACCACTTGGACGAGCATTCTCACTTTTTAACATCGGAGGACCATCTGTGATTTGAATGTTGGCAACACTACTCAAAACAATTTGCTGACCTGATTCAGTCAGAATTGGTAAATTTCTTAATGCCTCAAGTGAATCTCGAATTTCTCGCGGATAACGTACATTAATAGGATACCTTGCTAACCCTTCAACAGTTTCACCAATATTTTCCCCACCAATTGCTGATGACACAATTTGCTGTACATCGGTGATATTGAGACCATAGCGTGCAGCTTCCATTCGATTAATATCGATATCAACATATCGCCCACCAGTGAGTCGTTCAGCTAAAGCTGAGCTAACACCGGGCACTTTTTTGGCAACCTGTTCAATTTGTTGTGCTACCCGATCAATATCTTGCAAATCATTTGCTGAAATCTTGATCCCGATTGGGCTTTTAACCCCGGTCGCCAACATATCAATTCTGTTACGAATAGGCGGCACCCAGATATTTGTTAAACCCGGTACTTGAACAGCTTTATCCAGTTCTTTTATCAACTTATCTGGTGTCATACCTGAACGCCATTCAGATCGTGGTTTAAACTGAATCGTGGTTTCAAACATTTCTAAAGGTGCAGGATCTGTAGCCGACTCTGCTCGCCCAGCTTTACCAAATACAGTGGCAACCTCTGGAACAGTTTTAATCATTCGATCAGTCTGTTGAAGTAATTCAGAAGCTTTTGCTGCGGACAATCCCGGTAAAGCTGAAGGCATATACAGTAAATCACCTTCATCCATATTAGGCAGGAACTCTCCACCTAATTGCGTTAAAGGAAAAAGACTGATAAGAAAAATGAGTAACGCACCTAATAACGTTGTCTTTGGATAAGCTAAGACTTTATCTAACATAGGACGGTATATTTTGATGAGAAAACGGTTTAATGGATTCCGTTGTTCAGATGGTAACTTCCCGCGAATCCAGTATCCCATCAAAACTGGAATCAATGTAATAGATAGCCCCGCAGCAGCAGCCATGGCATAAGTTTTAGTAAATGCCAATGGAGAGAACAATCGTCCTTCTTGTGCTTGCAAAGTAAAAATGGGAATAAAGGATAAAGTAATGATGAGTAAACAGAAAAATAAAGCAGGCCCAACCTCACTGGCAGAACGTGTAATGATGTCCCAACGCTCTTGTATTTCTAAAACTCGATCAGGATGTTCATGTTGCCAAGCTTCGATATGCTTATGTGCATTTTCGACCATAACCACAGATGCATCAACCATAGCACCAATCGCGATTGCAATCCCACCCAATGACATGATATTGGCATTTAGTCCCTGATAATACATCAATAAAAAGGCTGACAAGATTCCCAAAGGCAAAGAAACAATCGCAACCATTGCTGAACGTAAATGCCAGAGGAATAGCCCACAAACCAAAGCCACTACAATAAACTCTTCAATTAATTTATGGCTGAGATTCTCTACCGCCCGATCAATCAATTGACTGCGGTCATACACAGAAACAACTTGTACACCTTTCGGTAGACTTTGTTGTAATTCAGCAAGTTTTTCTTTTACAGCAGTAATGGTTTCACGTGCATTTTTACCAGCACGTAAAATCACAACACCTCCAACAGTTTCCCCTTGTCCATTGAGTTCAGTAATTCCACGACGCATTTCAGGACCGAGTTGAATCGTTGCAACATCTCCAAGAGTGATTGGAACACCTAAATCGTTTGTACGTAACGGAATCTGCCGAAAATCTTCTAATGTTTTTAAATAACCTGAAGCTCTCACCATATATTCAGTTTCAGCCATTTCTAGGACTGAACCGCCAGTTTCCTGATTTGCCTTTTGAATTGCTTCAATTATGCTTCGCTGAGTTATACCGAATGCTGCCATTTTGGTTGGGTCTAAAACAACTTGATATTGTTTAACCATCCCCCCAATTGTGGCGACCTCAGCCACATTTGGTACTGTCTTCAGTTCATACTTCAAAAACCAATCTTGTATGCTTCGCAGTTGTGAGAGATCATGTTGCCCTGTTGGATCAACCAAAGCATATTCGTAGATCCAACCAACACCTGTAGCATCTGGTCCTAATGAAGATTTTGCATTTGCAGGCATTCTTTCTTGTATTTGATTGAGATATTCCAATACACGAGAACGTGCCCAATAAAGATCAGTATGTTCATCAAAAATGACATAAACAAACGAATCACCAAAAAAAGAATAGCCCCGAACAGCTTTAACACCGGGTACTGATAACATGGTCGTTGTTAAAGGATAAGTCACCTGATTTTCAACAATTTGTGGTGCTTGACCGGGAAAATTAGTTCGCACAATCACTTGTACATCAGACAGATCTGGCAAAGCATCAACCGGAGTATTCTTGACAGCCCAAGTTCCCCAAACGGCAAGAACTACAGCAGCTAATAAGACAAATACTCGATTTGTAATTGAAAAACGAATAATACGGGCGATCATAATGGTTCTCCCGTTTAGTTCTGCATAGATGTCATAGACATCTTGGAAATGTCAGAAATAACATAAGCATCCCCAACACGTGTAAAACGAAAACTGACCTGCTCGCCTTGCTGAATTTGGGTAAATGGTTGTACTGGTTGTTTAAAGCTCATGGTCATAGCCCCCCACCCCAATTCAGCAATTGCATGATGTGAAATGGTAATGTCTTGAGCTGTAACTTTTTCCACTTTACCAATGCCTTGGTATATTGATGCCTTAGTCACTTGAGATGATGTAATCGATTGTCCAGTGTTCAGCTTATCCAGTACACCCTGTAAATTGGCCTCAGAATCAATTAGGAATTGTCCCGAAATCACGATTTTCTGACCAGCGTTCAAACCCTGTAGAATTGCTATTTTATTTCCGTCACTCTGTCCTAACTGTACAACAACAGGTTCGAAACGCCCTTTTTCATGTGCGACAATAATAATATTACGAGTACCTGTACGTATAACAGCTTGCTCTGGCACAACTAAACTGCTTTGAGGATTGTTGGAAAATTTGACAGAAGCAAACATTCCGGGCTTGAGTTGCCCCTCTCTATTGGGTAACTCAATACGAACTTTTATGGTTCTGCTTGTAGTATCTAATGTCGGTAAAATATCAATGACTTTGCCAGACACTTTTTGAGGGTACGCAGCAAAAGTTGCTTCGATTTTATCTCCTCGCTTTATCCCAGCAATTTGCGTTTCAGGCACTGCTGCTTCTAACCAAATTGGATTCACGCCTTTAATGGTGGCAAGTGTTTGCCCCATAGCTAAAGCCATTCCACTACGAACTTCTAGTGAGTCAATGAATCCACTCAAAGGAGCACTCAAAGTCATATTAGACTGTACTTGATGTGTCCGTTCGACTTGATGGATCACATTTGGTGGGATTCCCAGAAGCTGTAGGCGTTGTCGACTTGCTTGAATAAGAGAACGGTCTCCTATTTTAAGTACTGCCAAAAACTCAGTCTGTTCCCCAGTCCACTCAGGGATTGAAATATCAGCAATCGGACTCCCTTGAGTCACTATATCCCCGACTGCATGGCCATAAACACGCTGAACAAAACCACTTGCTCGTGTTTGCAGAATTGCTACCTGTCGTTCATTCGCTTGTAATATGCCATTGGTTAACAAGGTATTGCCCATTACAGCCTGTTCGACTGTGGCATAACGAATGGCTAGATTTTGTTGAAGAGCTGGATCAATCTTTACTCCTGCACTTTCAGTTATTCCAGAAGTACTTTCATCCGCATACTTAGGGACTAACTGCATATCCATAAAAGGGGATTTCCCTGGCTTATCAAAATGCTGTTCTGGTTTCATTGGATCGTACCAGTACAACACTTTAGCAGTTGCCTGATCACTTACAGTTTGCTTTTCATCATTTTGATGCGCATACCAATATCCAATCCCACTACCGACTCCCAAGCTGCCCACAATCAAGCCAGCAATTACAAATGCCAATTTATTTTTTAACATTATCTTGACTCCTCAGCATGGTTTAAGGTGGGTTCTACAAAAGAAAAATAGAGCTGGGCTTTGATAATTGCTTGCTGTTGTTGTAAATCGATGAGACGTAATCGCTGATTTAGTAATGCTTGTCGTGTCTCAATGACATCTGACAAATTGGCTTTACCAGCCTGATAACTTGCTAACTGTAAAGTTACTTTTTCTTTAGCCAAAGGAAGTGTACTTTGAACGGTACGTTGGATTTGTCTTTCAAGAGCTTTTAAATCCGATAGCCCCTCATCTAACATGGTGAGATGGTCGCGGTATTTTATCTCCTGATCTGCTGTAATCCGATTTTGTTCAGCTAATGCTGCCTGAATGAGCGGACCACTACGTTTTTTTGAAAATATTGGTAGTTCTGTTGTCAGTTGTACACCAATCATATCTCCAAATTCAGGAGCACGATGCTGATAGGCAAGCTCAATACCCCAATCTGGTTTTTGAAGGGCTTGGGCTTGCTTAAGCTTTGCTTCAACAGTTTGCTTTTCTGCTTGGAATGCTTTTAGTTCAGGGTGTTGATGCAGATGATGATATAAACGTGATGTATCAAAATTAATTATAGGTTCTTGGGTAGGCAAACTTTCTATTTCAGTTGTACCACTAGAATCCTCACTGATTAATCGGTGTAATTCTAGTTTTGCCTTATTTATATCTCGAAGCAAATCATCTTTTTGATCAAGCAAAATAGTTTTGTCCAGCCTAGGGGAAATTGTATTAGCAACCATGGTTCGACCAGACGCAACCTGTGTTTGTGTAATCTGGGATAGCAATCCATTTTCTGAAAGAAGGTCATCATATAACGCCAGTTTACGCTCAAGATAAAAACGTTTAAGCCATGCCGATGCTACTTTTTGACGTAACTCAATTCGCAGAATTTCTGTTTGAGCATTTGCTGAACCCAATTCAGCTTTTGCTAATTCAACTTCAGCTAATCTTTTGGCACGATTTGGAAAATCTTGCATGATGCCAATCTTTTGCATCGTCATCCCCTCTTGTGTGACAGACCATGCAGCATCACCTGATACAGGGTAATTATCGAGACCCACAAATAGTTTAGGATTGGGCAAAATACCTGAAGCTGAAACTATATTCTCAGCACCTTCAATCTGAGCACTATTAGCTCTTAGAGCAGGCGCATATCGCTCAGCAAGCTTCAATGCTGTATCCAAAGTCAGTGGCTGGGCATAAGCATGTCCATAACTCAAGAAAAAACAGATCGTCGCAATCGAGCATCCACCCCATTTTAGGGACAGCTTTCCTTTATTAAAGTTCATATTTTTAGCTCTAAAATGATGTACACGCGCACGTGCAGAACACCCATAGAAAACTCTATGAATGATGAAGAATCATCAAATTAGTTAAAGCGTGGGGGTTTCCATAAATTGGAAAGATCAGATGAGATGAAATTTTGATTTAATGGAGAAAAAGTAGACTGTTCCGCAGGTAAAAAAATCATCGACTGCAAAACATCCAGCGCTGTAGATGTATATGCAATTTTAGAAAATGACATAATACAATCTTGCTTAGACATACATGATGGATCATGTAATTGCTTCTTAATCTTTACCTCAGCTTTCATACAATCCATGTGCATAGCACTTGCTTTTTCATGATCTTCAGAATTCATCATTTGCATGGATTGTGTATCTTGAGATGACATTAAACATGGGCTATGTACAGATGCAGCAGCTGCTGCCGATCCTACAATTAGGATAGCAAAAGATAAAAACAGCGATAAGCATGTCCTTAACAAGTGCATAACATCAAGACCAAAATTTAACCTTTTTAGTTTTACAGATTATCCTGTAAATAACAATCCTATAATTAATTAAACTAATTCATTAAACAGCGGTTGTTGGTTTATATCAACAACCGCCTTCTAAATTAAAACCGACTTATAACTTGATAAGTTATAAAGGAAAATAAATAAGCCAATGAAAAGAGATATACAGCCATTACGACTGGTTGTTTCCAACTCCCTGTTTCTCTTCGAATGGTCGCTAGTGTTGCTAAACAATGCGGGGCAAAGATAAACCAAACTAACAATGACATACCTGTCGCTAGCCCCCATCCATCCGGACCAGATATTTGAGATAATAAAGTCTGGGTAACTGCATCTTCATCACCAGACATTGCATAGATCACCCCTAACGCAGCAATAATCACTTCACGAGCTGCCATTGCAGGAATCAAAGCAATACAAATTTCCCAAGTAAATCCAATCGGAGCAAATATTGGATGGATTAGATGCCCTAACTGTCCAGCAATACTATAATTGATTGGTGGCATTGTTGGATTATCAGGTGGTAAAGGGAACGTTACCAAGAACCATAATAAAATAGAAAGTGCGACAATAATTCCACCAACTCTTTTTAAGAATATAGTTGCTCTATCATAAAGCCCCAAAGCTACATTTCGAACATCTGGAATACGGTATGTAGGTAATTCAAAAATGAAAATACTTTCAGTTTTATCTTTTCTGACTAATTTCAGGAATAAAGAAACCAATAAAGCGGATACGATTCCTGACATGTAAAGCCCGAACAGAACTAGACCTTGTAAACTGAGCCAACCATAAACCAACTTGTTTGGAATGAATGCAGCGATCAGCAAAGCATATACAGGTAGTCGTGCAGAACACGTCATTAAAGGTGCAATCATAATCGTTGCTAAACGATCTCTTTCAGAGCTAATACTTCTAGTCGCCATGACTCCGGGAATTGCACAAGCAAAGCTCGAAAGTAGTGGAATAAATGAACGCCCACTTAAACCAGCTTTAGACATCAGCTTATCTAACAAAAAAGCAGCTCTAGGTAAGTATCCCGATTCTTCTAAAATTAAAATAAAGAAAAATAAGATCAGAATTTGAGGCATGTACGCGAGTACACTACCAGCACCTGCAATTACACCATCAACGACCAAACTTCTTAAAAGTGGATGAGTAATCAGAGGTCCTATCGCCCCACCAAACCATGAAATCGAATCCTCAACAAAGGAAATTAACGGTTGAGCCCAAATAAAGACAGCCTGAAACATTACAAACATGGTAAAGGTCAATATTAATAATCCAAAAACTGGATGTAAGAATATTTTGTCCAAGAAAGCCGTTCGTTTATCACCATTATCATTTTTCAAGATGACTTGTTTTGTAATATATTTGATTTGGTCAAAGTGACTCAGATCAGAATGATAAGGGGCAACAAACAAATTCTTTTGATCCAATTGGGTCAATAGCCCCTGAATGCCTTTTGTTTTTACAGCTACTGACTCAACAACAGGAATACCTAAAAGCTGAGATAGCTTCGTTGTATCAATTGAAATCCCACGCTTTCTAACCTCATCCATCATGTTAAGAACAAGTAACATTGGTCTGTTTAAAGCCCTGACTTCAAGTACAAGACTTAAATGAAGATGAAGATTCGTAGCATCGACAACACATACAAAAATATCAGGTATAACTTCGCCTTTTAATTCACCAAAGCATACTGCTCTAGTTACCTCCTCATCTAAACTGCTCGGTTTTAAACTATAAGTCCCAGGCAAATCCAATACTCGAACGGTATCACCAGATGGCAGTTTAAAAAATCCCTCTTTCCGTTCTACCGTTACCCCAGCATAATTTGCAACTTTTTGACGAGTCCCTGTGAGGGTGTTAAAAAGTGATGTTTTACCGCAATTAGGATTACCAACAAGTGCAATATTTTTAGTGTCCATTGGTAATCTCTACAAAAATTCGTTCTGCTTCATTTTTTCTTAAGGCGAAACGTGAGGTTTCGATTTGAACCAACACAGGATCACCACCAAAAAGCCCTTTCGCAAGCACTTGTAAGGATTCACCTACTCTAAAGCCCAGCAGTTCTAAACGCTCCAGAACAGGATCATTTTTATCTTGATACTGTTCACCCTTTTTAAGATCAATGATTTTTACAGTCTGGTCTTGCTTTACTTGAAATAAATTCATTGTCAGCACCCTACTTCAACGCCAAAATTTTTCGAGCGCCATTCAGTACAAACAGTGAAACAAGAATACCAATAATCAAATCTGGGTAAGCTGAACCAGTCCATGCAACAAGTACACCTGCTAAAATAACCCCCATATTTACTATTACGTCATTAGCTGAAAAGATCCAACTCGCTTTCATATGGGCTCCGCCATCTCTATGCCCAGAAATGAGATACAAGCACGTCACATTGGCAATAAGTGCTAAGAAGCCAATAATGATCATCAAATCTGACTCTGGTTCACTACCGAACATGAAACGTCTGACAACATCAATAATAACGATCAAAGCTAATAAAAGTTGAATCCATCCTGCAAAATGAGCTGCTTTTAATTGGTATTTAGCCGCTTTCCCTACCGCGTAAAGTGCTATACCGTAAACGGCCGCATCAGCAAACATATCAAGAGAGTCCGCAATGAGCCCCGTCGATGCGGCAATAATTCCACTTATGAACTCAATAAAAAAAAGAACACCATTAATCGCTAGTAATAATTTAAGGACTTTCGCCTGCTTAGTCGGATCTGGTGTTTCAGGCAATTCCCCAGTGGCTTTTACTGTTTCCACGAGCTTTGCACCAAAACCTAGGGCTTCAAGTTTTGTGGTAATTTCATTAATCCCATTGGTATGGAAAACAACTAACTGTCTTTGCGCCAAATCAAAAGATAAACCTTTAACTTCATGCAAGGGAGAAAGTGCCATTCTTACCATTTGCTCTTCTGCCGAACAATCCATCTTCGGAATCAGAAAAGTACTAGCTTCTTGTGCTTGTTCTTTATTTTCATAAGCTTCAGTTTTATTTAATTTTGCCCCAAATCCAAGAGCTTCAAGTTTTGCAGTGATTTCATTACTTTCACCATTATGCAGAACTTTTAGGTTTCGGTTCGGCAAATCAAAAACCAAGCTCGATTATGGGGTTGGTTATTCACAAGCTCGTAATGCATCATTTTGAAGCTCAAGACCGAACTCAATTAGAAGGCAAAATTCAACTTATAGAGAATCTACTTGAACAGAACCCATCTAACTCTCAAGAACTAAATTTATATTTAAAAGATGCCTTAATTGGACATCACGATCTGATTGTTCAGATTGAACGTCCAACAGGTCAAGTTATTTTTAGCTCAGCACCATCAGTAATTCATCCCCAAGCACTCAACAAATCAAAACAAGATCCATGGCTTGAATGGAAAATTAAAAATAAGACTTATCGTGGCTTAATTTATAAAAAGACTTTTGATCATAATGACTCGTTTATATCAGCTCAGATTATTGTTGGAATCGATACCTCTGAGCATCTACATTTCTTAAATGACTTTAGACGTCAACTTTTATACATTGGATTTGTGGGTACAATTTGTTTAATGTTCTTAGGGTGGTTCGCAGCATGGCGAGGGCTACGTCCAGTACAACAAATGGCAAAAGTAGCAGAGGGTATCTCAGCCCAACATCTTTCTGAACGTTTAGAAGTCGAAAATACTCCAACCGAACTTAAATCACTGGCTGTCGCTTTTAATGATATGTTAGATCGGCTAGAAGCCGCAGTAGAAAAACTTTCAGATTTTTCATCTGATCTTGCTCATGAAATAAGAACACCTATTAACAATTTGATGACTCAAACTCAAGTATGTTTATCTCGTAGTCGAAATATTAATACTTATCAGGAAGTTCTATTTTCAAATTTAGAAGAGTTTGAGCATTTAGCTCGCATGGTCTCTGATATGCTATTTTTGGCAAAAGCAGAACATGGTCTACATTTACCTAACCTACAACAGGTTAATTTAGTTAAAGAAGTTTCAGCATTATTTGATTTTTATGATGCTATCGCTGCTGAAAAGGGAATGTCACTCGAACAGAGTGGTTCAGGTAGTATAAAAGGTGATCCTTTAATGCTACGCCGCGCTTTAAGTAATTTGTTATCGAATGCAATTAAATATGGCAAATCAGATTCGGTCATCAAAATCACATGCCAACAAAACTTTGATACAACAACATTCATCATTGAAAATGAAAGCTCCCCACTATCATCAGAACAACTTAATCGGTTATTCGATCGTTTTTATCGAACAGATGTATCTAGACAGAGAGTTGAAGAAGGTACTGGCCTTGGTTTAGCAATTACCAAATCTATTCTTGATGTGCATGGAGCTTCCATTCAAGCGACTTATAACGAGGGACATATTTCTTTTAAAATTATCTTTAAAAATTAGTGATATCTCGGTTATTAAGCACTCATTCTAATGATGCTTACCACTCATTAACTTACGCTAATGAGTGGTAAGTCGTGATTATTTTTGATGACGTAATCGTAAGGCATTACCAATTACCGATGCTGAGCTTAGGCTCATTGCTAATGCAGCAATCATAGGCGAGAGTAACCAGCCAGTAAATGGATACAGTACACCAGCAGCCAAAGGGATACCTAATCCATTATAGAGGAAAGCAAACATCAAGTTTTGTTTCATATTTTTAACAGTTGCCTCTGATAAAGAACGAGCAATTTCAATACCACGTAAGTCACCTTTTACTAATGTAACTTGGGCACTATTCATTGCTACATCAGTACCCGTGCCCATTGCGATTCCAATATCAGCTTGAGCCAAGGCTGGTGCATCATTAATTCCATCACCAGCCATAGCAACAATTCTCCCTTCTTTTTGCAATTTTGTGACCAAATCTAATTTATCAGCAGGTTTAACCTCACCATAAACCTCACTAATTCCTAACTTAGCCCCAACTGATTTTGCTGTAGTTAGCCCATCACCTGTTGCCATGATGATTCTTAAACCTGAGTCTTCCAACGATAAAAGGGCCTCTGGAGTGCTTGCTTTGATTGGATCTGAAACTGCCAGAAGACCTAGCAGTTTTCCATCGGCTGCCAAATACATAACACTGGCACCTTCAGCTCTTAATACCTCTGCTTGTGGAATAAGAGTGTTAACAGATATCCCTAATTGCTTCATCAGTGCCGTATTGCCTAGCGCTAATTTTTGTCCGTTTATCTCTCCATTAACACCAATACCTGAACCTGATTCAAATGAAGTAGGTTTACTTAAAGTAAGATTTCGCTCACGGGCGGCACGTACAATTGCATTTGCTAAAGGATGCTCACTGCCCTGATCTAAACTCGCAGCTAAACGGAGGACTTCATTCTTTTCATATCCTGAAGTGGCTACTACTTTATTGAATGATGGTTGTCCTTCTGTCAAAGTTCCTGTTTTATCAATAATCAATGTATCAATTTTACGTAGATTCTCTATTGCGGCAGCGTCTCGAAAAAGTACTCCATTTGATGCACCTCGCCCTGTTGCTACCATAATTGACATTGGCGTAGCTAATCCCAAAGCACATGGGCATGCGATGATTAAAACAGCTACTGCATTGATTAATCCATAAACCCAACTAGGTTCAGGTCCGAATAGCCCCCACCCCAAAAAAGTTAGAACAGCAATACCTATAACCCCCATAACAAATCGTCCTGCAACATGATCCGCCATCCGCTGCATAGGTGCTTTTGAACGTTGAGCCTGAGCAACCATTTGCACGATTTGAGAAAGTACGGTTGATGATCCAACTTTTTCTGATCGCATCACCAATGAACCATTCATGTTCATTGTTGCACCAATGACTTGATCACCCACACGTTTTGTAACTGGCACAGGTTCACCAGTTAACATCGATTCATCTACAGAGCTTGAACCTTCTGTAATGACTCCATCAACAGGAACTTTTTCACCGGGGCGTATCCGTAATAAATCGCCTACGTGTACATGAGATAGTGGAATATCTTCTTCTATACCATCAACACTGATTTTTCTTGCTGTTTTAGGTGCTAGCCCAAGTAGGGATTTAATTGCCGCTGAAGTTTGGGAACGTGCTTTTAACTCTAGCACTTGACCTAACAATGTGAGAGAAATAATCGCTGCGGTCGCCTCAAAATACACAGCAACACGCCCCATAGATACAAATGAGTCTGGAAATACTTGAGGTACTATTGTTCCAACAAGGCTGTATATAAAAGCAGCTCCTGTACCTATTCCAATCAAGGTCCACATATTTGGACTCCGATTCCAGATTGACTGCCAACATCTAACAAAAAATGGCCATCCCGCCCAAAAAACTATTGGCAAGGTAAGAAAAAGTTCAATCCAGCTTTGCACCTGCATTTCGAACCAGTTCAATTGATGACCAAACATTGCTAAGAAAACTACAATAATGGTTAGCGGTAAGGTCCACCAAAATCTATGCTTAAAATTCTTGAGTTCTGGGTTTTCATCAGCGTCATCTAAGTCAGGAAGTAAAGGCTCTAACGACATACCACAGATCGGACAATTTCCCGCATGGTTCTGTCTAATTTCAGGATGCATTGGACAAGTGTATATCGTGAAGGTATTAACATGAGCAGGCTGATTAACTTCATTTGAATCCTCACCATCCCTCTTTTGTGGTTCTTTTAACGTAACTACATTCTCAACTTTAGTAATATAAAAATGAGGATCACTTTTAAACTTTATGTGGCATTTCTCACTACAAAAGTAAAAAGTTCTATTTTTAACTTCTTCATAAAACTTGGATGCTTCTGTAACTGTCATACCACAGACAGGGTCAGTAAGTCTGTTATTGAGTACTTTGTTTTCATGATGATGGTCCATAAAAGCCTCCTTCATATTTAATTTTTTAAATTAATAATTTCATTAAGATGGAAATAGACTCCCTCTTATTAGTTTGTTTAGTGATCATTGTTTTCTTTAAAGCCAGTGTACCACTTGTGGTTTTTTAATTTTTAAAATGACAAAAATGTAATTTTGAAGTCATCGGGATGTTTCTCTCATCCTTTAATAATAAGCATGAGAAAGGTGATGACCAAGCAACCAATTGATGCATTTCATTCGGTCATTACTGAGCCCAAGATTAGTTTAAAGAGGATGAAGAAATGAAAATTTTCAAAAATAAAATGTCAGCTCTACGTAACACTCTCGTAGGTGCAACACTGATTGTTACTGCTTCAAGTGCATTTGCACACGTGAAACTTGAAAGTGCAATTCCTGCGATCAATGCTTCTGTAGCAAGTCAACCAAAAAACATAACACTCAATTTTGGTGAAGAAGTCATGCTAATGAACGTTAAGTTACTTGATGCCCAACGTAAGGATATCCCTTTGAACTACCAAATAACTCATGATATGAAAAAATCATTTGACGTAGCGGTTCCAAAACTAAAAAAAGGAAAATATACGGTGGTTTGGACCACAATGGGTACCGATGGCCATAACATGAATGGTGAATATAATTTCACTATTAAATCGGCAAAATAACAATGAGTGAAAATAGTCAACATGCCAGCAGCTTGCTGGCATGTTGCTATAATAAAGGGAGAAAAATATGATTCCTGAGACTTGGATATATGCAACATGGTTGGTTAAAGTCATTTTATATTTAGGGATTGCATTTGTTATTGGCGGTGCTTTCTGCTATTTCTTACTTGGACGTTATGTTGAAATCAAGGAGACTATTCTAAAATACATGACTATTGGTACAGGTTTAGGCCTTTTTTCAAGTGTTCTCGGCTTCTTCATTCTTATAGGAAGTTTTGCCAACACTGGCCTTTCAGGTATGTGGGATAGCAACTATATAAATATACTAGTCAATACTCCTACTGGACATGTCTCTATCATTCGATCAATCAGTTTTGCACTTTTACTCATATTTATGATAGTCAAACTTAGTAAAGGGACGATTGATATTTCCAAAACTGAAGGAGCAATCTTTACCATACTGCTCACACCAATCGTTTTAAGTTTTTCACAACTCGGACACGTCACGAATTTACCCTTATTCGCTCAAGCTTTGTTATCAATACATGTACTTGTAATGTCCTTATGGATGGGGTCGCTTTATCCATTATGGAAAACAAGCAAAAAAATTAATGGCTTACCACTTAAAGAACGTATGCATCTATTTGGGCAAATAGCAGCCTTTATTGTAGGAATACTCATCGCTTGTGGTCTTAGTATTGCTTTATTACTCTTTAAAGATTTTAATACTCTAATCAATACACCTTATGGGCATGGATTTATTATTAAAATATTATTTGTCCTAAGTATTTTATTGTTAGCAGCCTTTAACAAATGGTATTTCACACCTCGCTTACAAGACCCGAAATTTGCGAAACAATTGGGCTATGCCATTTTATTTGAGATGTCATTAGGTCTATCAATTCTTTTAGCCACTGGTTATATCACCACTGTAGTCGGTATTGAGTAAAAAAGGATCACGCTATGACTTCATGGATGAAGTACAATTTATTATTTTTCATTTTTTTGAATACGACATCATGGGCTGAACCTAGCACTTCAAAAACGATTCGCTCCTTAGATGATACCGAATTACGTAATATCACTGATCATAATCATGGCGACACCAAAGTCGAAGAGAATAAAGACCATCATTCTAAAGATAAACAACTACGTAATGAAGATAGTAGACAACAAAAAGTTATAAATGGATTAATGTTACAAAAGCCTAACGTACTACCGCCCTCCAAATAAACGATACTTAAGTAATGTTTATTGATTCAATAAGTAGTTCAAATTTTTTAATAAAAAATAGTAGCAATATTACTGTTGGGGGCTTCTTAGCCCCCAACAGTATTTAATTCAGAGCTTGAACCGACTGCTGTAAGCCTTTCTGAATATCTTGAACATGAGTGAGATCATGCGTTTGCTGATGCTCTGTTTGAGATTCAACGCTGTAAAACTCCTCCACTATATCCAAACCCTCTTCACCTCCCACCTCAAAGCAGGCATTACCATAACCCTGCCGTGCCACATGATCCAAAGCCTCCTGATAGAACCCTGCTGTCTTACTTTGTTCATCCATCTGTTTGGCTGAACTAATCGCATCTTTCAGGTTTGTGCCATCACGTAAAGTCAGATCCACGTAGTAGATCGGGGTACGGTAACTTTGTGTGGTGCTTTTACCTCGCAAGGTCAATTGCAATGGCAAACAAGAAAGTAAGTCACCCGATGCTGCGTGATAGTAACGAAGTCGAGCTGCCAAAGTGCGGATGCTGTTAAAGCCTGTGGTTCTAAAGATGAAAGTACCAAACTCATCTGATTCATCTAAGTTGACGTAGAGTCTGCCATAGGGCTTGCATAATCCACCCTGTGCCAATGGACATAAATCAGGGGATGGACAAGGATGTTGTTCAATGCCATTTTGACCGAGTCGCTGACAGCTTTCGCCATTGCCTGAACAGATTAAACGTCCAGTTTGGCGGTCAAATAGGCTGTACTCTGCTCTTAAGTTGAGATCGGGATCATTGAAGATCATGCGGACTGGAATGCTTCTCAGCTTTTGGTTCTGATTGGGCGCTTTGGCACGTAGTTGCTCATCCAGTGGATGTTTGACCCACCCATCTTTATTTTGGATTTGGCTGGTAATGGTAAATTGATCATCTTTTTCAGGCAGACGTTTTCCATTCTTTTCGACAATTTTGCCGATACTGATACGCCCCAACACAGGTGGGGTAATAGCTAAACCTTTAATCATGATGATGTACTCTATATAGATGTTGAAATGGCGTTTAAATTTGGATAAATAAATTTTGGGCATAAAAAATCCCATACTTGTTTGGGGTATGGGATCAGTTGGTTGGGGTGTTAGTTAAATTGAAATGGGTTACTTGGGTATCAGCCCTATCCACCATTCGGATAAATCTGAAAGCGTCGTGTTCCTGCTTTGGTTTGGGGAAATTGCTGTAGGTATTCAGGATGCTGTTTAAGCAATGATTTACTGTCTAGGCTGATTGAGTCTTGTGATTTCTTCCATGTGACTGAACCACCTGTAAATACCGCTCGCTCTGCTTCTTTCATCATCATTTGTAGTTGATGTTTCAGTTCATCAAAATACTGCTGGTGTTGTTCAACTTTATGTCGCTCCTCTAGTAACTGATTAAACAAATAATTAGCTTGTTCATTTTGGGTCAGGTCTTCTACTGTTAATGGAATCTGTTCAGGATAAAGTTGTTGCAAGGCTTTAGCTGCTGAATCCGAAGCATCTACACTGGGTGGAATACCTGTTTCGACACATTGCCAGAAATGACGTTCCGCATTAATGATGTGCTGAATCACAGTTTCATTACGAGTCACTTTATAGATTTTGGTTTCATGCCCACAGATCAAGGCACAAATATGCGCTGCCTGTTTACCTGTCACTGCCAATTGATGCTGTACCTGACACAGCACATATAAAGGCACGCCATCTCGCCATAGTTTTGCGCCATATTCCCCCACGGTTTTACATTCCAAAATTTGCACTTCTTCATTACCGACTACAGCATAATCCAAGTTCGCCAACATAAACTGTTTGTCTTCATCAGGGTGTTGCAATACTGCATTAACTCGACGGACTTTATGATTGGTGTGCATGCTGTAGTATTCAGCCACCAAAGGTTCTAGCTTTTTTCCCCAGTACAAGGGTGCGTAACCTGCACTTTCATCCTCGATGTTTTGTTGCATCCGCCCTGTCTTGATCATCCACAGTTCCAGCATCGACATATAGGGATTCAGTCCACAGGCCGTTGCTGCATCACTGCTGCCAATACCCTGTTTTCTGACTTCTAACCATTGTTGATAGTTCATCTGTTTGGTGTTGGCAAGTCTTTTTGCTGTAAGGGCTTTGGTCTTTCGTGGTTGCGTATTCGGTCGATCTCGTTTGGTTCGGGTTCCCACCTCAATCTGCTGAATGGATTGATTTAGATTCGGTAAATAGGGTTGTAGTGGTGGGTTATTTAGCGTGTTTTGAATTTGAGTATGACTATTCATTGCAATTATTCCTGTATCGATAAAATCGTAAAAGCTGAATTTTGGGCATAAAAAAGCCGCATGAGGGTGCGGCTAAAGGTGTTGCTGTGCTTGTACGGTGTTACTGTATGCTTAGGCTAATGGAGCTGGCTTAATTGAAACTGAATTTAGGCAATCATTCTCAATGCCTGTTCCAGACCACGCTGTTTAATGGCAGCCCCTGCACCAAACCATGCTGAATCGAGTCGATGATCGGTACTCATCGCTCGACGTTCATGGTCACAGAACTCGGTGATGCTGCACAATAATCCATAAGCGGTATCCTTGGCTGAACTCAGTTCTGCACCACGTCCATGTCCGTTAAACATGGTCATGACTTTCGACATGGCACGTCCATTTGGCTCGGTTTTATTGTCCGCTTTGGTTGGGGTGTTGATGCCTTGGTTTGGCATAGCAGCATTTCGATAGAACTGAATGATGCTTTCATCTTGTTCAGCCATAGTTAGGTTGGTATTGTTAAACACCGCATCAAAGAAGGCTGCTGCTTCCTGCTGAGTTACCTTACGCTGGCTCAGTTGTTTCATTTCATACATGTGTTCATCCCATGCACGGACTGAAATACCCAACTGTTGTTTAACTTTCTCAGCATCGAAACGAGTGCTGTGTGGGACTTTAACCACACCTGCACTGGTATTTTGTCCTTTGAGAGCAATTGCCAAAGTATTGTTACATACCACCCGGATACTGGTGAACTGTGCAGTGGTTGCTAGAGTGCCATCACAAGCCGTCGCTAGTAGAATATAGCCATTACTCACATCCTTACCCTTGAGTGCTGAAGTCTGTCCAGTCTTGGCTAATGCCCAGAATTTCTTGCCACCTTTCAGTACCCCTGCGGTTTCCAGTTCAAAGCCTGATTGCTCCGTCAGGTCTTTGTAGAAGTGTAGGATTTCCATCGGTTGGACTTCTTGAAAGCGTTGGCTGACCACGGATAAAGGTGCATGCGTATCTGAACGGTAAAGCACTCGTTGTTCTTCAAAAGGCATGATGATGCTTTGTCCACGTTCATTCTGTGCCATGTAATTGACATCCGAGGATTCTATCCGCCAGTCCATGCCTGCTTGTTGTGCCCAAACCTCGATGGGTTGGTTTGGTGTGAGTTCATTGCCTAACCCATGCCAAGGGGTTTGTCCAGTGAATGCCATAGTTTCAACTAAATGTGCCATAAGAATAATTCCTGTATCGATTTTGAATGGGTAAAAGGGTTCGATTTAAATTTTGCTAAATACTTAATTGCGTAAATTCGGGCTAAAGCTGCGGTCACAGTTGTTGCAGTAATACTGTTTGCGATAAGTTGGGTGAAGCGGTTGTTGCTGTTCATCTTCAGTGATCAACATCCAGATACCGCCAATCAGTACCCCAACGATTGCACCTGCAATTGGAGGAATATTCAGGCTTTTGGAAACACTCACTCCTAATGTGGCAAGTGCCATCGGTGACATCACACTATTGGAAATGGGGTTATTGGTTGAGGTACTGGGTAAATGTTGGGTTGATTCAAGCAGTACCGTCTCTCGGGACTGGCAATAAGGACATGGCAAACTCATTGTGGTATTTCCTGTAAATGAATAAAAAAACCTGCTGGGGAAGCAGGCAAAATGATTGCAATGTAGCTGAAGCATGTATTGGTGCTATCTCAAATGGAGAAACACTGTTCTCAATTAGATGCTATGTATTTGTATTTTTTTAGAATGCGTTTTTTTTCATCAGTTTTAGGCAATTTTTGAATGATGATTAAACAGATCAATTGACCTGTTTTTTAGCAGCGATTATGATGCAAGGGCTGACCTACATTGTCAGTCGGTTTTGACAGACCGCTCATCTAGCGCATCGGAGTTTATTCATCTGAGTATTCTTTGTATGTGTAAAAACCTTCTCGTCCCCCTTTGCGGTAGAACGGGAGGGGGACGCGTTCGCGCGTGCTGGTTCTAGATGTCCAGTCTGTCAACCCCTTTTCGTTCTGCCACCATAATCAATTGACAGTGATTCGGTAGAACTTCTAATTCATCTAGGAGTCAACCATGACGCAATTTACTGTGCTTTATTATTCCCCTGCACTTTCTCTGCCTCTCAGGCATTTTATTCCAATTCATTTATCACACGCTTTCACTGTGTCCTGATTGACTCAAGGCATCAATTAACTGCTGCATCCATTTTGGTCAGTGGTGTTTTGTGCTGGATAAAAATCATGAAATTCATCGCACAGCTTATTTTGGTTGTCCTTATTGTGCTCAGTAACAGCATCGCTAGAGCCTATGACAGCCAAGCAAAATGTATTTGAAATTACAGGCAATTTCATAATTCATTTTTAAAAACTTAAAAAATATTGGATGGGGAAAATAATAGGATGAAATACATTTCAATTGCGCTGCTCACCAGCCTTGCGTTGGTCGGCTGCTCAAAACCACAACAAGATGATGTAGAGAATAAAGAACTATCTCAAAAGATTGAAAACATGTCATTGAATGATGCTGTCCCTGCACAGGCTGTTTCTTCTCCTTTGATTATCGCTCGCAATAAAATTACACCTCCGCTAACAAAGACTGGAGAAGACTTTCAGGAACTCATCAAAGATGAGGGGTATTTTTCCTTTTATCCACCGTATAAAACCATCTATGGATTGCAGATGTTTGCTGAAAATGACGATGTTGCAGATTATTGTGCAAACTGCGTGTATTTCCAGTCCATTCTCAATGATTTAAGAAATGTGCTGGCTTTAAAAAACAATCAAGTTTTAGTGATCGGACATACTGATCAACAGTTTCCTGCATTCACTTTTGCTTTAGGTGATGACTATTCTTTGCGTGCAGCGCATGATACGGCAATCAATTATATAAGATCGACAATGCAGGTGACTCCACCACAAAAAGATCAATTTGAGAGTACAGAACAATATCAACAACGTATTCAGACACTTCAAAATGAGTTGGATACTAAAAATGCCCATCTAAATTATGACTTGAAGCTTTTAGAACTCAGTTTAAATGCTACGTCTGGTCAAAGTCTGTTTATGCCAAGCAGCTATACACCGAATGATCGACCAAATGGTCCGATTGATAATTTTGTTTATTACGATGCTGATTCGAAACAATTACATTTTGAGAATATGAATTTCGCATCTGATCTTATTGTGAATTTCACAGCCCCATCCACGCCAGAGTTAGCACAAAATATTATTACGGCTGGTGGACAGAAGTATGTCGGTTACATTTTTAACTTCAATAATCATAAATTGGAATTAGAGAGCTTAGTCATTTATCAGGCCAACAACACTCAAGCTGATTCTGCGAATGAACCGATTGCCATCCTTGAACCGAGCACCATGTCCTTTCAACGCAAACATTTCAACGGCATAGAAAATGCTCGATTAAAGCAATTTGATGTGACACTGAAAAAGCCAATTCCTTTTGATTTTAGCTTGGAAAACTACACGCCGATCGAAAAGGTATTTAAAAAGATCGATGAGTAATTCCCACTTTTATAAAAAGTAAAAAATTGATTGACCAAACAATTAAATACACAGAGTTGGGCTTTCACCCAACCCTGTAGATCACAATATTCGATTAAATATAGGCATGTGTAATGAATTTTATTCCATCGATTGTTTTATCCAGTGTGTTGCTACTGACTTTAACTGCGTGTAATTCAGGTAACGATGCACCAAAACCAAAGGATACCCCAACTCAAACAAGTGAGCATAGCACTGCTGATGCGACTGAAACTCCGCCTCAATCTGAAGATGATTTTCCAGCCGTTGATAAATCCTTTCTGGAAGATGAGTCATATAATGCTGAGGAAGGGACTGAACCCACTGTACAAGAACAATTTGAAGTCCGTGTCCGTCGTGAAGAATCACAATACTCCATGACAGGCTATACCGATTTGTTAAACATCATGTCCTTGAACGATGCGCCAACCACCATCACAGGGGTTTTAATCAACCGTGGTAATTGCAGAAGCAAAGGCACTTACGATTACCAAAATATGCGCTATGGCTCAGTGGCAAAAGTCTACTTGGGCTGTTCCGCTGAATATGTCCGTGAAGTGACCATCACCACCAACAGTGGTTTGACCTATACCTATAATTTTTAGAGATTTAATCACAGCGATTTATACAAGCATAAAAAAGGCGTTCTAATCAGAGCGCCTTATATTTGAAAAGTTTACTTAGCAGGGATATTCCCTGTATAGCTTTGCCATAAATAGGAAATATGCTGACTCATATACCGATAAAGTTTGAGGGGGCCATTTAGAAACTCAAGCTGTTTACTCCAGTAGCTACGCATATCACTGTCCGCAAAGTAACAGTGTTTTTCCCAAACCAAATAAGGTGATCCTTGCACAAGCTCATGTCCCTTGTGTAAACAAGCCCCTCTCCATACCCGTAAGATAAAATCAGAATATTTACACTCATCACCAATCACATAAATGATGGCATGGACTGAATAAAATCCATTCAGTGATTTCACAATACGCCATTGCACATCATACAGCTTGCCAGCTAATTCTTCGGATTGATGTAATCTTTCCAGCCATTTACTAGCAAGTTTTGGTAATTTAACTTCGGCATCAAATTGTAAGGGAATAGTAAACATACAAGGTAAATCATAGATCATACAATTGATCTGCTTATGTTTGTCTAGACAACGTTTAAACAATGCCTTTTGGAATTTAATACTTTCATTAATTGGTTCAATAAATTTTGTATATTCCAGTGCAATCCGTCGTTTCAGAAACTTATGTTTAAATTGATCATGAATAAGCTCTGCATTCTCTACAAGGTAATTCATATTACCGTAATGAGAAAAGCCTACTGTATCAAAGATTGCAGCCCAATAAGGATTTAGTTGAAATCCATGTAATACCAAACGGTGATAATGCAGCCAAGGTAGAGAATTTAAAAATATACGATAATTCTTATCCAAACATTTGGGTGATCGTTTATCCATAACCGCTAGTTTCCCATTTTCAATTTGAGCTGCATTTTGAATACTCTGTCCTAAGAACAAATGAGTATTAACATCCAGCATGAATGGGATAATTGGTGTCTGCGGTATATAGTGTGCTTGAGGAGTCGCTGAATAATGAGTCATTTCATGCCTCCTTTTGACCAGTATTTTTAAGAGATTTACCCATTTTTATCGCAACATCCTTAGCAATATTTTTACCAAATACACGTATGAAGTAGGCTTTATCATTTCTAAGGTTTTGCTCATTCTCTTCATCCTGCTTAATCCTTTTATGCACAATGAATTGGTCTCTTTTGGTTATATAACGGATGGCTTTAATCAAATACTCGTATTTTTGTTTATCACTGCGATGTAAGGTGCCAATACCGACATCTTTGTATTTGCCATTGTGAGCATCAATATTGCAATTATAGTAAGTCCCCTCATCACCAATCACTCTTTTCCAGACCTCACCAATCTGTTGTGCTAACTTAATGTCCTGTGAGTGTTTACGACCATCGAGAAAGAAAAAACAGTGGTAGTGATAGCCCGTTTTTTCGGCAAATTCCAATTTCCATAGATAGCCCAATATACGTAAATTTGAAGTACGCTTTAAATAACGAAGGCATGTGATTAAATCTGCTTTGACTTGGGCAAGTTCAGGGTTTTGTGTTTTTCCATAACGAAAATCGACACGAGCAATGACAATTCTCGAATGTTTAGCCAGTATCGTATCTACACATTCTGTAGCGACCTTTTGCTGATATTGGGAACGTTCCCTTCGTTTTTTCTGTTGGTATTTGAATTCCTTTTCTTGAGTTAGCAAATACAAACGTTCAATGAATAGATTAATTAATTCTGCATAACAAATTGAAGTTATTGTTCCATCAGTATTTCTTAGCTGAATAATATCATTGGGGTAATGTAGATAAAAATCAGCATGAAAATAACCCTTTAGAATTTCGTTATACGCTTGCATAACAATCTTATGATGCTCACAATCATAATGCTCTAGAGGATCAAACCCTTGGATGAGTATTTGCTTTAATAATTCAATGAATTTTTTATCAATAGGCTCATACCATCCATGATACAGAGTGCCTTTGATCTTACGATAAGCCTGCACATAGTTGTGTTTTAAGATTTGTTTTACTAATTCAATTTCTGAGAATATTTTCTCAGCTTCAGGATTTGATCGAATTTCATATTGGTTATATTCAGTGTTGAAATCTAATAAGTAATCCAATGCCAATGAGCTTGAATGCTGATCGTCTGCTGCATTGAAGCATTCTTCATACATTGAATTGAGTAAAGACTGTTGCTCTTCCAATGGTGCTGTAATCTGAATGGGCTGATTAGATGAATCAGTATCAGTTATTTCAGTCTGCTGATTTAGAAAGTGTTCAGGTACTTGTGTTAAGTATTCATGTGCTAAAGCAGGTGTTTGATTATTACTCATAAGATAGGATGATTGATTCATAATAATGAACTTCTCTGTACGTAATTACACCTAACAATTTGTTAATTAAGTCAATTTATATAATAATTAATATTATTAGATATACTGATCATATAAGTAACACAAATGGTCAGGCGTAAAAATCACTGTAATCCCATGACCTCGAAATCAAGGAATTACAGTGTTATAAGGGTTAATAGGGTATGTGAGAGTTGTAAAGATATCTTGCTAATCTGGTTAGCTTTTTTTTGAATTGATCCAATCAATTATGTCCTGCTCTAACCAACCAACGGCTGATAGTCCCAATCTAATCGGACGAGGAAAAGACGAATCATATCTCTTGGATTTCGGGTTCATTTTGTCATACAGACTTGATTTACTTAAACAGACTAATTCTGTTACTCCTTTCATTCTAAGAATCTGATTTTTTTTGGTTTCTGAGGTTTGCATTGTTTACTCCGATTTAAACCTGATGTGGATGTCTTCGGATATAAATATGCTCTAGAATCCTCAGAAACATCAGCAAAACAAGATTCACAATTGTTAAGTAGCGTATTTAAATGAGTAATCCCGTCTTCGATCATGAAATTTACAGAATAGCTCACCCTGTAATGCAAAAATTAGTAAAGCAAGCTGTAAAAGCAAGAGAGTTTCAAGCAACTTTCCCAAATCTGTATAACGAGTTAATACGTATTAGGGATGTAATATTGAGGCAACTGGTCAACCTGCTAACTGAAAAATATAAAGAAAGAAAGTCACTACCTATTGAGCAAATCAAGATTGAAGTAGAGATAATTGTCTTTGGCAGACAGTTACTCAACCATGTAATGGGATATTGTCAAACAAGGCAATTAGTGGATGAAGATATATTTTTGTTAAACCATTTACTTCAACCAGATGAACTAACATCAATATTTGAAGAACTTTATTGCATATTTTGGGAAAACATCAAAAGTTATGAAGAATGGACACAATTCCCCAATTTTTCGACAAACCTCAAACGTATTTTGAACGAAAAGTATTTCTTACCTGACTTGTTACCATTCTGGGATATTAAATCTCTATTTTTGGATTATCTTAAAATTTATATTGAATATCATAATTTTAAGAATAGCAAAGATATAAAAGGCACAAATATAACTCAAGTCCCTTCATATCACGAAGTTAGGAATGCAATTAAAGGATTGAAAATTTATGGTACACCACTACAGAAGTCCACAAAATCATTTATTGGATGCTCTCCGTTAGATGCCAATTTGCCACCTTCAAAGTTCATAAATCTTCATCTAAATCTAGAAGAGGATGTTAGCAATCTGCCTGTGCTTTTAAGTAAATTTATACATGAATTTATGGCTACAAGATTAGATAATCAGAGAAATGGGACAGATGCCCAGCCTATTATTGACAATAAGGTTTCTGAAAAAATTCATAGCTTGAGCATCATTTTAGATGATTGTGCAAATTCACTTGAAGTACTCAAAAGAGCTGATGCAATTCTTACTGCGCTAATCAGCCTGATTTACTACGATAAAATTTTTGAAACAAAGATCAACAAGGGTAACATCCAGCAGTTTGAATCAGCGAATTATTCTAAATTTATGCTAAGTGAAATTCACGGCTCTGCAAACCAAACTATAATTGAGAATGCTATCAATCAAGATCGTCGCAACTCAATCAATCATACAGGCATGGATTATTTTTCCGATTTGTTCCAAACGCTTTATGAATTACTTGAAAATGATAAAGATATAAAAACCATAAAGCCTAAAAAAGCAACAATATTTATCACTTGTGGTATGAGGGACATACTTTATGAACATACATTTAGTAAAGCAAGTCTAAGTAAAGGTCTAAATGATATGGTGAAAAATTTATCACCAGAAAATTTATATGAGATCATCAATCTGTAAGGATGCAGACAACTTAACAGTCCGTATGATATACCAGTATCATCAAATTTATGGGTTTAACATCACTTACAAGCATCTAAAGAATATGGGTAGATTTATTTTTTTACAGTCTGCCCATAATTATGAATCGATAAAATCTCATAAACAGAATGTATAAGATCAAGAAAACTCATCCAAGATGAAAGTAAAGATAAGCAACAGTAAAAAACCAAATACAACAGACCATTCAAGCATAAGACCAAAGTGGATATTTGCAAAATTCCCCACCTTAAAATCAGTTTGGAATTCTACTAGAAATTTTCTTTCAACTAATATGATGTCCAAATAAGTAAAAAGATGTCTCTTTAGATATCACCTAATCCAATGTTTGATGAGGGGTAGGTTGAGGGGTAAAATCATAGATAAAAAACAAGCCCTTGTAAAAACAAGGGCTTATTTAAATATTTGGCGGAAGCGGTGAGATTCGAACTCACGGAGGACTCACACCCTCGTCGGTTTTCAAGACCGGTGCATTAAACCGCTCTGCCACGCTTCCAACGAGCGCTATAATATAAATAAAAAGCCAACTTGGCAAATCTTTTTATTTAAGTTTTTATCTGAACGCTCAAAATAAAAACAAAAAACCTTTAATTTTGAGTTTTTATCTACCTCTTACTACTTTTATGCCTAAACTTATTTTTATTTGGGAAGTATTAATTGTCTTTAACTATCCTTCATGCTTCACATAACTATATGATACTGGTCTATCTTTTTGATAAC
Organism: Acinetobacter sp. IK23; assembly: GCF_035615275.1. Classification (NCBI taxonomy): domain Bacteria; kingdom Pseudomonadati; phylum Pseudomonadota; class Gammaproteobacteria; order Moraxellales; family Moraxellaceae; genus Acinetobacter; species Acinetobacter sp. IK23. The sequence goes on from NZ_JANBNX010000005.1 coordinate 47,184, forward strand.
ATAGTCACAAAGATAAAAAAGCTTTACGCTTTACTCAGGGTATTCTCCCCTTTTCAATTACAGATAAGTTTTAATTCCTGATGTGGTTTCTAACGAAACTATCTATATGAAGAAAGTTTGAGCTATATGACGAACCGCAAATTATTAACGGCTGAAGGCTATCAACGATTACAAGATGAGCTAAATGATCTTGTAAGAAAAGAACGCCCAGAAATTACCAAAATTGTGTCTTGGGCAGCTAGTCTTGGCGATCGCTCAGAAAATGCAGATTATCACTACAACAAAAGAAAGCTACGTGAAATTGATCGTAGGATCAGATACCTCACCAAACTTTTTGAAGTTGCCCAAAAAGTAGAATATCGGCCGGAACAAGATGGTAAAGCTTATTTTGGAGCTTGGGTTGAGTTAGAAAATGATGAAGGCGAAACTACTAAATTCCGTATTGTCGGCGATGAAGAAATTTATGGTCGCAAAGACTATATTTCTTTGCAGTCACCTATGGCAAAAGCTTGTTTAGGTAAAGCCGTAGATGATGAAATACAAGTTCAAACACCTAAAGGTAAAATGATTTGGTACATAACAAAAATAAGTTATCAGTAATTAATTCAGAGTATTCATTTTATTTTTTATTACAACCCAAATTATAATATTAAAAATATATTAATATCCAAATTTATACATATTATTTTATATAAAATTAGAAATCATTAAATTTAAAAAAGTATATAAAATGCCATCGATAATTGATCAAAATTAAAACACAATTATATTTTTATATAAAAAGAGATTATTAATCATGAAAGGTATAAAAATTTCTGCAATATCTACTTATCATCCAAGAACAATTAGAAATAATGAATATTTTTTAAATAAATTTGAAGATAAAGACAGTTTAAATAGAATTTTTAAAAAAGTAGGAAGAAATAAAAGACATGTCATTATTAATGATGAAGAAAATGCGCTCACAATGGCAGTTAATGCATCAAAACAATTATTAAAAGATTATAACATTTCACATGATAGCATTGATATTATTATATTTTCTTCTACAACATTAGAATATCTATCTCCAACTAATGCTTTACTGATTCATTCAGAATTAAATATTAAAACTGATTGTATATGCTTTGATATAAATGCTAATTGTTTAGGAATGTTCGTTGCTCTTGAACAAGCATCCGTTTTGCTCGCATCAAAAGAAAGTTATAAACGCGCACTGGTGATTGGGTCTGATCATCTAACAATGCTTGGAGATGAAAAACAGGTGATTCCTTCAACAATTGTCGGAGATGCAGCAGCAGCAATAATACTAGAAAAAAATACCGATGATTCGGGCATTATTGACAGGATGTACCAAACAGATAGTAGTTTTTGTAAAACTATTGTTTTTCCTCCTCATGGCCTAACGAATTATCACAGTAAGGAACAAAAAATTCATTGGGCACCATTTACTGGTTTGGAAAGTGTGGAATTCGCGGCAGATGCACTAGATAAATTATTGAAGAAAAATAATTTAAACATTGAAGATATATCTTGTTTTTTACTATCCCAATTTACGAAATCAAATATTGATATTCTTCAAGATAAAATCAATATTCCCTCTGAAAAAATTGAATATATTGGAGATCAATATGGATATACAGGAGTAAGTAGTTTTTTTATTGCCTACAAAAAACGGTTAGAAAAATCACTTATAAATAAAGGTGATATTATTGTTTTTTGGTCTTTAGGAGCAGGTTATCAGACCGGTGTAATGCTATGGAAGATTTAATAAGATATAACTGATAAAGATATTACTTTAGCTAAAAGATACTTTTTCTAATGGTATCTTTTAGCTTTAATTTAAATGTAAACAAATTAAATAGAACTAAAAATCACTAAATTATTTTATTTTTTCAGTTATTTAAGCTATAGCAGTTACCTAGTATATAAATCAAATTTCACGTTGTAATAACATGATGGCTACAAAACGTAGCATTTCATACCCGATTTTCTCACACCATAAGTGTATAAATTTTCTTCCTTAATAAATTCATGGTGTTATGTTGATATATCCGATATTTAATTGTTCAAAATTTGACAAACTTTTTTTTGAATATTATGATGCGCGCATCTTAAATGTTGAGTATTTTTTAACCCAACCTAAAACTATGTAGATTTTCTACACAGTCTGTTTTTTCATTTCATGTCATTTTGAATGACGTCATGAGTGCCCACCCCTTATTGAATTTATCAACTTTTAGAAGTTATGGCAGCTTTTTGTCTGGCTTTTAGGGCATAAATTATCTGTAGCGGAGACAACATGCACAGTAATTCAAGTTCTGGGTCGAGGCTTTGCCTTAACTCTTTATTTTCTTCTCTCCCATTGAAAGTTCTTGCACTCAGCACTATGTTTTTTCCATTTCATAGTATTAATGCAGGAAAAACCCTACAGTACAATACTGTAGTTAACACAAACACATTAACGGTAGTTGCTGTAGAAAGCCCGACTACTGTTTTTAAAGAAGATCAATTTTTGCATGGCTTTGGTTATGACCTAGCTCGTAACTATGCGCAAAGCTTAAATGTAAAACTAGACTTCAAAATCGTGGCAGATAATGCCACTGCACTCAAATGGGTCCAGCAAGGTAAAGCAAATCTTGCAATGACGACCGCAGGCTTAAGCTCAATCGAGAGCAAAGGTTTAATGTCTTTTTCTGCAAGTTGTGGTGATATCGTAAATTTGCAAAAAAATGGATTAAATCCTGATTTAAGCTGGGTGTTTAAACAAGCAGATGATCCTCTTACACAAACTGCCAGTGGTTTTGTTTGTCAAAGCAAGCAAAATGGTCTGACTCAACAACTGGCTTCATTTTATAACCGTAACGTTGTAAAACCTGAGTCTTGGTCTACGATTCAACGTGATTTAAGTACACGTCTGCCCATTTACAAAGCTAGCTTCAAACAAAGCGCAGCAAAGTATGATTTAGATTGGCATTTGCTTGCAGCAATGAGCTATCAAGAGTCATATCTCAAGCCAGAGTCTGTTTCACCAACAGGCGTACGTGGATTAATGATGTTAACCAACAGTACAGCTCGGGCAATGGGTGTAAGTAACCGTAGTGATCCAGCGCAAAGCATTCAAGGCGGTGCGAAATATTATGATCTCATGTTAAGTGAGTATGATGATATTCCTTTCCCAGATCGTAACTGGTATGCCCTTGTGGCTTACAATATGGGTCCGGGTGCAGTCAACCAGATCCAGAAACGCTTACAGACTCAAGGAAAAGATCCAAACCAGTGGGTTAACCTCTATGAGTATTTACAGCGTAATCAAATGCGAAATGGTCGATACAAACAAGCGGTACAGTATGTGACCCGTATTCGTGCTTATCTTGAGCACATTAAAACGGCACAACCTCGAATCAATATCTAATTTTTATTATTTAAAAGTTGATAAATTCAGTGTTTGTACAAATAAAAAGCTTACCTCTTGGGGTAAGCTTTTTATATGAATTCTTTTTAACTTAAGCTGTTGTTTGTTCTAATACTTTCTTGAACAAATCTTTTTGTTCTTGGCTTGGTTTAGCTGTTTGCAAAGCCATTAACTGAGACATATCGCCTTGAACTTTAATTTTACCAGTCATAAATGCTTGCATAGCTGCAGCCATATCAAACTCTAAAAATACTTTACGTAAAGTTTCAGCATCCATATTTAAAGTTGTTTTGGCATTTGAAGACAAACCTTTTTGGATTTTACCCCCATCCAAAGCTAATTCGGTATTTCCAGAAGCATCTGTAACTACTAAATTAATTGCCAAATTCGCAAGAGCTGGTGGCAAATTAAGATCACCTGCTTCAGCAGTTAATTTTTCGACAGTCGCAAACCAATCATCAGTTAAAAATGCAGGCATGATTCTTCCTCAAATTTATTTGTTCAATTTCTCTAGTTAGTTGTCTATCCAGACAACATCATATGAAGCACTTCTGCTTGTGCGTTGTTATAGCATGTAATTTTAAGGTTGGGCTATGACTTTTTGTACGGAACATTCATTTTTTAGTGTTTTGATACATTAAAGACACTTGTTTATAAAGTGCCTTTAATTGACTTGTTCAAATATTTTATTCAGCAGCGAAACTTAAATTCACTACATCTAAACGATTTTTAAGTTCTTCAGGGTCTTTAAAGTCGATCTCACGCTGAGAATCTAGCGCTTCAAAATCAAACAACTCACGGTCAGCTAACTGAGACGGAGAAACGTTTTGTAAAGCACCAAAAATACTGTGTAAGCGTTTCGGATATTGCTTATCCCACTCACGTAGCATTTCATTAAGCATGGCACGTTGTAAGTTCTCTTGTGAACCACAAAGGTTACACGGAATAATTGGGAACTTACGTAATTCGGCATATTTGATAATGTCTTTTTCTTCAACATAGGCCAAAGGACGAATCAAAATATTTTTCTTATCTGATGATAAAAGCTTAGGTGGCATTGCCTTTAAGCTGCCACCATGGAATAAGTTCAAGAAGAAAGTTGCAATGATGTCATCACGGTGATGGCCTAGCGCAACTTTGGTGGCACCAATTTCTTGAGCGAAGCCGTATAGCGAACCACGGCGCAAACGTGAACACACTGCGCAGTATGTTTTACCTTCAGGTGTTAAACGCTTGGTAATGGTATAAGTGTCTTTTTCCAAAATGTAATATGGAATGTTATTTTCTTCCATATAACGTGGTAAGACATCTTCCGGAAAACCCGGCTGCTTTTGGTCAAGGTTAACCGCAACAATGTCAAAATTGATCGGTGCAACACGTTTGAACTGCAACAAAATGTCGAGCAAGGTATAACTGTCTTTACCACCAGACACACACACCATGACCTTGTCACCATCTTCAATCATATTGAAGTCACGAATGGCATGCCCAACTTGACGGCGAAGCTTCTTAAGCAAACGATAATAAACCGAGCTTGTTGGAAGTTCAGGCTTAAAATTAAATCCTTCGTTGGACTCAACTGGCGCGTACATAGACGAGATATACCCATAAATAAAAATACCGCGCAATTTTATATGATTCGGACGGGAATCGCATCAAAAGAATAGTTTCAATTCTTGAAGTCGTCATAATGCTCAGGCATGATGCAAAAGTCGTGCTCCATTTTGACCGATGAGTTCATTTTTTGCGCAAAATGCTTACTTTTTGGACTTTTCCACAGTTTTCCACAAAACCTGTGGATAAAATTGTGGATTTCTTCGTGCTTGACAAACTGTTTTCACCTTCTGTTAAGGGTTTTATTTAAATTGATCATTTTTTAACCAATCATTTTTACCTTTATTTTTCAAACAGTTATTCAAGTCAATAGAATCATTTTAAAAAAAAAATTTTAATTTTTTTTGATGATCATTCGAACAAAACAGCTTGATTTTTTAAAACAGCGAAAATAAAAAAAATTACACAAAACTTCTTTCTTTAATATTTTTTGATAAACTCTTTGACAAGTCTTGAATACCTTAAAATTGTGAATAACATAAAATGAAAAATTCGGTTCAATATCTTTTTTCTTGTTTGCTGGGGATGACCACTTTTTCGGTCGGTGTAACGTCGACTTTTGCAGGTCAGATGTACGTTTACCAAGACAAAAATGGCAGTACTTTACTGACTAACCGTAAAAGCTATGACAATTCACTCAAGAAAGTAAAAGTGACTTACTATCCTGATAGTAATATTCATAGTTATACAAACTGGGGCGCTTCAGAAGCTTCTGTTCTACCAAGCTATAGCAAAAATAAAAATGCGTTTGACCATATTATTAAGCAGGCGGCGCAACAGCACGGTGTATCTGAAGGTTTAATTAAAGCAGTCATGCATACCGAATCGGGTTTCAATGTAAATGCCCACTCTCCAGTCGGTGCCCAAGGCCTAATGCAACTCATGCCAGCCACTGCCCGTCGCTTTAACGTTTCTAACGCTTACGATCCTCAGCAAAATATCTTTGCTGGTGCGAAATATCTGGGCTGGTTGCTCAAGCGTTTTAATGGCAATACGCAAATGGCACTCGCAGCCTATAATGCTGGTGAAGGCAACGTTGATAAATACGGTGGCATTCCCCCATTTCGTGAAACCCAAGATTATGTTCGCCGAGTAACCAGTCGATATCAGAACTTATATTCTTCTGGGGTAAGCCTTTCATCTTTTACGAACTCAAATATTTCTACCCAGACTGTAAGTCGCCCAGAGCTACCTCAAGCCGCCACAACACAACAAGTATCGTCTAAACCTGTTAAATATTCTTCTGCACGCCAAATTGTGACTTTGGCTGATGGTACCTATACTGATGCACCTACAGGAACTTATGTCACCAATAACGCAACAGCAATTGCGCATATTAGAATCGAGTAAATTGAAACAACTCATGCATTGCAGTTAATCTTTTAACGAGGCCCATTGTCTAAAAATTGTAATGATCTATTACCCACGCCTCTGTGTTTAGATGGGCCGTATAAATAACTTGTTTAATTTAAATACATTCTTATCCACTAAAGAATGTATTGATTCCTTATTTTTTTCTTGAATTTTTCCCCTAAGCGCCGCATATTAGCTAAGTGATTTATAATTTATAAATCAGATAATATTTTATTTATAAGAGGATTTTCTCAATGATGCGGATTGGTTTGTTTTTGCTTACCAACCTCGCGGTACTGGTTGTAGCTGGCATTATTTTGTCACTCTTCGGTGTCGGTAGTTACCATGGCGCGGGTGGCTTGAATCTAGGCAACCTTTTAGTCATCTGTTTTGTGTTTGGTATGGTGGGCTCATTAGTCTCTCTATTTATGTCCAAATGGATGGCTAAAAAAACTACTGGTACAGAACTGATTGACCCAAATGCTCCTCGTAACCAAGCTGAAAGCTGGTTATTGCAAACAGTCGCTGAACTTTCTCAACGTGCTGGTATTAATATGCCAGAGGTTGGTATCTTTCCTTCATATCAGTCTAATGCCTTCGCAACAGGCTGGAATAAAAATGATGCCTTAGTTGCCGTTTCAAGCGGTCTACTTGAGCGTATGAACAAAGATGAGCTACGTGCAGTGCTTGCGCACGAGATTGGTCACGTTGCAAATGGTGACATGGTCACATTGGCACTCATCCAAGGTGTTGTAAACGCCTTTGTTATGTTCTTTGCTCGCGTAGTAGGTGACTTTATCGACCGTAATGTTTTTGGTCGTCAAGACAATGAAGCACCTGGTATGGGTTATTTCCTCATTACGATGGTTTTAGATATCGTGTTCGGTATCCTAGCTTCTGCTATTGTGATGTGGTTCTCTCGCTACCGTGAATACCGTGCTGATGAAGCAGGTGCACGTTTAGCTGGTAAACAAGCAATGATTTCTGCTTTATTACGTTTACAGGCAGAAACAGAGTTACCTGACCAAATGCCAAAAGAAATGAAAGCGTTCGCTATTGCGGAAGGTAAAGAACAAGGCTTTAGCTTGGCTGCATTGTTCCAAACTCACCCTTCGATCGAACAGCGTGTTGCAGCTCTACATCAGTTAGATTGCCCATAACACAGTGAATGAAAAGCCTCCAGTTGGAGGCTTTTTTATTAGGCTGAATGGGCAAGTCCCCAAAGAAAACTGATTCCCCACCACATTGCAAAACCAATCAAAATAAGCACAAACATCCCCAATAAATCGGGTATATGTAGCCATAGCCAACTCACAACAGGGTTACGCCAGAAAGCTGACTGTTGCTGCTTCTTTTCAAGCTTTTCATGTAAATACGGATGGACAACATGCATATCACTTTGAATCGCATATTCTTCACGAATGTGGGTATGGACGACGTCTAACGCTTTTCTGCTAGGACGTATAAAAATATCGAAAATAGTCCCAGCAACTGGAACACAACCCACCACAGCATCGACTACAGCCAATTTTATAACGGGAGTGAGCTTATGCTGCGGTACACCAATTTGCTTGGCTTTATATATGGCATAGCAAGTCAGGACGAAACCCGCTACATCACCCGCAATAGGAATGGTACTTAGGGCCGCATCGGCCCCAATACCCTGCTTTGTAAAAGGAATACGGACTGCGCTATCCATCATGGTTGCGAATTTAGCCAGATCTCGTTCTAATGCGATGACCTGTTGCTGTGTTAGTTTTTTTTCTTGAGGCATCTAAATCAAATATATGAAGAGAAGTTAAACTTAATATACTTGATTTAATGCCTGATTTTAAATTGTTTGCTTTTAACTCGAAGCTTTCGCTTTAAACAGTGAGCGTAATAACACGTACATCACTGGAATAAAGAATAAAACCAGCACAGTACCAAACATCACACCACCTAAAATACTAATACCAATTTCTTGACGGCTCACCGCACCAGCACCCTGTGCAAACACAAGTGGAATCACCCCAGCACCAAAGGCTAAAGAAGTCATTAAAATCGGTCTTAAACGCAAGCTCGCGCCTTCTAGAGCAGCCTGAATAGCATTCTTTCCTTTCTCTTGAGCTAATGCAGCGAACTCAACAATTAAAATTCCGTTTTTACATGACAACCCAATCGTAGTTAAAAGTGCAATTTGGAAATACACGTCATTTGGTAAACCAAAGATATAAGAGAAAATGACACTTCCTCCTACACCTAGCGGAATAGAAGTCATTACAGCAGCAGGAATACTTAAGCTTTCATACAAAGCAGCTAAACATAAGAAAATAAAACCAGCCGAAATCAGATATAACCATACAGCCTGATTCGTCGACTTTTGTTCTTCAAAAGACAAGCCAGTCCATGCTAAGCCGATGTCTTTTTGCTGGTTGACGAGTTGTTCAACATCCTTCATGGCTTGACCAGAACTGCTACCACTCGCAACATCTGCCTGTAGCTGTAAAGCACTATATCCCATATAGCGTTTCACAATTTCCGGTGCCCCGCCCCAGCTGAAGTTTGCAAATGAGCTAAAAGGCACCATTTCATTTTGGCTATTACGCACAGACCAATTATATAAATCTTCAGGTTTAGATCTAAACTGGGCATCACCTTGAATCATGACGCGTTTAATACGGCCCCGATCAATAAAGTCATTTACGTAAGTTCCACCCCATGCACTCGATAACGTATTGTTAATTGCTGAGAGTTCCAAACTATTTGCCAAAGCCTGTTTCTGATCAATCTTGATATTCAGATTCGCTTTACTATTGGTAGACTGCTTATCAAAATTTTCGAAAGTTGAATAGTTTTTACTTTGAGTTTGTAACTGTCGGAACATCCCATCTAAGAAGTTTTGACCTTGACCATTTAAGTCCTGAATCCAAAAATCTAGACCATCCGTTTGGCCTAAACCATTTACTGAAGGTGGTAAGGTCACATTAATTTGAGCATTATTTAAATGACTAAAATATTTCATTGCACGCTTTTGTATAGCGTCAGCGGAGTTTTCTTTTGCAGTACGGACATCCCAAGGTTTTAAAGCAACAAAGCCTTGTGCTAAATTTTGTCCAGTACCGGCATTATTTCGACCGTAACGAATTAAAACCAAATCAACATTTTTATCTTCTTGTTTCAGAAAGTATTGGCGTACTTGCTCACCGATTTTCTGACTTTCAGAAATTGGAGCACTATCTACCAATTTAATTTGAACGCTTAAAATACCTTGGTCTTCTTTAGGAATAAATCCACTTTTTAAACCACTATAGAACAGCGTAAAAACTGCTATCAGCGCAACAAAAATCACAATAACTGATTTACTGTAATCAATACTCGTCTGAACAAGCTTGATATATTTATTCTTAAGTTGATCAATTTTTTGGTTAAACCAAATTGCCCAACGCTTAGGTTCAGAGTTCGGTTTTAAAATTAATGCACATAAGGCGGGGGTTAATACAAGTGCAACAACCAGCGATAGTGCCATAGCGGCAACTAAAGTAATGGAAAACTGGCGGTAAATCACCCCAATTGAGCCACCTAAAAAAGACATTGGAATAAAAACTGCGGTTAAAACCAAAGTAATCCCAACTAAGGCCCCACTAATTTCACCCATTGACTCAATCGCAGCTTCTTTAGGGCTTAAGTGCTGTTCATGCATGAGCCGTTCAACGTTTTCAACAACCACAATTGCATCATCAACCAACAAACCTATGGCGAGTACCAATGCAAATAATGTCAATGTGTTAATACTAAACCCGAGCACATATAAGACCGCAAAAGTCCCTAGAATAACAACTGGCACGGTAATACTCGGAATAAGAGTGGCGCGCCAGCTTTGTAAAAATAGGAACATGACCAAAATAACCAGAATAATCGCTTCTACAAGGGTCTTAACAACTTCCTTAATTGACTCTTGAACAAACGGCGTATTATCTCGTGGATAAACGATCTTATAGCCAGCTGGTAATTTAGTTGCGAGCTGATCTAAGGTTTGATGAATGAGCTTAGAGGTCTGAATTGCATTTGCACCAGAAGATAACGAAATACCTAAACCTGCCGCAGGATAACCATTAATCGTATTAAAGGACTGGTAGTTCTCTGCACCAAGCTCAACTCGTGCAATATCTTTTAAGTAAACATAACTCGCAGTTTTATTCGACTTTACAACAATATTTTTAAAATCATCGACTGTTTTGAGTCGAGAACCTGCAGTCACTTTTGTATTTAAATATTGTCCATCAATGACTGGTAAATCACCAATTGCACCTGCAGCAACTTGGGTATTTTGGGCAGTGATTGCGTTCGCCACATCACTTGGCATTAAATTATATTGTTTTAACTTGTCCGGATTTAACCAAATACGCATCGCATATTGCGAACCAAATACATCAGTTTCACCCACCCCTTCAATACGGTTCAGGTTATCTACCACGTGCGTAGTTAAATAGTCTGATAGCTCAATATTTCCCGTTTTACCTGTCGAGTCATATAAACCAATTACCATAAAAGTATCACCTAGTGACTTATTGACTGTCACACCTTGGCGCTGAACTTCATCGGGTAAACGGCGTATGACACCGCTAATACTGTTTTGGACTTGGACCTGAGCAGTGTCTGGGTTGGTTCCATTATCAAAACTAATGGTAATTCGGCTACGTCCCGATGAATCACTTGATGAACTAAAATAGAGTAAGTGGTCAATCCCTTGTATTTGCTGTTCTAAAATTTGAGTCACACTTTGCTCAACCGTTTGCGCATCTGCGCCACTATAGTTGGCTGACACTGTAATCTTCGGCGGCGCGATATCTGGATATCGTTCTACAGGTAAATTCATGACCGAAAAAATACCGAAAGCCATAACAATGATCGCCAGGACATTGGCAAAAATAGGACGTTCAATAAAAAATTTAGATAGCATGGCTGCCCGGTATAATGTCGTTAATTAACAGAAATAAATGCCGCTTTGAGACCATGTGATCATCAACGAGCAATGTAAAAAAGACAAGTAGAATTAAAACAATAAATGTAATTAAGACAAAAACAAAGCGCGTTTGAATATTTCCAACAAAGCAATAAAGAACCAGTTAACTAGTGTCACTTAAAATTCATGAATTCTTCATGATCATGTCAAACTAAATCTTAATACTTGAGTCGTTTCAACTAAAACAATATGAGTAGAATTATGTTTAGAAAAGCACTTTTATGCTTAAGTTTAGTTAGCTTGGTCGGTTGTAATGACGATGATAAAATTGAAACGACACCAACTACACCAGAATATCAACTTCCTAAAATTTTAGTTATCGGACACCGCGGCGCTAGCGCTTTACGTCCTGAACATACGTTAGCTTCATATCAAAAAGCGATTGATGATGGTGCTGACTTTATCGAACCCGATCTGGTGTCAACAAAAGATGGTGTATTGGTTACGCGTCATGAAAACGAAATTGGTGGGACTACCAATATCAGTACCCTTACCCAATTTGCGGACCGCAAAACCACCAAAAATATTGATGGTGTTAATTTAACGGGTTGGTTTACTGAAGACCTCACCTTAAATGAATTACAACAAGTTAAAGCACGTGAGCGTATTCCTGAGTTCCGACCAGCAAATACAGCTTACAATGACCTCTATTCAATTCCGACGCTCGAACAAGTCATTGAACTTGCCGAAGCAAATTATAAAAAAACTGGCAAGATTATTGGTTTATATATCGAAACCAAACATCCCACTTATTTTAAAAATAGAAATTTGGCTATGGAGGACACACTTCTTAAAACTCTGGCCAAGTATCAATATACACGTGATATCGCACCTATCTATTTGCAGTCTTTTGAAGTCAGCAATTTAAAATATTTAAAAGATCAACTTGACCTTCATAAGACACTTAAACATGCACAAATCATTCAGTTATATGATGCAAAAACATCTCGACCAGCCGACTTTGTTGAATCTGGTGTATCTAAGACGTATGGTGATTTGGCCACAGCACAAAGCTTAAAAGATGTTGCTAAATATGCAAATGGCGTTGGCCCAAGCAAAAACTATATTCTTAATTTCAATACTGATGGTTCAGTACAAACCACTTCATTTATTAGCGATGCACATGCCGCTGGCTTAAAAGTACACCCATATACTTTCCGCCCAGAAAACAACTTTTTACCACAACCTTTAAAATGTAGCGACAAACCTGCTGAACGTTGTCCAACAGGTGCTTTAAAAGAGTTCGAAGCATATTTTAAAGCAGGTGTAGATGGTGTCTTTACCGATGATCCTGCACTTGGCCGTCAAGCTGTGACTAATTTTGAGAAAACAACAAAATAATTAAATACTTAATAAAAAATGGGGCATTGAATGCCCCATTTTTTACTTCTCAAGACTGTTATTAAAATATAAAGGAATCCACTGATATTGCTCTGCATTCACTTTATATACATGGCCAATCCCCGGAAATGGCAAATGTGGAGCAGCTACCCATTGCTGTTTATTTGAAATTTCAGCAAACATTTTTAAACGGGTATTAATTGCCTGCTCGGAATTTACATCAAAATCTACGCCAGTTTTTGGAGCATCAAACTGAAAAGAATGTGAGTGGACAATGTCCCCTACAAAGACAATTTGTTGACCCTTGCTCTTTAAACGGAAGCTATGGTGACCCGGTGTGTGCCCTTGTGTATTGATTACTTCAAAACCTTGAATGACATCACCATCTTTAAAGGTTTTGAATGCTTTTCTCGCCTCATAAGGTGCAAGTGCAACTTTTACATTTTTAACAGTGCCTAAATAATTTTCTTTTTGATTTGCTGGTACTGTTTTTTCAGAAGCTGGGTTTAACCAGTAATCTGCTTCACGTTCATGCGCATAAATAGTTGCATTAGGAAATACTGCTTTTCCATCTTTAGCAATTCCACAAACATGGTCTGGGTGCAAATGTGTCAATAAAACCGTTTTCACGTTAGCAAGCTGATAGCCTGCCAGTTCAAGATTTTTAGCAATCGAACCCAACTGTGGGCCAAAACAACTTGAGGCACCGCTATCAACAAGCGTCAAACTTTTGCCGTCATCTACTAAAAATGCATTTACAGAAGTCTGGATGCCCTTCTCATTAACAGCGGCATACTTAGTTAAAATTTTAGTCTTCTCAGCCTGACTCAAATTTTTGAATAATTTAGGGTCTAAATAAATGGTGCCATCAAGTAAAGAGGTGATGCGATAATTACCAAATTGATGCTTATAATATCCCGGTACTTGCTGAGCTGAAGCAGGCTCTGCATAGCTTACATGTAAGCCACCCATGACAAGTCCTAATGCTACAAATAGTTTTTTCATCTCTTCTTCTCTATCAAGTTATAAAGTCAAAATCTTTAAAAAAGATTTAATATTTTTTTTGAGGGCCGCGATATATAATGCATGAAAAGTGTTAAAAATATAAGTGAATGAATAGTTATTCTCCCTACAAAGGCAAAAGCGGACTCAAGCGCATCTTGAATGCGACAGGTTATTCAATTTCAGGATTTAAGGCAGCTTATAAAAATGAAGCCGCTTTTCGACAAATTGTTTTAATTAATGTCGTGCTTATCCCTACTAGCTTTTTCCTAGATGTGACTCGTGGTGAACATGCACTTATGGTCGTTGTATGTTTATTTGCAATTATTGTAGAACTATTCAATTCTGCGATTGAGGCAGTAGTTGACCGCGTATCACTTGAAAAACATCAACTCTCTAAAAATGCCAAAGATATGGGAAGTGCTGCACAGTTTGTTGCACTGTCTATTATTGCAGTGACATGGCTTATCATTTTATTAGGCTAAAAAAAAACCATGCTTATAAAAGGATAAGCATGGTGTAACAAAAAAGAGGAACTACAGCTACTGTTCCTGACTATAAGTTTAAGAATATCAACTTAACTTTTTCTTAATTTATATAAGAAATAAAAAAAATCCCTGCAAATGCAGGGATTTTTTATTTAGACGTTAATGTTGAATTACATCATGCCGCCCATTCCACCCATACCGCCCATGTCTGGAGCAGCTGGTTTGTCTTCAGGAATGTCAGTAATCATACATTCTGTAGTCAACATTAAGCCCGCAACAGAAGCAGCGTGCTCAAGTGCAGAACGAGTTACTTTAGCTGGGTCAAGAATACCCATTTCTAACATATCGCCATATTCGCCAGTTGCAGCGTTATAACCGAAGTTACCTTCACCACCCTTAACAGCGTTGATCACTACAGATGGCTCATCACCAGCGTTCGCAACGATTTGACGAAGTGGAGCTTCGATCGCACGGCGTAAAATGTTGATACCTGCAGTTTGGTCTTCGTTAGAACCTTTTAAGCCATCAAGAACGTTTACAGCACGTACAAGCGCAACACCACCACCTGCAACAACACCTTCTTCAACTGCTGCACGAGTTGCGTGAAGAGCGTCGTCTACACGGTCTTTCTTCTCTTTCATTTCAACTTCAGTTGCTGCACCGATTTTAATTACAGCAACACCGCCTGCCAATTTAGCAACGCGTTCTTGTAATTTTTCACGGTCATATTCTGAAGTAGATTCTTCGATTTGAGCACGGATTTGTTGAACACGCTCAGCGATAGCAGCAGCATCACCAGCACCGTCAACAATAACTGTGTTTTCTTTAGAAACAGTGATTTTGTGCGCTGTACCTAAATCTTGAAGAGTCGCTTGTTCTAAAGACATACCAACTTCTTCAGAAATAACAGTTGCGCCAGTCAAGATTGCGATGTCTTGAAGCATAGCTTTACGACGGTCACCGAAACCAGGAGCTTTAACAGCACACACTTTGATAATACCGCGCATGTTGTTTACAACAAGAGTTGCAAGCGCTTCACCTTCAACATCTTCAGCGATGATAAGAAGTGGTTTACCAGTTTTAGCAACTGCTTCTAAAACAGAAATCAATTCACGAATGTTGCTGATTTTTTTGTCAACAAGAAGGATGAATGGGTTTTCAAGTTCAGCAGTCAAAGTATCTTGCTTGTTAGCAAAGTACGGAGAGATATAACCACGGTCAAACTGCATACCTTCTACAACGTCTAATGCGTCTTCGAAGCCAGAACCTTCTTCTACAGTGATTACACCTTCTTTACCTACTTTTTCCATTGCTTGAGCAATAAGTTTACCAACAGTAGTATCAGAGTTAGCAGAGATAGAACCAACTTGTTCAATTGCTTTGAAATCATCAGCTGGTTTAGCAATAGAACGTATATTTTCAACTACAGTTTTTACTGCAATATCGATACCGCGTTTTAAATCCATTGGGTTCATACCAGCAGTTACTGATTTGATACCTTCGTTTAAAATTGCTTGAGCAAGTACAGTCGCAGTTGTTGTACCGTCACCTGCGATGTCATTAGTTTTGCTTGAAACTTCACGAACAAGTTGAGCACCCATGTTTTCAAACTTGTCTTTTAATGAAATTTCTTTAGCAACAGTCACACCGTCTTTAGTGATGTGCGGCGCACCGAAAGAACGGTCGATCACAACATTACGGCCTTTAGGACCTAAAGTCACTTTAACCGCATCTGCAAGTACGTTTACACCTGCAATCATTTTTGAGCGAGCTGAATCACCAAATTTTACGTCTTTAGCTGACATATTAAACTCCGAATCTTTTTAAATACTGAATCTGATAATGAATTGAGTTATGAATCGATTAGCCTTCTAATACAGCTAAGATGTCTGACTCTTTCATGATTAAGAGTTCTTCACCGCTTACTTTAACTGTTGTACCTGCATAAGTACCGAATAACACTTTGTCACCAACTTTAACATCCAAAGCACGTACGCCGTTATCAGTGATTTGACCATTACCTACTGCAATTACTTCACCTTGAGATGGTTTTTCAGCAGCAGAACCTGGCAATAAAATACCACCAGCAGTTTTGGTTTCTTCTTCTACACGACGAATCACAACGCGATCATGTAATGGACGAATGTTGCTCATAATTAACTCCATCAGACTAAGTCTTTTTGATTAATCGTTATTGCTTTAATCCAGAGCAATAACAAAATATTTAGATGTCACTTTTGTGGGGATGAAAAAAAAGGCTTCAAGGGGAAATAAGAAAAAATTTCCTCTTTTTTGAATATTTTTTAAACAATCAAATATTTAATCTCATCTAACCCAGATCAATCTGAAGTGAATTCAGCCAACTGTTCATTGAACCAATAATGCTGAATCTTTCCTGTATTTGAAACTGTATTAAAGCTATTCGGATTGTGATGATATAAACGAGTAGAAGTTGCTGTACCCGCATGAATATCATAAATAGGATGATCTATTTCTAAATGATAAATTTGCGTTAAATCATATACAGCCGTTTTATGGAGATGACCATGCAACATTCCAAATAATCCTGTTGTACTCCACTTTTCTAAGGCAATTTTTCCCAAAACCGGACAATCCTTTATTCCATGCTTATTGTCAGGTGGTGTATAAAAAGGTTGATGGAAAACCACCAGCTTTATTTTATCTTTTGGCGCTTTCTCTAAACGCTCATAAGTATCTTGAATTTGTTCAATCGAAATATGCCCACGTGTGTGATAACGACGACGTATGCTGTTTACCCCAACAATATAGAAATGTTCGGTTTCTAAAGTCGGCTCTAGTTCACCAAAAAAATATCGATATCGGGTAAATGGAGAAAAAAAACGGTTCCAGACATGATACAAAGGAATATCATGATTTCCAGGCACCACAAGATAAGGAATATTGAGACTATCTAAAAACTGTCGGCATTTAAAAAATTGTTCATATCTGGCACGTTGGGTAATATCCCCACTCACAACAATCACTTCAGGCTGTTGCTGAATACAAAAGTATCTTATCGCCTCTAAACACTCTTTTTTTTCTGTGCCAAAGTGTAAATCAGACAGATGTAATAACATTCGGCACCATAATATTTAAAGCATTCTTTTCTACAGTGAAATTTAAAGGTGGTTTCATTTCTATAATTTCACCATCTAAAGCAACTGTAAGTTTCGATTTCTTTGCACATTCCACCACAACATGATCTGCACAAAAACTATATACGTCTTCTGCATCTTCAACTTTACCTTGAACCCATTGCCAAAGCATATTCAGCAAACTCAGCTTATCACTTTTTGTAATTACAACTCCAGCCACTCTTCCCTGTGCTGCACATTCTGCAATCCTGAGTTTCATATCACACAACTGTAATTGGTTATTTCCAAAAAAAATTAGAGGGGCTTTAACTGGATATTTTTTCCCATCTACCGTTATCGACAACTTCATGGATTTATTTTCTCTTAATAAAACATCTAAAGCTGAGGTATAAGCATGTAAAGGAAGCCTTCCTAAATATTTATTGTAAAGTTCGCGCTTTTTAATAAAGAGTGGATATAGACCTAAACTGGCATTATTCAAATAAATATGATCATTGATTGCTGCTATATGAACCGATCGAGGTGTACCTGTGGCAATAACTTCTACTGCGTCCAAAAGGTCTAATGGAATATCTAAAACTTTAGCAACGTAGTTAAAAGTCCCTAAAGGCAAAATTCCCATTGGAATAGATGTATTTTTAAGTTTAGATGCAACAGCATTTAAAGTGCCATCCCCACCAGCTGCAACAACTACCCCTCTATTTTCGTTTTGTGAATGCCGATGGATCACATTATTCATCAAATCATCAAATGATGTATCTTCATTTAATTCAAAAACTTGTATCTCAAAATCATGTTCTGTTAACGCGGTCATCACTTGCTCATAAACATCTTCATGCTTTGAAGCATGAAATCCTGATTTTTCATTGTAGATGATTGAAAGAGGTTTTAAGGGCCGCATTTTATTATCGTAAATAGGGATGTTTATTCTATTTTGTATATAAAATCACCTATTAAAAGTCTCTTTATGTAAATTTTGAATGATCTTCATTTGTTTAATCAATAATAATTCTCAAGAAATATTTAAGAGTTAATTTATTGATTTTAAATAAAATAATTTTAATAAATAACACACATACAACATAAAAATATGAAAGTATAAACCGTATAAAAAACTCTAACCAAATGATTTTCATTAAAAAACTCTCAGAAACCCAAATATCTAATTGTTAGTCTTTAGTCTTATTTTTTTTATGATTTTATGCTTTAATACAGCCACTTTTTTATTTGATCTTTCATTGTACCCCAATGAATAGACTTGTACGTTGTACATATTTTGAATAGGCCTCACCATGACCACAGTGAACGCACCAGAATTCGTTCGTCATCCTAAGCTTATAGCATGGGTTGAAGAAATTGCAAACTTAACCAAACCAGCAAAAATCGAATGGTGTGACGGAAGCGAAGAAGAATCTCAACGTCTAATCGACTTGATGATCGCTAACGGCACCATGCAGAAATTAAACCAAGAAAAACATCCTGGTTCTTATCTTGCAAATTCTGACCCATCTGACGTTGCGCGTGTTGAAGATCGTACTTACATCTGCTCTCAAAATAAAGAAGATGCTGGTGCGACAAACAACTGGGAAGATCCAGCTGTTATGCGTGAAAAATTAAATGGTTTATTTGAAGGTTCAATGGAAGGCCGTACGATGTACGTTGTTCCTTTCTCTATGGGTCCTTTAGGTAGCCATATTGCTCATATCGGTATCGAGTTAACTGACTCTCCTTATGTTGCTGTTAGCATGCGCAAAATGGCACGTATGGGTAAAGCAGTTTATGACGTATTAGGTACAGACGGCGAATTCGTTCCTTGCGTACACACAGTAGGTGCACCACTTGCTGAAGGTCAAAAAGACGTTGCATGGCCATGTAACCCAGAGAAATATATCGTTCATTACCCAGAGACTCGTGAAATCTGGTCTTTCGGTTCTGGGTACGGCGGTAACGCATTACTTGGTAAAAAATGTTTAGCTCTTCGTATCGCTTCTGTCATGGGACGCGAACAAGGTTGGTTAGCTGAACACATGCTTATTCTTGGTGTAACTAACCCTCAAGGTGAAAAACACTACATCGCTGCTGCTTTCCCATCTGCTTGTGGTAAAACAAACTTTGCGATGTTAATTCCACCAGCAGGTTATGAAGGTTGGAAAATCGAAACTGTAGGTGACGATATTGCTTGGATCAAACCAGGTGAAGACGGCCGTTTATATGCGATTAACCCTGAAGCTGGTTTCTTCGGTGTAGCTCCTGGTACAAATACCAAGACTAACCCAAACTGTATGGCAACTCTTCATAAAGATGTTATCTACACAAACGTAGCAGTAACTGAAGATGGTCAAGTATGGTGGGAAGGTCTTTCTAAAGAAGTTCCAACAAACTTAACGAACTGGAAAGGTCAACCTCACGTAAACGGTGAAAAAGCAGCACATCCAAATGCTCGTTTCACTGTTGCAGCAGGTCAATGTCCATCTATCGATGCTGATTGGGAAAACCCAGCAGGTGTTCCAATTTCTGCATTCATCTTCGGTGGTCGCCGTGCAGATACAGTTCCTTTAGTTTCTGAAGCTTTTGACTGGGTTGACGGCGTTTATAAAGCTGCAACTATGGGTTCTGAAACTACAGCTGCTGCTGTTGGTCAACAAGGTATCGTTCGTCGTGACCCATTCGCGATGCTTCCATTTGCTGGCTACAACATGGCTGACTACTTCGATCACTGGTTAAGCCTTGGTCAAGAAGTAAGTACAAAAGCTGAAGCTGCTGGTAATAAATTACCAAAAATCTTCAATGTAAACTGGTTCCGTCGTGATGCTGAAGGCAACTTCGTATGGCCTGGTTTCGGTCAAAACATGCGTGTTCTTGAGTGGATCATTGACCGTTGTGAAGGTCGTGCAAACGCTGTTGAAACACCAATTGGCCTTGTTCCAACTTACGATGACTTGAACTGGGAAGGTACTGAGTTCTCTAAAGAAGAATTTGACCTTATCACAGCTCAAGATAAAGATCAGTGGGTTACTGAAATTGAAAGCCACACTGAGTTATTCAATAAACTTGGTGAGCGCTTACCAAAAGCATTAAAAGAACGTCAAGCAGCTTTACTTGAAGCTGTAAAAACTGGCTTCTAATTGCTGAATATAAAAAAGGCCGCTTTATGCGGCCTTTTTTATTATGCGGCATCATCTTTTAGTCGACGTTCAGATAAATAAGCTTCTAACACTTTTATCTGTTTATCATCAAATGCCAAACCTAATTTAGATCTTCGCCAGAGTATGTCTTCTGCAGTATTTGCCCACTCATATTCACATAAATATTTAACTTCACATTCAAATAAATCGTGACCAAAGTTTTGCCCCAATTGTTCCATAGCATTTCGTTCATGGAGCATGTTCCAAACTCTTGTGCCATATGCATGAGCCCAACGCTTGGCAAGGGATTCAGAAACTCCACTTACATGTAATTGAATCTGGTTGATTAAATCATCTAGTGTGGTCCAGTTCTCAGCACCTGGTAATGGCTTATTGGCAGTCCACTCCTCTGCCATTTCACTAAAGAACGGAGACAAATGTTCTAAAGCAGCCTCAGCCAGTTTTCGATAAGTCGTAATCTTGCCGCCAAATACCGATAACAATGGTGCATTATTTTCTGCCTGTAGTGCCAAAGTATAGTCACGGGTAATTGCCGAAGGGTTATCAGACTCATCATCACATAAAGCGCGTACACCTGAGTACTGACTTACAATATCTGCTCGCGTTAACTGCTTTTTAAAATGTGAATTTGTGACCGTCAAAAGATAATCTATTTCTACATCGGTAATCTCTACCTTTTGTGGATCACCTTTATATTCCTGATCTGTTGTACCAATGAGGGTATATTTTTCTAAATATGGTATTGCAAACACGATACGTCGGTCTTCATTTTGCATAATAAAGGCTTTATGACAATCACATAGCTTTGGCACAACAATATGACTTCCTTGGATCAATCGGACTTGATAAGGTGATCTTAAGTTTAGGTTTTCACTAATAATTTCTTCAACCCAAGGACCAGCTGCATTTACTAAAGCTCTTGCACGTATCTGATAAACCTCAGCTCCACTTTGTAGTTCCAAGTACCACAGTTCTTGTTCTTTATAAGCCTTCACACATCGAGTTCGTGTCACGACTTTGGCACCCTGCTCTTTAGCTTGTAGCGCATTTAATACAACAAGACGTGCGTCATCTACAGTACAGTCAGAATATTCAAACCCACGCGTTATAGCTGGTTTCAAGGGACTATCTTCTTTGAAATAAATCAGATTTGAACCTAATAATTTTTCTCGTTTTCCCAAATGATCATAAAAGAATAGACCCGCTCGAATTAGCCAAGCCGGACGTAAGTGTGGTCGATGAGGCATAATAAAACGCATTGGTGCAATAATATGTGGCGCTTTAGCCAACAACACTTCTCGTTCTGCTAATGCTTCCCTGACCAACCTGAACTCTTTATGTTCTAAATAACGTAGACCACCATGAATTAATTTACTGCTAGCAGATGAGGTGTGACTGGCTAAATCATCTTTTTCACATAAAAATACGGATAATCCACGGCCTACTGCATCATTAGCAATACCGACGCCATTAATACCGCCACCAATTACGGCAATATCATATACTTTTGAATAATCATTAGATTGTATTGTCATTTCTTATATTCTTTTTATTGTTGATCTTATAAAAATTAAAACATCAAATTGATGAAACAACAATCTAAAAAGTAGAATAATCAAATTTGAATTAGCAAACCTTTAACCATTAATTGATTACTCTACAATTTAATTAATTTAAGAAAAAATCAATCCTCAGCCCAATTTTGACTACGCTTAACCGCCTTAAGCCAACCTTTATAAATCAGCTCAGATTGTTCAGCAGACATTTTTGGCTCAAATACCTTTTCTATGGCAGATTTATTTCTTAACTCATGAAGATCCTGCCAAAAACCCGTCGCCAAACCTGCAAGGAAAGCTGCACCCAAAGCAGTTGTTTCTTTCATTATTGGGCGTTCTACTGGTGTCGCTAAAATATCGGCTTGAAATTGCATCAAGAAATTATTTTCCGTTACTCCACCATCAACACGGAGAGTCCGAAGCTCTTCTTCGGCATCTTGCTGCATGGCATCAAGTACATCTCTTGTCTGGTAAGCAATGGACTCTAAAGTTGCACGAATAATATGTTCAATGCTAGCTCCACGTGTCAGACCAAAAATTGCCCCACGCGCTGTTGGGTCCCAATACGGTGCACCTAATCCAGTAAAAGCAGGAACCACATATACACCATTACTGTCTTTTACCCGTGTTGCATAAAGCTCAGAGTCTTTAGCGTTCTTAATGACCTTTAATTCATCACGTAGCCACTGTACACAAGAGCCACCATTAAATACGGCACCCTCTAAAGCATAGTTCACCTCACCGCTTGAACCGCATGCAATAGTTGTGAGTAATCCATGCTCTGAACGGACAATCTTTTTACCCGTGTTCATGAGTAAAAAGCAGCCAGTACCGTAAGTATTTTTAGCCTGCCCTGCCTCAACACACATTTGTCCAAAAAGCGCAGCTTGTTGATCACCTGCAATTCCCGCAATTGGAATACCGACTTCTTGCCCACTAATGGTATGTGTATATCCATAAACCTCAGATGAACTTCGTACCTCAGGTAACATTGCTTTAGGGATATCTAAGGCCTGTAAAAGCTTTTCATCCCATTCAAGCTTTTCAATATCAAACAGCATAGTTCGTGAAGCATTGGTAAAATCAGTGACGTGAACACCGCCATTGGTTAATTTCCAGATTAACCATGTATCCACCGTACCAAACAACAACTCTCCTCGCTTAGCACGTTCACGGCTTCCTTCAACATGGTCTAAAATCCATTTAATTTTTGTCGCTGAAAAATAAGGATCAATGACTAAACCCGTTGTTTTACGGATATATTCTTGCCAACCTGCTTTATGCAATTGATTACAAATTTCAGTCGTCTGTCGGCTTTGCCAAACAATTGCATTGTAAATCGGCTTGCCTGTTTTTTTATCCCAAACAACTGTAGTTTCTCGCTGGTTTGTAATGCCAATTGCCGCAACTTGTTCACTCTTAATACCGGCTTGAGCCAATGCCTCTACCCATACCGCACTTTGTGTTGCCCAAATTTCCATAGGGTCATGCTCAACCCAACCCGGTTGAGGATATATTTGAGTAAATTCTTTTTGAGCAATACTGACAACGTTTGCATCATGGTCTAAAACAATTGCTCTTGAGCTTGTTGTTCCCTGATCAAAAGCAACAATATATTTTTTTGGGCAATTTGACATCTGAATGTCCCTTTCATTATCTACACACATCTAGTCCACAATGCTAAGACATTATGTCCAACTGTATTTATTTAAAATTTTCTTTGGAATATATCATTATTTTTAAGGGATATAGGTTTTCTTCTTCCAAACATTACTCATTCTTTATCAGTTTTTACTAATCGGGAAAAAATAACAGCCCAAAGTTTCAGATAAGATCACAAAAATCAGTTGGTCGACTGATTTGAAATCACATAAATATTCAACTTATTCATTCGCTTAAATAATAAACATTGTTTTACAGACATAAAAAAAATAAAGTGAAATACTCTTCTAGATAATATGAAAAATCAGAATAAATCTTCTCTTTTTTAGCATTCAACCCAAGCAAAACATGGAGCGAATCATGGTTGATCAACCTTCTACCGCAACACCTCCACATTCTAATTTAGATACAAAAACTCGTCTAAAATCAATTTTGGGCGGTTCTGCCGGTAACCTTGTCGAATGGTACGACTGGTATGTATATGCCGCATTTACGCTCTATTTTGCTCATGCCTTTTTCCCAAAAGGAAGTCAAACAGCTCAACTCCTACAAGCAGCTGCAATTTTTGCAGTAGGTTTCCTTATGCGTCCCATCGGCGCATGGATTATGGGGATTTATTCAGACCGTAAAGGACGTAAGGCGGGTCTTACACTTTCCGTTACTTTAATGTGTGTTGGCTCTCTACTTATTGCAGTTACACCATCTTATGAAAGCATTGGTGTATTTGCCCCATTACTTCTGGTTGTTGCACGTTTAATACAAGGTCTAAGTGTAGGCGGTGAATATGGTGCAAGTGCTACTTATTTAAGTGAGATGGCAGAAAAAGACCGACGTGGTTTTTTTTCAAGCTTTCAATATGTCACCTTAATTGCCGGACAGCTCACTGCCTTGTGTGTACTTCTCATTTTACAAATGGTACTTACAGAGCAGCAATTACATGATTGGGGATGGCGTATTCCATTCTTTATTGGCGCTTTACTTGCGATTGTTGTGTTCCGTATTCGTCGTGGCTTACTAGAAACTCAATCTTTTAAAAATGCTCAAGCTGAAAAAGACCAACCACAATCGGGCATGTTTGCTTTATTTAAACACTACCCTAAAGAAGCGTTCACTGTATTATTCTTAACTGCTGGTGGTACTTTAGCTTTCTATACTTACACGACCTATTTACAGAAATATTTAGTGAATACTTCTGGTTTTTCTAAACCTGAAGCTACTCAAATTACCACTTTAGCGTTATTTATTTTCATGTGTCTACAACCTGTAGCAGGTGCTTTATCAGACCGAATTGGTCGAAAACCTCTTATGATTTTCTTCGGAATAACAGGTGTTTTATTCACATATATTTTATTTGATGCACTGGCAAACACACATAACTACTGGACAGCATTTTGGTTATGTTTTGGAGGTCTAGTAATGGTGACTGGCTACACTTCAATTAATGCTGTAGTGAAGGCCGAACTTTTTCCTGCTCATATTCGCGCTTTAGGAGTAGCTTTACCCTACGCGATTGCAAATACTTTGTTTGGTGGCACAGCAGAGTTTTTCGCATTAAGTTTCAAAGAGGCTGGACATGAGTCTTGGTACTTTATTTATGTCAGTGTCATGATTTTCATTTCATTGCTGATTTATATTTTTATGAAAGACACTAAGCATCATTCAAAAATTAAAGAGCATTAATATTTTACAATTAGAGCCAATATCGTCAGTTAATATTGGCTCTAACCAAGCGAATAAGCACAAACAACCCTTCTATTTTATGAGATACTTCATATAAGAAAATAAGGACGATACTGATGAACAAAAGTATTTTATGTTTGGCATTAAGTAGTATGTTTATTTTAACTGCTTGTCAGACTACACCTCGACAATATAATGGTTCAACTGGCTATCAGATTGAAAACCAAACTAAAACTTCAGCGACTTTAGCTTATACTTTAGCTGGTCGTAGTAACCAGCAACTTGATGAGCGTAAATTACAACGTGCTTGCCAAAATGTGTTAGGTGCTCAGAAAGTTTATAAATTATCAATTTTAAGTGTCAATGAAATTCCAAACCCAGCTAAAGATGAGCAGTATGGAATTAAATTGGGTGAAACTCGTGCTTCTTTCGGTTTATCAAACACACCAAGTTTAAATAATGGTGAAGATTATGCGACTCGCCAAGCACTTGAAGCTCGCCCAAGCACATTAAAAGTGGTTCGTTATACTTGTTCATAGAATAAAAAAGACGCTGTTCTTTTACAGCGTCTTATAAAAACTTACATTTTTAAATTCTCTTGCTTCATCCAGGTCTGGCCACGTAGTAGCACTTCTTTCTTCAATTTTTTCATATTTTGGATGACTAAAATTTTTAACTCGGCTATCTGCTACCCAAACTTCTTGTGCAAACTTTAAGAACTCATCTAAAAAGAAACGATTACATTGGTCATATAAAACATCGGCAGCCAATAAAACATCGACTTGTTCAGCCTTATATAAATCGTCCAAATATTCAAGCTCTACGCCATTAAGCAATGCATTTTCACGGCAAGCATTTAGACTAACTTGATCAATGTCACAGCAGATTACTCGTTTTGCTCCTGCCATTTTTGCAGCAATAGCGACTACACCAGAACCCGCGCCAAAATCTAATACCACTTTATCTTTAACATGGTGCGGCTCTGCAAGTATCCACTGAGCCATCGCCAAACCTGATGCCCAACAGAAAATCCAATACGGCGTGTCATTCCAAATACGGCGAATAACTTCATCATCTAAACGATCAGTCGAGAAAACTGGCGGAATCAACCATAAAGAAATAGGAGTTTCAGGCAACTGTTGTGCCATTAACTCACAGTGAGGAATCACTTCATGTAAGGCTTGAAGTAAATATTCAGGTGCGTTGGTCAGTTGAAAGGTACAGCTCATCAGATTTCTTTTAATTCATTTTTATAACAAGCATAACAGAGTCATTCCATTATGATTTGGATTTTTACCTTAACCTTCGGTTGGACCTACTTTTCTTTCGGGAAAAGTAGGCAAAACCATTGTCATCCGCAAAACTCGGCAGATACTCTCTAGAATCGAAAGCATCGCAGAAACATTAAATTTTTAACGTATTTCTGCCTCAAACAATTGCGGATGACGGTTACGCGTATCAAATAACAGCCTAGCGTTAATTAAATTAACCTAAAGCTTTTTCAGCAGCTTCTACAGTTTGACGAATCAAAGTTGTGATTGTCATTGGACCAACACCACCCGGTACTGGTGTATAAGCAGAAGCAATTTCTTCAATACCTTGTAATTGAATATCGCCAACACCGCCGCCATCACGCGGATGGAAACCTGCGTCTACAACAACTGCACCTTGTTTAATCCAATCTTTTTGAATAAGTTCAGCTTTACCTACAGCACCAACAATAATGTCAGCTTGTTTTACAAGCTCAGGTAAATTTTGTGTACGCGAATGGCAAATCGTTACTGTTGCATTTGCTTGTAACAACATCATTGCCATTGGTTTACCTAAAATTGCTGAACGGCCAACTACAACTGCATGTTTGCCCGCAATTTCAATATTATTTTCTTTGAGAATCGTCATAATGCCAGCTGGAGTTGCTGAACCGTACGCAGCTTCACCCATTGCCATACGACCAAAACCAAGGCAAGTTACGCCATCAACATCTTTTGCTAATGAGATTGCATCAAAACATGCACGCTCATCAATTTGTGCAGGAACTGGATGTTGTAAAAGAATACCGTGAACATCTGGATTGGCATTTAGCTTTTCAATTTCAGCTAACAATTGTTCTGTTGTCGTTTCTTGTGGTAATTCGATTTTTAATGAATCCATACCTACGCGGCGGCAGGCATTACCTTTCATACGTACATAAGTTGCAGATGCACCGTCATCCCCAACCAAAATAGTCGCCAAAATCGGGGTACGACCTGTTTTTGCTTTTAAAGCTTCAACACGTACCGACAAATTTTCTTCAATTTGCTTTGCTAATGCACGACCG
The DNA here is from genome assembly GCF_035615275.1 of Acinetobacter sp. IK23. Classification (NCBI taxonomy): domain Bacteria; kingdom Pseudomonadati; phylum Pseudomonadota; class Gammaproteobacteria; order Moraxellales; family Moraxellaceae; genus Acinetobacter; species Acinetobacter sp. IK23. Next base: position 74,879 of record NZ_JANBNX010000005.1, read on the forward strand.
TCTAAAACCAATGCCACAGCACATCTCCAAGGTAGACATGAATTTAATGTGCCAATAATACATGATAATTTCGCTAATTTTATTCTAGATGTTGTTTTTATGTGCATCTTCGCTCAAAACGGTATTGTTTTTTTCGTAAAGGTTGCTAATATGTGCATCACCAAATGTAGGCGGGGTGGCAGAGTGGTCATGCAGCGGACTGCAACTCCGTGGACGCCGGTTCGATTCCGACCTCCGCCTCCAAATTTGGTAAAGCCCGGGTGGTGAAATAGGTAGACACAGGGGATTTAAAATCCCCCGCCCACAAAGCGTGCCGGTTCGAGTCCGGCCCCGGGCACCATCTTCAAGTACTGAATATGGTGTCATAAAGAATCCAGCGTAAGCTGGTTTTTTTATATCTAAAAAAAGGGCTACATATGTAATCCCTATTCTTTTATGCTTTAAGCAGTTTTCTGATCTTGCTTTAAAGGCGTCAAATTCAGATCCAATATAATCTCGTTTTGCCTGCTTGAATCCACTTGATATTCAGCATTCTTAATTGAATCTAAAAATACCCACTCCGAATGAACTTGTGCCTGATCGAGAGTAACGAGCAAGTATCCGCGTTGATTTAAATTACAATAGACCAATTCATCAATCAATGTAGTAAACGCAAACTCAAACTGCTGTAACTGTGCCAATGGAATACTTAAATATTTTTCTAAGCCAGGAGATGATACAGAGCTTGTTGCCAGTTCAACACCTACATATTTTCCTTTTTGGCTATATAAATAAGATGCCCAAGCATTGTGTGTATCTCCCGCAAGCACAATCATCTTTTTATTAAACTCTGCCAATTTATCGTATACAAGCTCTCGCTCAGCATAGTAACCATCCCAAGCATCTAAATTGTATGGTGCCACCGTCATAATCCTTGCTTTTTCTTGGGCTGTTAATGTCGGATCATTTTGTTGTAAACGAAGTTTTAAAGTGACCAACTCAGTAATTTGTGCGTTCATCTTAGCAAGTGCTTCAGATGAAGTTCCTCCTGAAGTAATCTGCCCTAAAGATGCCAGCAATTCGGCTGGAATCCACATTTTACTCATTAAGACTTGCTGCCCCACCACATTCCATGTTGCTGTAGATTGCTTTAATTTATCTACTAACCAATCTCTTTGCGTATACCCCATTAAAGTACGCGCCGGATTTGTTAAATCTGCTTGAAATTTTACAATATCTAAGCCAGAGGCAGTCATATAGTCCGCATATTCAAGTTGCTTGTCACGCGCAATAATGCGTGTATCTAGCATAGTGAGTTGGACAAGAGAGCCAAAGTTAAACTGGCGATAAATATTTAAATGGTCAGAACTAGAAACTGGACGAATTGGCATCCATTCAAAATAAGCTTGCAGAGCAGCTAATTTACGATCTGAGAAAGATCCTTCGTTACTTTGATGGTTTTCCGCACCATCACGCCAAGCATCGTTCGCTAACTCGTGATCATCCCAAATTACAATAAAAGGATGGCGTTGATGAGCTGCTTGTAAATCTTTATCCTGACGATAAAGTGCATAGCGTTTGCGATAATCATCTAATTTAATAATTTCTTTATTATTGTCAGCAGGTAACGTACGACCTAGCTTTGCAGCATCTTCTGTCGCATAACCATCTGCCCCATACTCATAAATATAGTCACCTAAATGAATAATGACATCGACGTTTTGCTTTGCCATTTCACGATAAACATAAAAGTAACCCGCAGGATAGTTTGAGCAAGAACATACTGCAAAGCTTACTTTATTGGTCGATGTTGGTAATGTTTTCGTCTGCCCTACTGGTGAAACCTTACTACCAAACTTAAAACGGTAGTAGTACACCGTATCTGGTTGTAAACCAGCTGCATCAACTTTCACTGTAAAGTCATCAGTTTTGCTTGTTTCAACCATCCCCGTCTTTAAATTTTGTTTAAACTGATTATCGGTTGAAATTTCCCACACAACTTTTAAGCGTACCCCGGAGTCTGCAGGTGTCAGCCGTGTCCATAAGATGACTTTATCCTGCAAGGGGTCTCCACTTGCGACACCATGAAGAAAATCTGCTTGTATTTGCGGACTTTCATCATCGGAACCATCATTACAACCAGTGAAAGCAACAGGCATAGATAAAGCCCCAAAACCGAGTAGACTTTTTTGAATTAATTCTCGGCGTGAAATTTTCTCTGACATAAAATTCTCTAAGTTTTAAGCAATGAGTGCTTTAAACTTAAGTACATAAGATGAACGTCTGATCTCAGTTTGATGAACAAATCATGACACAAACTGGTTAATTTATATAAATACCGACAAGAACTGATTGAAAATAAAGCAAACTCTCTGTTTTTCTCTTGCCAATCGCGCACTTGTCCTCTATTATTGCGCACATGCCCGGGTGGTGAAATAGGTAGACACAGGGGATTTAAAATCCCCCGCCCACAAAGCGTGCCGGTTCGAGTCCGGCCCCGGGCACCATTTTCAACTATTGAATTTGGTGTTAGAAAGAATCCAGCGTAAGCTGGTTTTTTTTATGTCTGATGAAAATGAAAATTATGATAAAAACAATCATATTTATTTCCACCCTACTTTTTATATCGATTGCAGATGCTGAAGATATATTTAACGGCACAATCTTATTTAAAAATAATGATTGGCACTTTATACGCTGCTCTCTAACTCAGGATGACTACCTAATCAAAACATCTCAAGATGTAATTACTCAATTAAAAGCATTACAACATAAAGAGACAACCTATTGAATAAGCGTATTAGCAGATGTGAATGAACAGCAAAATGGACATTTAATTTTAGAAATTAAAAAAATAGATCAGGTACATTTAAAAGCATCTTGTCATTTATTAGATGCGATTGAAAATTTTGAGAATCGAGAGTAATTACCACTCTCGATTCATAACCAGCTCTTCCATTTCAAGATCTAAAAATCCTGCATCTTGAACTACCATCATCATTGCCTCAGCAATGTAATCGGCAGCACTATCATCAAGCGATGAATCCAGATCTTCAAACTGTGGTTTCATTTCATTAATTTCATTTACAGTCTGATGAGCATATCGATAAACATCTTGATCAGCTAAAGCAGGCTTCTGAACTTTTTTAGCAAATTGTTCAATAAGCTGCTTAAGTTCAGCGACCAAAATATCTGGATAATATTCATCATCAAACATTGGGAGAAGTAGGTCTTCGAACATACAAAAGATTACACAACAGCAAAAACTTGCCGCTTATAACATATTTTCGCAAAAATCACGAGATTTTTACCCAACTCCTCATCCACCTTTATGTGACACACAGGCATCAAATTCAATAAGAATACACTTTATGCATGCTGCATGGCTTGCCAAACTAAAACAGCCTCATGCATCGCTTTCACATCATGTGCTCTTACAATCGACGCTCCTTGCTGAATACTTAACAAATGCCCAGTAACACTTCCTACAGCACGCTGATCAGCAGCTGCACCTTTCAAAGCCTCCCCGATAAAGCGTTTACGAGAAAGACCAGATAAAATTGGAAAGCCCAATTCATTAAGTTTCCAAAATTCTTTTAATAATTTTAAATTCTGCTGTGCATTTTTTGCAAAACCAAACCCAGGATCAATAATAATATTATGCTGCTGAATTCCAGCAACCAAAGCCTCATCAATGCGTTGTTGCAGCTCTTGCATCACATCAAGTGTTACATCACTATATTGATCTAACTGATTCATTGTGGTTGGCTCACCACGCATATGCATAATCACTACAGGTATATCTAACTCTGCTGCGGTCTCCAATGCATTAGGGCGTGTTAGAGCGCGTACATCATTCCAAATATGCGCCCCTGCTGCTTTTGCTGCGCGAATCACCTCTGGCTGGCTCGTATCGATTGATAAAATAATATTATGATGAGATAAAGCTTCAACTACAGGTACCACACGGCGTATTTCTTCTTCAATCGCCACTTCTGAAGCACCAGGTCGAGTAGATTCACCACCAATATCAATAATAGTCGCGCCTTGTTCAATCATACTAAGCGCATGCTCAACCGCTTGGTCTAATTGATTATGTTTACCACCATCGCTAAAAGAATCCGGGGTAACATTTAAAATACCCATAACATGTGGCTGAGATAAATCTAGTTGAAGCTGTCCACACTGTAAAATCTGCTTGGGTAAAGATATTAACTGCATAAAAAGCTCCGGTTCAAAATCAGGTGATATTTTAGCAACTCTATACTTTACATGCTGTTGATTTCTTTTCAGCTTTAGCCGAATTTAAGACAAATAAAAAAAGCCACATGAATGTGGCTTTTTTATTAATTAACTTAATTCATCGCTGGTAATGGCGGTGGAGTAGATGGACCATCTTTCGGTGGTTCAAATGCCGATACCGGATTTTCAGCAATATAAACTTTAGGTGGTTGAGGCTCGCGACCTTCCATGATGTCACGGATTTGCTCACGATCAATAGTTTCCCATTCCATCAACGCTTTAACCATAGCATGTGCGATATCTTTATTATTTTCCAAGATATCACGAGCAACTTTATATTGTTCATCTAAAATACGGCGTACTTCCTGATCAACCTGTTGTTGAGTTGCTTCAGAAATTGTGCGGCTACCTACGTTACCGAAGAATCCATTTTGATTTTCATCTTCGTAAACCATAACACCCATTTTGTCAGACATACCGTACTTCGTAACCATCGCACGAGCCATTTTCGTAGCACGCTCAAAGTCATTTGAAGCACCAGTCGATTGCTGCTGAATAAAGACTTCTTCAGCAATACGACCACCAAACAAAATTGCAATTTCATTTAACATTTTGTCTTTATAGTGGCTAATCTGATCTTGTTCAGGTAACTGCCAAGTTACACCTAAAGCCCAACCACGCGGCATAATTGTTACTTTATGCACAGGGTCAGTACCCGGTAAAATCTCAGCAACAATTGCATGTCCAGCTTCATGATAAGCTGTTGCGCGGCGTTCTTCTTCACGCAGAACCATTGATTTACGTTCTGGCCCCATATAGATCTTATCTTTTGCATCTTCAAAGTCATGCATATCGACAGTGTTCTTATTACGGCGAGCAGCAAACAAGGCAGCTTCGTTTACAAGGTTTGCCAACTGAGCACCAGAGAAACCAGGTGTACCACGTGATAAGACTTTAACATCTACACCAGTCACTGAAGGTAACTTTTTCAAATGTACATTCAGGATTTGCTCACGACCACGGATGTCCGGTAGACCGACCATAACTTGACGGTCGAAACGGCCTGGACGTAACAATGCTTTATCCAACACATCAACACGGTTAGTTGCAGCAATAACGATTACGCCTTCATTACCTTCAAAACCATCCATCTCTACGAGCATTTGGTTTAAGGTTTGTTCGCGTTCATCATGTCCACCGCCAGTACCTGAACCACGGTGACGACCTACTGCATCAATCTCATCAATAAAGATGATACATGGTGCATGACGTTTTGCTTGTTCAAACATATCACGGACACGGGATGCACCCACACCCACAAACATCTCAACAAAGTCAGAACCAGAAATGCTGAAGAATGGAACTTTTGCTTCACCAGCAATAGCTTTAGCTAATAACGTTTTACCAGTACCTGGAGGACCAACCATAAGTACGCCACGTGGAATTGTAGCGCCCAAGCGTTTGAACTTTGCAGGATCTTTTAAGAAATCTACAATTTCTACAACTTCTTGCTTCGCTTCATCACAACCAGCAACGTCAGCAAAAGTCACTTTGATTTGGTCTTCAGAAAGCATTTTTGCTTTTGACTTACCAAAACTCATCGGACCATTTTTACCGCCTGCACCACCACCCATGTTACGCATAAAGAACATGAATAACAGAATGATTAACAGTACAGGGAAACTAGCAATGAGAAGTTGCATCAAAATGCCTTGACGTTGTGGTGCTGTGCCCTCTACAACAACATTTTGCTTGTTTAAGCTTGGCATAAGTTCAGTGTCTTCAACTTGCGGACGAACAGTTTCAAACTGAGATCCGTTAGTTTTTTCACCACTAATATTTAAACCGTCAATCGTGACTTGCTTAATTTGGCCAGCATTCACCGCTGCAACAAAATCTGAATATTTCATTGCAGAAGGCTTATTGCGGTCACTGATATTACTGAAAATTAAAATCAGAACACCCAGTATTATTAGCCACAATACGGCATTCTTGAAGTAATCGCTCAAAGCTTTATTCCCATATCGATCTAATTTGATCATGCCTAATCTTGGCCGATCTTCTTAAAAACAGCAATTGTCTTGCTTGCGGATAACCTAAAAGATACAAAATGCACAATTTTTAGGAGCTTGGCAAGTAAACTTTATTGCAATGCTTTCTTACGCCCTTGTCCAACCAAAAAAACTTCTTTAGATCGTGCCCGAGAAGCTGCTGGTTTTGCTGTTTTTAACACATCAAAACTATCAACGACTTGTTTACGAAACTCATCAAATCCTGCGCCTTGGAACACTTTAACAACAAATTGTCCATTTGGACCCAAGACTTTTTGAGCAAAGTCTAAAGCAAGTTCACATAAGTAAATCTGTCGAGGTTGATCAACAGCCCTATTACCTGATGTATTGGGGGCCATATCAGAAATTACAATGTCTACTTGTCTTCCATTTAAAATATTTAACAATTTTTCAAATACTGCTTCTTCTCTGAAGTCGCCTTGTAAGAAAGTGACATCCGGCAAAGCATCCATAGGTAAAATATCGGAAGCAATAACCAACCCCTTGCTACCAACAAGTTTCCCAGCAATTTGCGACCAACTCCCAGGAGCCGCTCCCAAATCAACCACTGTCATGCCTGGCTTGATCAACTTATATTTTTCTTGAATTTCAAGAAGTTTATATGCTGCTCGTGCACGATATCCTTCCTTTTGTGCTTTTTTTACAAAAGGATCGTCTAGATGTTCCCTCATCCACGCACGACTACTTTTAGACAATTTTTGGTTTGTAATGCGTGTTGCCATAACTCACTAAATATCAAAAAAACTTCTGATTGCTCATTGTACGTGAAAATTACTCTCATTACAGTACGGATGTAACGTAATCTCAATAACTTTTACAGTTTTTTTCCAATAATGTTGATCGATTATTTATACAGTTTTTCGTACATTTGATTTTAAGTTTTTTGCTATACTAAGTCGTTTTTAAAATCAGGTATTTTTAATGGCCGCTTTATCTATTCATGAACGTAAACGTTTACGTCAAATTGGTCATGTGCTTAATCCGGTTGTCATGATTGGTGGACAAGGCTTAACAGATGCTGTAATCGAAGAAACTCTTCGTGCTTTGAATGATCATGAACTCATCAAAGTAAAAGTTGCTGGCGAAGATCGTGAAGCTCGTGCTGCTGTAATCGATGCAATTGTTGAAGCAACTGGTGCTGAAGCTGTGCAAAAAATTGGTAAAATTGTTTTACTTTACAAAAAAGCAGCTAAACAGAACCAACACTTATCTAATCTTGTTCGTCACGCTCACTTAGCAAACTAATTTATTGACTACTTTATGGCAAGTTACGAACTTTCAGCTTTTGATCGTTTTCATGCTGTTTCTGTTGTTGGCGCAATTGAACAGCAAACCCCACATACATTAAATGTGGGTTTTTGGATTCGTGATCCAAACCAACTTATTATCTGGCCTCAAGAAGTTGCAGCTCATCCCCGCCAAGATTTTTTGTGGGAAGAGACTTGTTTTGAGATTTTTATTGGCGTGCATGGTGAAGATTTCTATCGGGAAATTAATCTTTCTCCTTCTCAAGCATGGCAAACTTACCAGTTTGAAGAATATCGCTATCCGGAAAGCATGCCTCCCCTCGTTGCTTACGATATCGAGCTTAATCATCTCAAGCGTACTCACTACGGCTTAAATGTAAGTCTTGATTTAGGTCAGTTTATGCAGCAGCATCATTTAAAATGGGCAAACCTTTATTTAGGTTTAACCGCTGTTTTAAAGACTAAAGATGGTATACAGTACTATGCAATGCAGCATAGTGGACAAAATGCTGATTTTCACAATAAACGTGATTGGCTACATCAGTTTTAAAAATAAAAAAGCGAGAAATTGATTCTCGCTTTTTTATTAATTTTATGAAGCTAAACTTAGTTATCTCTTGCTTTGTTCCAAGCTTCAACCGCATTATTTTTAGTGCGTTTCAAACTCTCACTTAAAGAATCTTTATGCTTCAAAGAGATTTGGCTAATGTCACCTTTAAGTTCTTTGGTGACTTTTGTTAAATCTTCAATTAATGCATTAATTTCAGCTTTTAATGTATTTTTTAGTTCATTTAATCCTTCTTGAGACGTATTGAACTGAGCTTTAATCACATCAAGACGTTGTAAAATATCTTGTTTAATCTGAGCAAACTGATTTTGAATGTTTTGGTTCAACTCTTGAGTCTCAGTCTCAATTTTTTCTTCAGTTTCACTCAATACAACTTTTACTTGTTCTTGAGTTTCATTTATAGCTTCTTTAACTTGCGAAGTTGCTTCTTGAGCGACTTCTTTCACCTGTTCTGTTTTTTCAGCTACAACTTCTTTTACCTGCGTCGCTTTAGCACTCACTGCTTTTTTAGCGCGGGTCGTTGTTTTAGTAACAGCTTCTTTCACTTCGGTTACTTCAGCTTTAACAACATCTGCAACTGTAGAAGCGTTTTCAGCTATATCTTTTGAAACTTGATTGCTCATACTATTTCCTCATATTGTTTATTTTTTTCTGAGATTACAATAAGTGGAATTAGCATAATTTAACCGCCAGATTGTTAGACAATTTGCCAAAAGTATCAATTTCAGACAAGCGGATGAATATTTTTGCAAAAAGCAAGCAAGGAATTATATTTTTTAATAGAAAACAAATAGACTTTTTAGGGTTCCATGCGTATAATGCGCTGTTAAGTTACAAGCGGGCAGACCGATGAGGAGGGGCATGTTTTTTTAGAACATCGCCTATCTTTTTTAGGTCTACTCGCTTTTTTACAGCCGAAATTCAGGAGCTTTGGTTTGAGCATCCCCGCCATTTTAGCCCTCGCAGATGGAACGATCTTTAAAGGAACGTCAATCGGCGCAACGGGAAGTACGACTGGTGAAGTCGTTTTTAACACAGCCATGACAGGCTATCAAGAAATTTTGACTGACCCAAGTTATGCACAACAAATTGTGACATTAACTTACCCTCATATTGGTAACACTGGTTGCAACGAAGAAGACGTTGAATCTGGTCGTATCCATAAAGTATGGGCGAATGGTTTAATTATTCGTGACCTTCCACTACTACACAGTAATTTCCGTTCTGAGCAGTCGTTAGGTGAATATTTACAAGCGCACAATGTTGTTGCAATTGCTGATATTGATACACGTAAACTTACTCGTATTTTACGTGACAAAGGTGCACAAAATGGTTGCATCCTTGCTGGCGAAAATATTACTGAAGAAGAAGCAATTGCTAAAGCTCGCGCTTTTGGTGGTCTAAATGGTTTAGACCTTGCTAAAGAGTGCTGTGATCCAACAGGTTTTGAATGGTCTGAAGGTTCATGGGTATTAGGTAAGGGCTTTACACAACCTGAGTTAAAATATCATGTGGTTGCATACGATTATGGTGTCAAAACCAACATCTTGCGTATGCTTGCAGACCGCGGTTGCAAACTTACTGTTGTCCCTGCTGAAACTCCGGCTGAAAAAGTATTAGCACTTAATCCAGATGGCGTATTCCTTTCAAACGGTCCTGGTGACCCAGCTGCTTGTGACTATGCAATCGAAGCTGTAAACACTATTGTTGAAACCACAACATTACCTGTATTTGGTATCTGTTTAGGACACCAAATCTTGGCACTCGCTTCTGGTGCAAAAACTGTAAAAATGAATCATGGTCACCACGGTGCAAACCACCCTGTACAAAATCTTGAAGATGGTACAGTGATGATTACATCTCAAAACCATGGTTTTGCTGTAGATGCAGAAACATTACCGGCTAACTTAAAAGCAACGCATAAATCATTGTTCGATGGCACCTTACAAGGTATCCACCGTACTGACAAACCAGCTTTCAGCTTCCAAGGTCACCCTGAAGCAAGCCCAGGTCCACATGATTGTGCACCATTGTTCGATCATTTCATCGAACTTATCGAAGCATCTAAACAGTAATTACGGAGCGAATAATGCCTAAACGTACGGATATTAAAAGCATCTTAATTATTGGTGCTGGTCCAATTGTTATTGGTCAGGCTTGTGAGTTTGACTACTCTGGTGCTCAAGCATGTAAAGCGCTTCGTGAAGAAGGCTACCGTGTTATTTTGGTTAACTCTAACCCAGCGACCATTATGACTGACCCATCAATGGCGGATGCAACATATATTGAGCCAATTACTTGGCAAACTGTTGCTCAAATCATTGAAAAAGAGCGTCCAGATGCAGTCCTACCTACGATGGGTGGACAAACTGCATTGAACTGCGCACTTGCACTTGATGAAAATGGCGTATTAGCGAAGTACAATGTAGAACTTATTGGTGCAACTAAAGAAGCGATTGAAAAAGCCGAAGACCGTAAACTCTTCGACATCGCTATGCGCAAAATCGGTTTGGAATGTCCAAAAGCTGCTATTGCTGAAACCATGGAAGAAGCATTGGAAATCCAATCTCGCTTTGGTTTCCCAGTAATTATCCGTCCTTCATTCACAATGGGTGGTTCAGGCGGTGGTATTGCATATAACCGTGAAGAATTCCTTGAAATCTGTGAACGTGGTTTCGACCTCTCTCCTACTCACCAATTATTGATTGATGAATCATTAATCGGCTGGAAAGAATACGAAATGGAAGTTGTTCGTGACAAAAACGACAACTGTATTATCGTATGTGCGATCGAAAACTTTGACCCAATGGGTGTTCACACTGGTGACTCAATCACTGTAGCACCAGCTCAAACATTAACTGACAAAGAATATCAATTGATGCGTAATGCTTCAGTTGCAGTTCTTCGTGAAATTGGTGTTGAGACCGGTGGTTCTAACGTTCAGTTCGGTATTAACCCGAAAGACGGCCGTATGGTTGTGATCGAGATGAACCCTCGTGTATCTCGTTCGTCTGCTCTTGCTTCTAAAGCAACTGGTTTCCCAATTGCAAAAATCGCTGCGAAACTAGCTGTTGGTTACACTCTTGATGAATTGAAAAATGACATCACTGGTGGTGTAACTCCTGCGAGCTTTGAACCAGCAATTGACTATGTTGTAACGAAGATTCCTCGTTTTAACTTTGAGAAGTTCCCACAAGCAGAACCAGTTCTTACCACTCAGATGAAGTCTGTTGGTGAAGTCATGGCAATTGGTCGTAACTTCCAAGAATCTGTACAAAAAGCATTACGTGGTCTTGAAGTTGGTGTAAGCGGTTTTGATGAAAAAATCGAAGCTGGTGCAACAAACGTAAAAGAAACGATTTTAAAAGAGCTTAAAGTTCCGGGTCCTGAGCGTATTTGGTACGTAGCAGATGCATTCCGTCATGGCTTCTCTTTAGATGACGTATTTGAAGCAACTAAAATTGACCGTTGGTTCTTGATCCAAATTCAAGATATCGTCAACACAGAAGCTCAAGTAAAAACTTTAGGTTTTGGTGACTTAAACGCGGACAACATCCGTTCGTTCAAGCGTAAAGGTTTATCTGACCTTCGTATTGCTCACCTTATGGGCATTTCACAAAAGCAATTCCGTAAACAACGTTGGAACTTGGGTGTTTATCCAGTTTACAAACGTGTTGATACATGTGCTGCCGAGTTTGAATCTGGCACAGCATATATGTATTCAACTTACGATGAAGAATGTGAAGCAAATCCATCAAATCGTGACAAGATCATGGTAATTGGTGGTGGTCCAAACCGTATTGGTCAAGGTATCGAATTTGACTACTGCTGTGTACACGCTGCTCTAGCTATGCGTGAAGACGGTTATGAAACAATCATGGTGAACTGTAACCCTGAGACTGTTTCTACCGACTATGACACATCAGATCGTTTGTACTTCGAACCTGTAACACTTGAAGATGTTCTTGAAATCGTTCGTACTGAGAAGCCAAAAGGCGTAATCGTACAATACGGTGGTCAGACTCCACTTAAGTTAGCACGTGCTTTAGAAGAAGCTGGTACTCCTATTATCGGTACTTCTCCAGATGCAATTGACCGTGCAGAAGACCGTGAACGTTTCCAACAAATGATTCAACGTTTACAGCTTCGTCAACCAAACAACAGCATTGTAAAATCTGCTGAAGAAGGTATCTCTGAAGCTGCGAAAGTTGGTTATCCGTTAGTTGTTCGCCCATCTTATGTATTGGGTGGTCGCGCAATGGAAATCGTGTATAACGAAGATGAACTTAAACGTTATCTTCGCGAAGCAGTACAAGCTTCTAACGAAGCCCCTGTTCTTCTTGACCGTTTCCTTGACGATGCAACTGAAGTTGACGTTGACTGCGTATCTGACGGTAAAGATGTTGTGATTGGCGGTATCATGCAGCACATCGAACAAGCAGGTATTCACTCAGGTGACTCTGCGTGTTCTATTCCTCCTTACTCTCTATCTCAAGAGATTCAGGACGAAATGCGTCGTCAAACAGTGGCTATGGCAAAAGAACTTGGTGTTGTTGGCTTGATGAACGTTCAATTCGCAGTTAAAGGCGATGACGTTTATGTTCTTGAAGTTAACCCACGTGCTTCACGTACTGTTCCGTTCGTATCGAAATGTATTGGTGAATCTTTAGCAAAAGTAGCTGCTCGTTGTATGGCGGGTCAATCACTTGAATCTCAAGGCTTTACTAAAGAAATCATTCCAACACACTTTTCTGTGAAAGAAGCAGTTTTCCCATTTGCTAAATTCCAAGGTGTAGATCCTATGCTTGGACCTGAGATGAAATCTACAGGTGAAGTAATGGGTGTTGGTAAGACATTCGGTGAAGCATTCTATAAAGCTGTTTTAGGTTCTAATGACCGCTTACCGGGCTTGCCAACTGAAGGCGAAGAAAAGATTGCTTTCTTATCTGTCCGTGAATCTGATAAGAAATATATCGCTGATATCGCTAAAAAGTTTGTAGCATACGGCTTCAAACTGGTAGCAACAGGTGGAACTTATAAAGTGCTTAAAGAAGCAGGTTTGGAATGTGAACCTGTAAATAAAGTAACTGAAGGTCGTCCACATATTGTTGACCGCTTGAAAAATGGCGAAATACACCTTATTGTCAACACTACTGAAGGCAAACAAGCTCAATATGACTCTGCAATGATTCGTCGTGCTGCCCTACAAGGCAAAGTGTATTACACAACGACTATCAATGGCGCAGAAGCAGTTTGCCAAGCCTTTGCTGTGAAATTGCCAATGGATGTATACCGCTTGCAAGATTTAACTGTAGGTTAATTTTTTTCCGATAAGTCCCGCCACCTTATCGGTGGCGGGATTTTTTCATTTTTTTAACTGTGTTTTCTCAACTTAAGAGGGACCGAAATGCAACGTTATCCAATGACCCCTGAAGGTAAAAGTGCCTTAGAGAAAGAATTACAACATCTGAAATCTGTTGAACGTCCGCGTATTACTCAAGCGATTGCTGAGGCACGTGAACATGGGGACTTAAAAGAAAATGCAGAATATCATGCTGCTCGTGAGCAACAAGGTTTCTGCGAAGGCCGTATCCAAGATATCGAAGGAAAATTGGGTGCTGCACAAGTCATCGATGTTAAAGACTTAGAACAAAACGGTCGTGTTGTATTCGGTGTTACGGTAACGATTGAAAACCTTGATACTGAAGAACGCAAGACTTATAAAATTGTTGGCGATGATGAGGCTGATTTTAAAATTAATAAAATCTCAGTGAACTCACCAATTGCTCGTGGCCTTTTAGGCAAAAATGAAGGTGATGAAGCAAAAATTATCACTCCTCAAGGTGAAGTTGAATACGAAGTTGTAAGTGTAGAATATCTTTAAGATACTACTCTTAAGCCCCTCTTTATGAGGGGTTTTTAATTGCTTTAACTCATTTGTTTGGATAGTAAATTATGGATACACCTCTGATTAACTCGCCAGTCCGTCATTGGTGTGAATTTGAGTTTATTTCCAAAACTGTCAAAAATCCGAATATCCATATCAAGGGTAATTACTCTTACTACTCAGCCTATTGGGATCAAGGTTTTGAGCGTTGTGTAGTGCGCTATTTACATGACAAACCCTCTACTCCAGAAAAACCTATTGATCAGCTTTATATTGGTAATTTTGTATGTTTTGGGGCTGAATGCGTGATTATGATGGGTGGCAATCAGCTTCATAGACCAGATTGGATTGCAACTTTCCCCTTCGATACTCGTAGTTTTTTAGCTGCTGGTGACACCATCATTGCAGATGGCTGTTGGGTTGGAAGCCGTGCAATGATTATGCAAGGCGTAAAAATTGGTGAAGGTGCAGTTATTGCAACTGGAGCCGTTGTAACAAAAGACGTCCCACCCTATGCAATTGTTGGTGGAGTTCCGGCAAAAGTTATTAAATACCGTTTTCCGACAGAGCAAATAGAGAAACTACTCACTTTAAAACTTTATGATTTAGATGAAAAACAAGTTTTAAAAATGCGTGAATATTTGCAAACTGATGATATCAATGCTTTAACAACACATATTGAAAATTTAAGAGATAAATAAAAAATAGTGCCAAGATTTTCTTGTTTCAATAACACAAATCATTACGAGCTAGAATTTAAATCGTAAGAAAAGAAGTATAAAGTATTGAATAAATAAGCATCATTACAATAAGGAACAATCTCATGTCATATCAGCATATTCTTGTACCAATTGATGGTTCTGAAACTTCTACGGTCGCTATGAAAGAAGCCATCAAGCTCGGAAAAGCATTAAATAGTAAAATTACTATCGTACAAGTGATGGCACTTGATCCAATTATTGCGGATCTTTATGTAAAGACTGGTCAAACAAATGAATTGATTGAACGCACTAGAACTTATTTACTCGATATTTTAGAACAAGCCAAACAACAATTTGTACAAGAAGGGCTTACCGTAGAAACCAAATTACTTGAAGGCTTTGTGGTTCATGAAGAAATTATTCAAGCTGCACAAGACATCAATGCAGATCTCATCGTTATGGGTTCGCATGGCCGTACAGGTGTCCGAAAACTTGTATTAGGAAGTGTTGCACAAAAAGTTTTAGGTGAAAGCCATATCCCTGTTTTGATTGTTCGCTAAAAAAACACCTATCTGGCTCAATTTAGTCAGGTAGGTATCTATTTTTTAAATGGAATAACATCTTCACTCGATTGTTCAACTGTTATTGTTTTTTTACTTTTAAAAGCATCCCAAGAATAATTTTTATAATTTAATTGCCATAAATAGTATGGTTGACCAGTATCTTTAAACCTTATGTTTAGAGTCATCCATGCCTCGTCATGACAATGGGGAGATTTCTTATAATCTTGTTCTGAAAAGCATGCACGAATCATTTCACTTGAAGAAAAATTAATATCTTTTAATGCAACTTGATACCGCCCTTTAGACTTAAGCTCAATAAAATCAGCATTTTCTTCAAAACGCCCTCCTCCAGAGTAACCAGTAAACCAAGTATTTAGTACTGCTATGGCATATTCATTTTTATTGAGGGTATAGTGCTGGAAAGATTTTGAGTCCATTAGGACCTAAATCATCAGAATGTGGCTCTTTATTACTATGCTCATAATTTTTAAAGTTCCACTCATTTATTACTGTGTATTGGTTATTCTGCTTTTTAACTTGAGCAATTTGCGGAGTCTCATCTATTAAATAATAAGTCTGATCTTGTGTATTTTTGGGTTTCCACAGCTTAACTTCATCGCTACATTTCTGACTCAACTGCTGACAAATCGAATGTATTTCTTGTGATGAAGCATTCACATTTATAAAAGGTTGGGCTGAAATAGCCTGCTCTGCAAAACTCGATTGCACTGTTAAACCTAATAGTAATATGGCTAGACTCTGCCATTTATAATGCTGCATTTGTATTTGTTCTCTTTAATAATTTTAAGGTTGCCATGCGAACTGCTTTAAGTTCACTTTGCCATTCAACAAATAGACTCCTTCATCTTCAAGCTTTAACTGCTGAACATTCTCACCTTTTTCATTAAATCTGCTTAGGCTAATTTTACCTTGTGAATTAATAACGCGGTACCAAGGCACCTGATGGTCTGCTTCAAGATGTTTAAGAACATAACCCACTAATCTGGCATGTTTAGGTAAACCTGCCATACGTGCTATTTGTCCGTAAGTTGCTACTTTTCCATATGGAATTAAAGCGATGACTTCTAAAATTTGTCGATGTAGTTCATACTGAGTTGTCAAAATGGAATCCATAAAAATTGACATCATTCATATCATATAAAAATTTACTTTAAATCACTTTAGAATAATATGCAGAGATAATGCGATGAATATGAAAAAAACCTTATTGATGATTACAGGAACACTTCTTTGTGCCTCTTGTACAACTACTCCTCCTCAACTAAAGCCAGAGCCATTGATAGAAGAACCTGCTAATAATAGGCCTGTAGTTCCAGTCACTTTCGTTTTTACAACCAACAATCCGTCTGCTGCACGTTTCGACAACCTTGCACAAATGCGAAAAGAAGTTGGTATTTTGAATAAATATTATTTAGATGACCAAGGAAACAAAATATTTAATTTTAAGTTAAATCGTTATATCTCTTATCAAGATTTCTCAAAATTGCACTGCCAACTTAGTAATGAAATAAATCAACCTCGCCCTATTTCTATAGGATCTATGCCTGCAAGCGTCAATGCATGCTTTCCTAAACGTACGACAAGTAAAGAAGTCATTGTTTTTATATACGATGCTTATTCAAAAAAGTTAGAGTTTAATGATATTACGAGCCGAACATTCCGTAATAATGGAAAGCCTTTCATTTTATTAGACTGGAATAGATTAAATTATAATATACAAGCAGGTAGTATTCATGAAATGGGCCACGCTTTCGGCTTGAAACATGTTTGTGCCCCTAATGCTACCAAAACCACACCAACCAATATTATGGCCAGTGCTGAATGTAAATTAGGCAGTGGTGGCTTAAGAAATTTGGGTTTCACCCCATCACAGCTACAAACGATTTTATCGAGTTATCAGCAATACCCTTAAAATTTGATCTCAACGTACCGTCCTAAGTTATCATGGGTACTCGTGTAATCCTCATGGGGCAGTAAAGATGTCATATAAGTACTGGCCTTTGAGAAATCATTAATATCTACTGGATATGGCTGCCAAAAAGTTTTTAAGTTATCCGTATAAATTGGATAAAGTCGAAGCAAGTCCTTTGCTAGATCTATTCTGGCAATACAGCCAAATGGCAAAGAATGATGCTGCTCATATTCTCCATCACTATTAAATACAGCATTGCCGATACCCAACACCACTGGCTTTTGGTTGATAAGCTGAATTGGCTGAATAGTATGAGCACCATGACCAATAATTAGGTCAGCCCCAGCCTGTGTAAGAATACCAGCAAGTTTAATTTGCTCTTTTGTAGGAGGTTTAAAGTCGACTCCCCAATGACAAATAACAATAATTTTATGTTTAGGATGAGCCTGTTTATAAAAAACTATTTGCTCAAGTAAGACACCGTTTAAACAAGCGACTCCACTTCTTGACCCTAGCGCATAAAAGTCATAATCCAAATAAGCAGTGTCTCTATGCCAGTAACCATTAAAAATTGCATAGTGCTTATTTTCAAAAACTATTTCAAAGTAATTGTGAGCATCTTTTTGGTTGTGCCCAGCACCAATATAGGAAACATTAGCCTCGTCCAATTGTTGTAATGTATAGGCCAGCCCTTCATCACCATAATCTTTAAGATGATTATTTGCTAACACCAAATAATTTAGATGAATGCTTTTAAATTCTTCTAATGTCTTTTTAGCATTGGCTTTTAGAATGAATGGCTTTTTATCTTTTAATAGTGATTGGTTTTCTAGAGAAAAGACTGCTTCAAAGTTAGCTATGTTTATGTCATTTTTACCTAAAAATGGCTGTATTTTTTCAAATGAAAAGTGATATCCATATTGTTGTAGAGCATCTATTTGCCTTCTCGACTTACGCTTTTCAGTATAGGTCTCACCGAAATATGTATCTCCAAGAATATTAATAATCCCAGTCTGTGAAGTACAATTCTTCGCCTTTACGCGCTCTTCTTGGAAACAGTGATAATAAGGAACCAAATGCTCGAGACGGTGAATGTCATCTAAAAAAGAGAAAAAGCCAATGCTCTGGTTATCCTCAAGATAAGTGACATAAATTTTTCTAAATTGATGGGAGATATATAAAGCCGAGGTTAGCACTGGATGAGCAATTAAAGGTGTAATCGGTTGATATACTTTATTTTTAAAAGAAAGTGTTTTGAGAAATAAAAGGTTGTTTAGCTCGGCTGGATAGCTATAAATATTTTTTGCCAACAAAAATAGATTTTTTAATTGATTAGGTGATTTTAAAGTTAACTTGTAGTTTTCCGCCCTTTTAGACAGGATCAATTGAGCTTGCTCAACGGAATCAAACAGTATATTGCTTAAGGCATCTTTAACATCATTTGCATGAGTAAAAATTAAGAATTGTAAGAGCTCGACAAATGTATAAGATTCATTTTTTTCTAAACCTAAATTTTGTTCACCAAGTTGCTTAGGCTTTTGCTCAGATACAACATAGGTCTTATTTGCTTCGATGTTTTTTTGTTGAAATTGCTCCAATGCATAATCAATAAGCAATAAAGTTGAAACATCTCCATCAACTTCAAATTTCCAAATCGCATTATCGAAGTTAGTATGATCTAGAGGCGCCAATAACTTAATTTCAAAAAGAGAGTAAGTCATATCTCCTCTCCTTCGAAATCTTTTACGTAGGCTATATAGCCTGATAAGTTATGTTCTTGGTCATCTATTCTTACTCTAAAGCGATCATGTCGCACATAAAAAGCATGTAATATTTTATCTGGACGATCCATATACATCGCCATTTCTGGATAGAAAAAACCCGTAGTTTGGAATTCAGCCCGAAATTTAATGAGTTTTTTTAGCTCTGACATATAAGCTTGTTCAAGAAGCTCTTGATGGCCTTGCTCTTTTAATCGATTTACCATTTTATAAGCAGCCATGAGCATTTCTAATAAAGTGGCATAAGTTGTCTTTCTATTTCTTATAAAAATAAAATGTTTTAAATAATTATTTAAACCAAAAATAAAATATTTTTCTTCAGGACATATTTTTGTAAGCTCATTGGTACAATAACTTAACCAATGATCATGATATTTTTCATATCTTTTATGAATAAAATTATCAAACATTAATTTAACTGTTTCTAATAATCTTTTATCCTGATTTATTTGATATAACCTTAATAAAGCTAATGCTGCTTCGCCATCGTAATAAATAATTCTAAACTTTTCTTTTAAATCATAGTCTGGATAATTTAACACATGGGTAGTTAATCCATCTGAATCAACTAATTTTAAAATACCATTTGCAAGTTTTTCTGCATATTTTAAATATTCAGACTTTTGGGTAATTTCCTGAAATTTCGTTAACATTAAAATAGCTGCTGCGTTTGCACCTAGTTTAATTTCAAACTCCCCTTCTTTTCCATCAATCATAAAAGCAGTTGTAGGGTCTTTTTCTTTATAAAAGTTAGAGAGTGCATATTGCATGGCACTCATTATTTTAGGCAAATATTCAGGTTTATCTTGTACTTCGAAAGTTTCTAATAGTGCATAAAGTGATGTGCAATGACGTACTGTATTATAACTGCGGATATCACGATCAAAAGCAGGAAAATAGCCATAAATGAATTTGCCATTTTCTTGAATCTGACTGTGCAAAAAAGTTGCATTTTTCTCAATAAGCTCTCTAAAATGCTGCTTCTTGTTCTTTACAATACCTCTAATACCATTTGCATCATAACGGCTTGCTAAATTAATGAATTGTCCATTTTCATAAAAAGTTGCATAGGTATCGAAAGTCCAAACATCTTGCAGCTCTTGTAGTCTAATTTGTGGTTTAGTAGCGTTATATTTTTGCTTAATTGCATAGTTCAGATTGTTTTCATCAAAAAAATTAGGTTTGTCATAACTCAAACCTCGAATAATTGCTTTTCCATAGATCTCTTGCTCCAGAAAAACCACTGACCATGCTTCATCAAATGCGATTCCTCTGCGGTAATGATTATTATGAAATTGATGATGAACAAGTTGTTCTATTTGACTCCAACTTTGTTTTTCTAGGTTGTACGCAACATCAATTTTTATATAGTCTGGAAGTTGATTTGGAGAAAACTGTCTATCAATAAAATCGAGTAATTGTATAGTAGCTTGTGAAAAAGCTGTTTTGTCGGTATGCCAGACATGACTTTCCTTGGCAATAATTTGTATTTCAGGCATATCTATATTCCTTTTATATTATTGATTTGAATGATTTTATGTATATTTTTTTACTTAATGCTTTTGAGTTTTTGACCTACAACTTAAAAACATTAAGTAATGTGATCATTTTTACATTAACCACTTTAAAATAAAAAAAACAAATACTAAAGTCCTCAAAGAAAAAAAAGTAATTAATACAAATTTTATATAAATAAAATTCTCGTTCTTATTCTTATAATTTTAAATAAACATAAATTAAATGTTTTATATATAAAACAAATTTAGTTTTTAATTATTGAAACTTATCTTAATTCGATTCTTTATTTAATAATTTTTAATATCTGAATAAAATAAAATATATTATTAATGATATATATAGAAAAAAAATGGCTTTAGTGAATATTTTACTATTACACTAAAGCCATACTTTTTAAATTTAATTAAATATACTTTTAAGTTGTTCTAAAAATTATCAGGGCTTTCAAAGCGTTTTACTTCTTGTAACTTATTTGGATCATGCATAGTTGCAATACCATCTTCAGTTTTTTGATCAACAATAACGTCTGGATTAAAGATTGTAATTGTTTCTCTTCCCAACGCATCTTCTCCAACTACATATTGAAAACCACGGCGATTCATTTTATGGCATAGTTTTTGGTAAAAACCTTTAAGTCCTTCCTTTTCTTCATTTGGATTGTAATAAAAGGCATTCATTACCGCTGGTAAGCCCAGACCACACACTACACCAGATAACAATACGCTAATAAAGGTGTATCCAATGAGAATACTACTATAAGGGCTAAGCGCGGGAATATTTGCAACTGCTAAAATTAAAGCAAGTGAAATGCCCCCCCTAACCCCTCCCCAAGATAAAATGGTTAAACTACCATTGTAACTTTTGGTCTTTCGCATTGTTGGGAAGAAGGCAAAAGACATAAAGTTTGCCGCAAAACGCGAAATATGCAGAATAAGGAAAGCAACAATTCCACCCAAAATCAGGCTAAAGTTTAAATCTAGAATAAATAATTCAAGACCAATTAAAGTAAATAAGAATGAATTGATAATTCCTTCTACTGTATGCCAAAAATGGTTAACTTCTCTAATCTCACGTTCTTCACGAATTTCTTTCCATTTATTTCCAACAATTAACCCCCCAATCACACAAGCAATTGGTGCAGATGCATGGGCGAATAAAGCCACCAGATATGCGCCACTGGCCAGCAATGCCGTCGTTAAAATCAAGGATTCCATTTCGTGCTTACCACGTAATAGACGTAATGTTCCTATACCAAATGCCCATCCAATACCAATGGCGACCACAATTTCATAAAGTAAAGCTTCTAACGTTGCAACTAATGAAAAATGTTCACCTTGTAAAACATTCAGTAGTGTCATAAATAATGCAATACACATTGCATCATTAAATAAAGACTCGCCTTCTAATTTCACAATAAGATGATGGGGTGCCCGAATCGAACTTAAAACGCCCTTAATACCAATGGGGTCTGTTGCACCCAAGGCAGCACCTAACAATAGAAGAACCAATATTGGTACATGATGGCCAATCAACAATTGGAAACCATAAAGTAAACCACCAAACAATACTGCACAGATAACGAGTGCAATCGTTGCTAAAATACTAATTTGTTTCCAATAACTTCTTAAATCTGAAATTTTAAATTTAAGTGCTGAAGATGTCAGAATAAAACAAATAACACCATTAATTAAAAAGTCATAGAAATCAATATTTCGAACTGCATTTTCAATATTATGAATATTAATGCTAATGAACTGATTACCATTTAAGAGACTGGCGCCCCATTGCAAAATGAAGACAAAAATTGCAGAAACAAGAGGTACGCCAATCGCTTGAGGAAAGCCTAAAATACGCTTATTGAATATTGTGGTTGCAATTGATAAGGCAAATACAACCGTAAATGCTTGTAATAAGAAAAAATTACCCATGAACACCCTTCTTCTGGGTCAATGACCAAATAAAAACCTAGACAGCTAAACTGAACAGAGCGAGAAAATGGGCACTTCATATGCGCCCAAACAATTAAAAATAGAATATAAGTTTAACGAATTACGCAAGCACTATAGCAATCAGTTAAATTTCTTAACATTAATTATGAATCAGAGAGATTATAAAAAATGAGTTCACCTGAACCTATGGCAAACTCATCTTTGTAGTTCAAATAGCGTTATTAAAAGTATCGCATTGATTAATATCACCTGACTTTAACCCCACCTGAAACCAATGCATCCTTTGCTCACTGGTGCCATGGGTAAAACTATCAGGCACAACTTGACCAGTTGCTCGTTTTTGTAAATAGTCATCACCAATTTTTTGAGCAGCATCCATTGCTTCTTCAACATCACCTGCCTCTAAAAACTGAGTACGCTGTTGATTATGATTTGCCCATATACCTGCTAAACAGTCAGCTTGTAACTCTTGACGAACAGATAACTGATTACCTTCTTTCTGACTGACTTGCGAACGAGCTTGTTGCACTTGCGAAGAAATACCAAGCAAGGTTTGAACATGATGGCCCACTTCATGCGCAACAACATAGGCTTGTGCAAAATCACCTGCCTGATCTTGGCGAGAGAGCTCTGATTTATTTTGCTCACCCGAGATACCCATTTGCTCACGCATATCTTTAAAAAATTCAGTATCGATATAAACTTTCTGGTCAGCCGGACAATAAAAGGGCCCCATAGCAGATTGAGCAGTGCCACAACCTGAACGAGTCATTCCACTAAATAAAACCAACTTTGGTGGCGTATAAGTTTTACCTAACTGTTTAAATATAGGTGTCCAGGTATCTTCTGTATCAGCTAATACTGTTCCAACAAAATCTGAAGCTTCTTTTTGCTCAGGTGTTAAAGTTTGCGGTGCAGTTTCATTTGATTGTTGTGAAGCAGTAACCTGCTGCGTTGCCTGATAGGCCATTTGTGGATCAACGCCAAAAAATTTCCATGCAACAAATGCTACGACCAAACCAATAATACTAATACCACCTGCTTTAACACCGCCCCCACCTCGACGGTCCTCAACATTGGTACTGACTCTACGATCTCTCCAACGCATAATTTCCCTCTTATTTTAGAATGGCATCAAGAGTTCGATGCTTTTTTAGGCCAAATTTTTTGTATTAAACTTACGATAAGTAATACAACGGCACCAGCAATCATTCCTATCGCAAAGTTCATCAATGTTGGTGTTAAAGCACCAATAATATTTCCGACCGCAGGTATAGTTTCTAAATGATCGACCGTATCTTCAGTAATATGATGAAGTAAAGGAATCGTATGGTTAATAATCCCTCCACCTACTAAAAACATTGCAATAGTTCCAACAATAGAAAGTAACTTCATCAAAAGAGGAGCAAAAGCAAGTAAAGCACGTCCCAATGTTTGTTTGAAAGAAGCAGCTTGTTTTGTTAAATATAATCCTAAATCATCAATTTTAACAATCACACCAACCAAGCCATAAACACCTAGTGTCATCACAACAGCAATAATGCTAAGGACACTTATTTTTGTCATTAAAGCAGCAGTAGCAACTGTACCTAAAGAAATAACAACAATTTCAGCAGATAAAATAAAGTCAGTTCGAATAGCTCCTTTTACTTTCTCTTTTTCAAAGGCTTCTAAATCTAACTCTTCATTATTAAACTCTTTTTCTGCTTCTTGAGAGGTCGAAGCTTTTTTATGCATGATGGTATGAAGAACCTTTTCAACACCTTCATAACATAAAAATAAGCCACCTAGCATCAATAGCGGGTTAATCAACCAAGGAGCAATCACACTGATTAATAACGCCAAAGGTACTAAAATAAGCTTATTAACTAATGAACCTTTAGCGACTTTCCACACAATAGGTAGTTCACGATCAGCGCGCACACCAGTTACCTGTTGTGCATTTAAGGCCAAATCATCTCCTAAAACACCAGCAGTTTTCTTTGCTGCCATTTTGCTCATTAAAGCGACATCATCTAAAATTGTTGCAATATCATCTAGTAATAAAAGTAAGCCACTTGCCATTTCTTATCCAAGGTTGTATTTATCTGGCTATTGTAAGATGAAATATTCTAGTTTCTGTAATTTTACTGAATAAATTCACAATATTATTTTAAGAAAGTTTAACCAATCGCTGACGAAAAAATTTTATTTCCCGTACAATAATGCCAATCTTTATATTACAGGGCTTACTATCCCTGATTAAGCCAATACGATAGTGGAATAAATAATGAGTAATGTTGATCAGCGTCCAATTATTTTGACAGGCGACCGCCCAACCGGACAACTTCATCTTGGGCATTTTGTCGGTTCTTTGCGTTCACGTGTAGGTTTACAGGATAGCCATCATCAACATCTCTTATTAGCAGATGCACAAGCCCTAACTGACAATGCAGATAACCCAGATAAAGTACGTCGCAATATTTTGGAAGTTGCTCTAGATTATTTAGCAGTTGGTATTGATCCAACTAAGACCACGATTTGCGTACAGTCATGTTTACCAGCATTAAATGAGCTTACAATGTTATATCTTAACTTTGTAACTGTAGCTCGTTTGGAACGTAACCCGACTATCAAATCTGAAATTCAAATGCGTGGTTTTGAACGTGACATTCCTGCTGGTTTCCTTTGCTACCCTGTTGCACAGGCTGCTGATATTACGGCTTTTAAAGCAACTGTAGTACCAGTGGGTGAAGATCAGATTCCAATGATTGAACAAACCAATGAAGTGGTCCGTCGTGTGAATCGCCAAATTGGTCAAGACCTTTTACCTGAATGTAAAGCCTTACTTTCTAATATGGCTCGTTTACCAGGTTTTGATGGTAAAGCGAAAATGTCTAAGTCATTAGGCAATACCATTGTTTTAAATGCTTCTGACAAAGACATTAAGAAAGCTGTAAATGCAATGTACACTGACCCAAATCACCTTCGTATTGAAGATCCAGGTCAAGTTGAAGGAAACATTGTATTTACTTATTTAGATGCATTTGATCCAAATAAAGAAGAAGTTGAAGAATTAAAAGCGCATTATCGACGCGGTGGTCTTGGTGACGGTACTGTTAAAAAACGTCTTGAAGGTGTGTTAAAAGAATTAATTACACCTATTCGTGAACGCCGTGAAGAACTTGCTAAAGATCCTGATTACATTATGGATGTTTTACGTCAAGGTACTGACAAATGCCGAATCATTACTCAACAAACTTTAGATGAAGTTAAAGATGGCTTAGGCTTATTTAAGTTTTAACTCTAGAGTAGACATATAAATGAAAAGCCCTACGGGGCTTTTTTTATAATTACATTAAGATTCAATAGTTTAAAATTTTACATTGTTAATATATTTATAATGATTCACATGCACTTACCCTTTTAACGTGAAGTAACACTAATTAACGCGAACCTTAATGAAGAAATATTAAACCTTAACTAATATAGCTTAAGTAGGTTGATATGAACCTCACGACATTTCTCCTTAAGCCGAAACTGTTTTTAACAGATTCGTTGTTCTACGCAATGATCACCCCAATCATTGCGTATTTTTTTGTCTTTTTTTAGCCTTATTATTTCTTATTTCATTTTATGCTACTTTTCAATGATGCAAAAAAATACCGCATCATTTTTCAGATGCGGTATTTTTTAAAGATTCAAGGAAGCTATTAAGCTAAACCTTTCTCTTTTAATACTTGCAACATAGTTGAACCAAGCTCAGCTGGGCTACGAGTGTAAGCCATACCTGCTTTTTCAAATGCAGCAAATTTCTCTTCAGCAGTACCTTGACCACCAGAAATGATCGCACCAGCGTGACCCATACGCTTACCTTTAGGAGCAGTTACACCAGCGATGTAACCTACTACAGGCTTAGTCACGTTAGATTTGATGAATTCAGCAGCTTCTTCTTCCGCTGTACCACCGATCTCACCGATCATGATGATTGCATCAGTATCTGGATCGTCTTGGAACAATTGAAGAGCTTCAATTTGGTTCATACCTGGGATTGGGTCACCACCAATACCGATACAAGTAGACTGACCTAAACCAAGCTTAGTTGTTTGAGCAACCGCTTCATAAGTCAATGTACCTGAACGTGAGATAATACCAATACGACCTGGTTGGTGGATGTGACCAGGCATAATACCGATCTTACATTCACCTGGAGTGATCACGCCTGGGCAGTTAGGACCAACTAAACGAGTACCGTTACCGTTAGTTTCTAAATAACGTTTTGCTTTAAGCATGTCGATTGTTGGAACACCTTCAGTGATCACAACGATTAGGCCAACACCTGAATCAACCGCTTCAACGATTGAGTCTAAAACGAATGGAGCTGGTACATAGATTACAGATGCATCTGCATTTGTTTCACGTACAGCTTCTTTCATTGTGTTGAATACTGGTAAGTCAAGGTGAGTTGTACCACCTTTACCTGGAGTAACACCACCAACAACTTTTGTACCGTAGTCTAAAGCTTGTGCAGAGTGGAAAGTACCGTTTTTACCAGTAAAACCTTGTACCAATACTTTAGTGTCTTTATTAATTAATACGCTCATGATTGATACTCCCCTTACGCTTTAACTGCAGCTACAACTTTTTCTGCGGCATCAGACAAACCGTTCGCAGAAATTAATTTCAAACCAGATTCATCAAGTAATTTAGCACCTAACTCAGCGTTGTTACCTTCTAAACGAACAACAACTGGAACAGTTACGTTTACTTCTTGAACCGCTGCAATAATTGCTTCAGCAATCATGTCACAACGTACGATACCACCGAAGATGTTGATTAAAACACCTTGTACAGATGTATCAGCAAGGATGATTTTGAACGCTTCGATTACGCGCTCTTTAGTTGCACCGCCACCAACGTCAAGGAAGTTTGCAGGCTGACCACCATAAAGTTTAATGATGTCCATAGTTGCCATTGCAAGACCAGCACCGTTAACCATACAACCGATGTTACCTTCTAAAGCAACATAGTTAAGATCAAATTCAGATGCTTTTAATTCACGCTCATTCTCTTGAGATTTGTCACGTAAAGCAGCAACTTTAGGTAAACGGTAAAGCGCGTTAGAGTCGATACCTACTTTCGCGTCTACACATAAAATTTCGCCATTTTCACGAACTGAAAGTGGGTTAATTTCAAATAAAGCAAAATCGTTTTCAACAAATGCTTGGTAAGCAGCTGTCATGATTTTTACGAATTGACCGATTTGTTTGTCTTTCAAACCTAAAGCAAACGCAACTTCACGTGCTTGGAATGGTTGTAAGCCAACTAATGGATCAACTTCAACTTTGATAATTTTTTCTGGAGTTTCTTCAGCAACTTTCTCGATTTCTACACCACCTTCTGTAGAAGCCATGAAAGTAATACGACGGCTAGAACGATCTACAACCGCGCCCAAGTAAAGCTCACGCTCAACTGGATATACGTCTTCAGCAACAATGATGCTGTTTACTGGTTGACCATTTGCATCAGTTTGATACGTTACAAGACGAGTACCAATGATATTGTTTGCAAATTCGATAACATCTTCTTTAGATTTTGCAACTTTAACGCCACCAGCCTTACCACGACCACCAGCATGAACTTGCGCCTTCATTACAGCGAATTTACCACCAAGCTGTTCAAATGCAGCAACTGCTTCGTCTGCATTGGTTGCCAAGATACCTTCTTGTACCGGCATACCATATTCTTTCAATAACGCTTTAGCTTGATACTCATGTAAGTTCATTTAGTTACCTACTTAACTTTGTTTGTTGTCTTCAATTTGCGCAACATTCTCATGTTGTATATGCAAATTGCTGTCTACGTCTATCAACTTGATGATTTTTTAATCACACCATCGAATGTGAAAAAGAGCGGAGAACCGCTCTTTAATTTTATTTACGCTTACGTTGAATCGCGTGAATTGCACGACCATCTACAGCAAGTGCAGCTTCATGAACAACTTCAGAGAATGTTGGGTGACCAAAAGTCATCAACTGAAGATCTTCAACTGAAGATACAAATTCAAGAGCGATCATACCTTGGTGAACGATATCAGATGCTGCAGGTCCAATGACATGCATACCTAATAAACGGTCAGTTTTTGCATCAGCAACGAACTTAACAAAACCTGCGCCCTCACCAGCAGCTAAAGCACGACCATTTACAGCAAAACCGAATTGACCAGTTTTTACTTCATGACCTTTTTCTTTAGCTTGCTCTTCAGTTAAACCTACCCACGCCGCTTCAGGGTGTGTATAGATAACAGAAATGATTGTGTCATAGTTCACTTGAGCTGCATGACCGTGAATACGTTCAACAGCCATTACACCTTCTTCCATTGCTTTATGAGCAAGCATTGGACCGCGAACCAAGTCACCAATCGCGTATACACCTTCTACAGAAGTTGCACAGTGATCATTTACTTCAACTAAACCACGTTCAGTTAATTTAATGCCTGAATCTTCAGCCAATAAACCTTCTGCATATGCTTTACGGCCAACACAAACGATTAATTTGTCAAAAGTTTGAGTTTTCTCTTCGCCACCTTGAGTGTATTTAACAGTCACTTCACGACCATTAACTTCAGTGCCAGAAACTTTAGCACCAACGCGAATATCAAGACCTTGCTTAGTTAAAAGCTTTTGGTATTCTTTTGCCAAAGCTTTATCAGCCATTGGTAAGAATGCATCCATTGCTTCAAATACAACAACTTCAGCACCAAGACGACGCCATACTGAACCAAGCTCTAAACCGATTACACCAGCACCGATCACACCTAAACGCTTAGGTACTTCTGGGAAGTTTAATGCGCCAGTTGAATCAACAATAATGTCTTGATCTACAGGAGCTACAGGAATATTTACAGGCACAGAACCAGACGCAAGAATTACGTATTTAGGTTCTAAAACTTGAGTTTCACCTTCATGAGAAACGAACTCAACTTTTTTACCAGCAAGTAATTTACCTGTACCTTTTAACCACTCAATACCGTTGCCTTTAAGCAATTGATCGATACCGCCAGTCAATTGGTCAACAATTTTGTCTTTACGAGCAAGAAGTTTTGCAAGATCGAAATTCACTTCACCAGTTGTAATACCGTGATCAGCTAAGTGATGCACTGTATCTTCATAACGATGAGAAGAATCAAGCAAAGCTTTAGAAGGGATACAACCTACGTTTAAGCAAGTACCACCTAAAGAAGGCTTACCGTTGTGAATACGTTTTTCAATACAAGCGACTTTGAAGCCTAGTTGAGCAGCGCGAATCGCAGCTTCATAACCACCAGGACCACCGCCGATGACAACAAGATCAAATTGTTGAGACATTTTTATCTCCATAAACCAGGATAGAGGATCACTCTACCCTGGTAGGTATTTATTCGAAGAAATTAAAGATCAAGAATGAGTTTAGCTGGCTCTTCTAACAATTCTTTGATTGCTACCAAGAAACCTACAGCTTCTTTACCATCGATCATACGGTGGTCATAAGAAAGCGCTAAGTACATCATTGGCAAGATTTCAACTTGACCATTTACCGCCATAGGACGCTCTTGGATTTTGTGCATACCCAAGATACCAGTTTGCGGTTGGTTCAAAATAGGAGTTGAAAGCAATGAACCGAAAGTACCACCGTTAGTGATTGTGAAAGTACCACCAGTCATTTCTTCGATAGATAATTTACCGTCACGTGCTTTACCAGCATAAGCAGCAATACCTGCTTCAACTTCTGCATAGCTCATACGGTCAGTATCACGTAATACTGGAACAACAAGACCACGATCAGAAGATACTGCAACACCGATGTCATAGTAACCGTGATAAACGATATCGTCGCCATCAATTGAAGCATTTACAGCTGGGTAGCGTTTAAGCGCTTCAGTTGCTGCTTTAACGAAGAATGACATGAAGCCTAAACGAGCACCATGACGCTTTTCGAAAGCATCTTTATATTGCTTACGCAATTCCATGATTGGCTTCATGTTAACTTCGTTAAATGTAGTTAACATTGCAGTTTCTTGAGTTGCAGCAAGAAGACGCTCAGCAACACGCTTACGTAAACGAGTCATTGGAACACGTTTTTCGATACGCTCACCAACAGCAACACTTAACGGAGTAACGTTAGCAGCTGGTTTAGTTTGATGGTTTGCAACATCTTCTTTAGTGATACGACCACCACGGCCAGTACCTTGTACGTCAGCAGCAGCAATACCAGATTCAGTTAAAGCTTTACGAACCGCAGGAGCTTGATCAGATACAGTTTCTGTACGTTCAACAACAGGAGCTGCACCAGCTTGAGTTTGAGCAACTGCTTGTTCTACCGCAGCAGGAGCAGCAGCCGCTGCACCAGCACCAGCTTCGAATTGAGCAATAACTTCGTCAGAAAGAACTGTATCGCCTTCACCTTTAATGATTGCAACCAAGCTACCATCTGCAGGAGCAACAACTTCTAAAACAACTTTGTCGGTTTCAATATCACAGATTACTTCATCACGTGATACAGGTTCACCCACCTTTTTATGCCAAGTTGCGATGGTGCCATCTGCAACAGACTCTGGGAATACCGGTGCTTTAATTTCGGTTGCCATTATTGAGAATCTCCTGATTGTTCAGCTTCGATTGCCAATGCATCATTAATTAGCTGAGCTTGTTGTTTTGCATGCAAGTACGGTGAGCCACAAGCTGGTGCAGCAGAAGCTTCACGACCTGCAAAACTGATACGGATTTGTTTGCCAGATTTTAAGATATCGTCATATAAACGCGGTGCAATAAATAACCATGCGCCTTGGTTCTTCGGCTCTTCTTGTGCCCAAACGAGTTCTTTCACATTTGGATAAGCAGCCAAGATTTCTGCAAGACGTTGCTCTGGGTATGGATACAACTGTTCAATACGTACGATTGCAACATTAGTTAAGTTTTCTTCACGACGTTTTTCGAGTAAGTCGTAATAAACTTTACCGCCACAAAGTACAAGACGAGTTACATCTGACTTGTTAATTTGATCGATTTCGTCAATTACAGTTTGGAATGAACCATTTGCAAGTTCTTCTAAAGTAGAAGTTGCAAGTTTATGACGAAGTAAAGATTTTGGTGACATTACGATCAATGGCTTACGAATTGGGCGTACAGCTTGACGACGTAATGCATGGAAAATCTGTGCAGGTGTCGTTGGAGTGATCACTTGCATGTTATCTTCAGCACATAACTGTAAGAAACGTTCTAAACGAGCTGAAGAATGCTCTGGACCTTGACCTTCGAAACCGTGTGGTAACAACATTGTTAAACCACAAACACGCTCCCACTTAGTCTCACCAGAAGCAATAAACTGGTCAATCACAACTTGAGCACAGTTTACGAAGTCACCAAATTGTGCTTCCCAAATAATCAAGCTCTTAGGAATTGTAGTCGCGTAACCATATTCGAATGCAAGAACTGCTTCTTCAGATAATAAAGAATCGTAAATCGCAAAACGTGGTTGGTTCTCTTTAACATGACAAAGTGGAATGTAAGTTGAACCATCAGCTTGGTTATGCAATTTCGCATGACGGTGTGAGAAGGTACCACGACCCACGTCTTCACCAGTAATACGAACTAGATAGTCTTCATCTAATAAAGTTGCATAAGCTAAAGTTTCTGCTGCACCCCAGTTCAAAGGAGTTTCACCAGTTTGCATTTTCACGCGATCTTCAATTACTTTTTGAACTTGACGCTGCATTACAAACCCTTCAGGAAGTTTGCTCATGCCCTCGCCTAATTCTTTAAGGCGGTTCAAGTCGAATGAAGTATCCCAATCGTCTGTGTAGTCATGGCCCAAATATGGAGTCCAATCAACAAACATTTTGGTATTTGGTTCAAGAATCAATGCGTTTGCTACATGATTACCCGCTTCTAAGTCAGAACGGTAATCTTCAACCATTTGATCCGCTTCAGCACGATCAAGTACTTTCTGTTGTACAAGTTGATCAGCATAAAGTGTACGAGTAGTTGCTTTCTTCGCAATTACTTGATACATCAATGGTTGTGTACCAGATGGCTCATCTGCTTCGTTATGGCCGCGACGGCGATAACAGAACAAATCGATAACAACATCTTTACGGAATTCGTGACGGAAATCATGTGCTAATTGAGTAGCAAAGATAACTGCTTCAGGATCATCGCCATTTACATGGAAAATCGGCGCCTGAATCATTTTAGCAACGTCTGTACAGTACTCTGTAGAACGCGCATCACGCGGATCAGAAGTTGTGAAACCAACTTGGTTGTTCACAATGATATGAACCGTACCACCAACCGTATAGCCACGAGTTTGTGACATTTGGAAGGTTTCCATGTTCACGCCTTGACCTGCAAATGCAGCATCACCATGAACAATAACTGGTAATACGTCATCACCGCCGATGTCTCTACGACGTACTTGACGTGCACGTACAGAACCTTCAACTACAGGACCAACAATTTCCAAGTGAGATGGGTTAAATGCCAATGCCAAGTGAACTTCGCCACCTGGAGTCATTACATTACTTGAGAAACCTTGGTGGTATTTAACGTCACCTGAACCTTTTTTATGAATTGATTTACCTTCGAACTCACCAAATAAGTCCGCAGGATTTTTACCCATAATATTAACAAGAAGGTTCAAACGGCCACGGTGTGGCATACCGATAACAACTTCTTTACAACCTACAGCACCAGCACGCTGGATAATCTCGTTTACCATAGGAATAAAAGATTCGCCGCCTTCAACACCAAAGCGTTTAGCGCCGACGTATTTATTACCAAGATATTTTTCTAGACCCTCAGCAGCAGTTAAACGCTCTAAGAAGCCTTTCTTTTGATCATTTGAGTAATTGAACTTACCACGGGCACTTTCAAGACGTTGTTGAATCCAACGCTTCTCTTTTGTGTCCACGATATGCATGTATTCAACACCGATTGAACCACAATAGATTGCTTCCATTGCTTCAATCATTTCAGCAAGAGTTGCTTCACTCTTACCAATCTCAAGATTGCCTGTGTTGAATACTGTGTCTAAATCTGATTTGGTTAAACCATGTGCTGAAAGATCTAAATCAGGAATATCTTCACGCTTAGCAAGACCTAATGGATCTAATTTAGCTTTTTGATGTCCGCGATTGCGATAAGCAGCAATAAGTTGTAAAACGCCAATTTGACGACGCTCATGCTCAGTACTTACAGTACTTTGTACAACAGGTTGAACACGGTTAGCATTACGTCCTAGTAATAGGAATTGCTCACGCACAGCGCTGTGTGGTTGGTCACCTTTTGGATATTTATCGAAATATTGGCGCCAGTCCTCAGCTACAGAGGTTGGGGAAGTCAGGTACTGCTCGTAAAGTTCTTCAATATACGCTGCACTATCAGCGGAAAGTTCAGTGTCAAGACGCAATGCGTCAGCAACTTCTTGCATTTGTGGACCCATTTCCTATTGCAAAAAATATTACAGGCTGCCTTTTAAGCACACCCATGATGCATAATGTCAAATCGGTAAAAATGACACTACTTACCCAACAGGTCTTTACGACCATGGGGCGTCATACTACCTAGAGAGAAAACTCCATAGGTAATTAATGAATCACAACGCCCTCAATGGCATCATCACTCACCTTATACTCGATTAAAACCGAGCAATTTTTTGCAAATCTTTTTAGAAAAATTAACTATACAATTAACTTTTCTAAAATGACTTTGACCATAAAAATTAAGCACTGATCTAAGATCGTGCCACTTAATTTAATTTCACTAGTATACGCTTTTTTCACCTATAACTTTGTGGCAAATCGTATCATGTTCTTAACGAACGATTGATTTTTTTGACACATACCATCTATAAATTGGCGAAATACATATCCAATTTTATCTATTAATATATGGTGCTTTATATAAAAACCCCTATTTTACCGACTAAAGTATAAGGTGCGTATTATAAAGTTAAAAAAAAACGCACATCAAGGATGTGCGTTTCCTATTTGCGCAGAATTAACCCGCTTGATCTAACAACATGTTACGGATATGACCGATTGCTTTTGTTGGATTCAAACCTTTAGGACATACTGACACACAGTTCATAATACCTTTACAGCGGAATAAGCTGAATGGATCGTCAAGACGAGCCAAACGATCTGCTGTTGCAGTATCACGAGAGTCGATAATAAAACGGTATGCATTCAACAATGCTGAAGGACCCAAGAATTTATCAGGGTTCCACCAGAATGATGGACATGAAGTTGAACAACATGCACAAAGAATACATTCATACAAACCATTCAAGTGTTCACGCTCTTCAGGAGACTGCAAACGCTCTTTAGGTGGAGCTGGTTGGTTATTGATCAAGAATGGCTGAATTTTGTCATATTGATCATAGAATTGGTTCATATCAACAACCAAATCTTTAATAACAGGCAAACCTGGCAATGGACGAATTACAATTTTCTCAGGTAGGTCGTTTAAATTCCATAAACAAGCCAAACCATTTTTACCATTGATGTTCACACCATCCGAACCACAAATACCTTCACGGCATGAACGACGGAATGTTAACGTTTCGTCTTGAACTTTCAAAGCAAGCAATGCATCAAGCAACATACGGTGCTTATCAGTCAATTCAAGTTTGAAAGTTTGCATGTACGGCGCTTTATCCTTATCAGGATCATAGCGGTAGATTTCGAACGTACGAGTACCTCTACTCATCTTTATACTCCCGATTAGAATGTACGTGGTGCTGGTGGAATTGCATCAACAGTTAACGGCTTGAAGCGCACTGGCTTATATTCCAAACGGTTATCTGATGAATACCACAAAGTATGTTTCATCCACTCATCATCACGGCGACCGTATGAATAAGTTGGGTGATCAGCTGGTAATTCATAATCAACTACCGTATGCGCACCACGACATTCTTTACGCGCAGCAGCTGAAATTAATGTAGCTTTTGCAACTTCATATAAGTTTTCAACTTCAAGCGCTTCAACACGCGCAGTGTTAAATACTTTAGATTTATCTTTCAAGTGGATGTTACGTACACGTGGCTCAAGAGCAAGAATCTCTTTAACACCTTTATCAAGTAAAGCTTGAGTACGGAATACACCCGCGTGATCTTGAACGATATCACGAATTGCATCAGCAACTTCTTGAGCGTTTTCACCAGTAGTTGAGTCATCCAACTTACGCACGCGCTCTAAAGTTTGCTCTAATACCTTTGTTGGAAGCGGTGCATATTCATCACCATGGTGCTTAGTTACGTAGTCGATAATGTGCTCACCAGCAGCTTTACCAAATACAACTAAGTCAAGAAGTGAGTTAGTACCTAAACGGTTTGCACCATGTACTGATACGCAAGAACATTCACCAATTGCATAGAAACCTTTTACAGGTTTAGTGTAGTTGTCTGTACCAGGTTCTGGTAAGCACACTTGACCATGCATATTCGTAGGAATACCACCCATTTGGTAATGGATTGTTGGTACTACTGGAATTGGTTCTTTAGTAATGTCTACGTTTGCGAATTTTTTACCAATCTCAAATACAGATGGTAAACGCTTCATAATTGTGTCAGCACCCAAGTGAGTCATATCAAGCAAAATATAATCACCTTTTGGACCACAACCACGACCTTCTTTAATTTCTTGATCCATAGAGCGTGATACGAAGTCACGTGGAGCCAAGTCTTTTAAAGTCGGCGCATAACGTTCCATGAACGGTTCGCCGTCTTTATTACGAAGGATTGCACCTTCACCACGACAACCTTCAGTTAACAATACGCCTGCGCCCGCAACACCTGTAGGGTGGAACTGCCAGAATTCCATATCTTGTAATGGAATACCAGCACGAGCAGCCATACCAAGACCGTCACCAGTGTTGATATAAGCGTTTGTTGATGCACGGTAAACACGACCAGCACCACCAGTTGCAAACAATGTTGCTTTGGCTTGGAATACTGCGATGTTGCCAGTTTCTTGGTCAATTGCAGTTACACCGAGTACATCACCTGCTTCGTTACGGATCAAATCAAGAGCGATCCATTCAACGAAGAATTGAGTACCCATTTTCACGTTGCTTTGATAAAGCGTGTGTAATAATGCGTGACCAGTACGGTCAGCAGCAGCACAAGCACGTGGAACTGGTTTATCACCATAGTTCGCAGAGTGACCACCGAACGGACGTTGGTAAATTGTACCATCGGCGTTACGGTCAAACGGCATACCCATGTGTTCTAGTTCATATACAACTTTTGGCGCTTCACGACACATAAACTCAATTGCGTCTTGGTCACCTAACCAGTCAGAACCTTTTACTGTGTCGTAAAAGTGGAAATGCCAGTTATCTTCTTGCATGTTACCTAACGACGCACCGATACCGCCTTGAGCAGCAACTGTATGTGAACGTGTTGGGAAAACTTTAGTAAGTACTGCAACTTTCAAACCTGCTTGAGCAAGTTGGTAAGATGCACGCATACCAGAACCACCACCACCAACGATAACAGCATCGAAAGTGAGGTTTTGAATATTTGAATAATCTTCTTTAGGGGTTATCGCGCCCATGATATCTTCCTATCAATTCGCCCAGAAAATCTGGATACCCCAGATTGCGTACACAAACACTGCAATAATGACAGCCGTAGTCAGTACAAGGCGTAAACCTTTCGCTGAAGGACCCATTTGACGAGTAGTGACGTAGTCAGTGAAAACCTGCCACATACCAATCCATGCGTGTGCGATAAGCGACAAAATTGCCAATAAAGAAAAAATCTTCATTGGTAATGTCATCATGAAGCCAGCCCATTGTTGATAGTCAAATCCGCCTTTGCAGAGAATCCAACCCAAAAGAACAACAGTATAAGCTGCCAATACTACAGCACTTACACGCTGGATAAACCAATCACGAGAACCTGAACCTGTTAAACCTGTAGCACTTTTCATTAGAACATAATCCATACAAAGGCTGCGATAATGGCTACCACAGATAAGATCAATGAAATTGTCGCTGCAATACGACCGCTTTGCAGTTCTTCAGCAAAACCTAGATCTGCAAGCAAATGCTTAACCCCAGCAATAAAGTGGAAAATTAAGCCGGCTACAAATACCCACACGACAAAACGTACAAGGATATTTCCGAAAACGACATTTTTAACGTAGTCAAATCCTTCTGGCGAAGATAATGATTTATCTAAAATCCATAATAGAACTGGTACTAATAAGAAAACGATGACACCTGATAAACGGTGTAAAATTGATGCAATAGCCACGGGTGAGCGTAAATTTACCGCTAACACCTGACCCATGGACAAATTGACAGGTCTGTTGCTTTTCACAGCGGGCATCCTGTAGGTAGAAACTCCGACCGGAGTTTGTTGAATTAATTCCAAGGAAAGCTGGCATTGTTAGGCAAGCACAGCTCATGCCTAACCTATAAACGACACTGAATTATAAAACGCGAAATATCAAAATACAAACAATCCACTTTGCCTTTTCCGCAAAAACTCATTAAATAAGAATCATTCACACAGCTAAACAGCAATCCTCCCTGTACAAAAGTTAAAATTAAACAAAACATGTGCTTGTTTAATCTCATCTTTTATAAAAAAAATCTTTTCTACTGCTTTATTTAAAATAAGTGCGTTTTAGACTAAAGATAAAGTTAATAATTCATCAAGTCTAATCAAAAGGATAAACCAAAATTGCGCTTACACCCTAATTTTAATAACTTTATTTAAAAATAATTAACACCCTTTTTATATTAAAAGCAATAAAGAGCCACTTGACTCTTAACAATGAGCACTATTTTTACAAAAAATGAGTTTTAATTTTTACAACATGATCAACAAGCTATTTTTTAAACAATTAAACTTAAAAAAAGTACAACTTTTGGAATTAACAAATGGTGATAATTAGGTTATTTTTGAATCACAATTTAAAATTACAGACTGAGTTTTATGATTTTTTTAAGCAAATTGGCATTTTATAACCAGTTCTGAGTCTAATTTTTTATTTATAAATTTGCTTACAATTGTACTCACCCTTCATTTTTTTTCTGCACGTTCTTATTGAATTGACTTATGATACCATCCCGATGCAGTGATTTTACTGACTTTTTTGCTCGGGTCTTAATGACTAACTCTCTGTGGGAACGTCATTTTTTATCCATAAGTATAATTGACAAAATTTCAGTACTCACTAATCTTATAGCAAATTTTGACACCGTCTGATTCGCACATGAGAAAATTAGGATTTCGAGTCAGATAATCATTCACCAGGACAGGAGATCTATTGAATGTCTGAAGCAAATGGCAAAAAAGCCGTATTACATCTTGATGGCAAAGAAATTGGATTACCAATCTACAGTGGCACTTTAGGTCCAGATGTAATTGATGTGAGCAGCATACTGAAAGAAGGTCATTTTACTTTCGATCCTGGTTTTATGGCGACAGCCGCATGCGAATCTAAAATTACTTTCATTGATGGTGACAAAGGTATTTTATTACACCGTGGTTACCCGATTGACCAACTAGCAACTCAAGCAGACTATCTTGAAACTTGTTATTTATTATTAAATGGCGAGCTCCCAACTGCTGAACAAAAAGTTGAGTTTGATACGAAAGTTCGTGCTCACACTATGGTTCACGATCAAGTTAGCCGTTTCTTCAATGGTTTCCGTCGTGATGCTCACCCTATGGCAATCATGGTTGGTGTTGTTGGTGCATTATCTGCGTTCTATCACAACAATCTTGACATCGAAGACATTAACCACCGTGAAATCACTGCAATTCGTTTAATTGCAAAAATTCCAACACTTGCTGCTTGGAGTTATAAATACACAGTAGGTCAACCATTCATCTATCCACGTAACGATTTAAGTTATGCGGAAAACTTCTTACACATGATGTTTGCTACTCCTGCTGACCGTGATTACAAAGTTAATCCTGTTCTTGCTCGTGCAATGGATCGTATTTTCACGCTTCATGCTGACCATGAACAAAATGCGTCTACTTCTACAGTTCGTCTTGCTGGTTCTACTGGTGCAAACCCGTATGCATGTATCTCTGCTGGTATCTCTGCTCTTTGGGGACCTGCTCACGGTGGTGCAAACGAAGCAGTTCTTAAGATGCTTGATGAAATCGGTAGCGTTGAAAACGTTGCAGAATTCATGGAAAAAGTTAAGCGCAAAGAAGTTAAACTTATGGGCTTCGGTCACCGCGTTTACAAAAACTTCGACCCACGTGCTAAAGTCATGAAACAAACTTGTGACGAAGTACTTGAAGCTTTAGGTATCAATGATCCTCAATTAGCACTTGCTATGGAACTTGAGCGCATTGCACTAAACGACCCGTACTTTGTTGAGCGTAAACTTTACCCTAACGTAGACTTCTACTCTGGTATCATCCTTAAAGCGATTGGTATTCCAACAGAAATGTTTACTGTAATCTTCGCTCTTGCACGTACAGTTGGTTGGATCAGCCACTGGTTAGAAATGCACAGCGGCCCTTACAAAATTGGTCGTCCACGTCAGCTTTACACTGGTGAAGTTCAACGTGACATCAAGCGTTAATATTCGAGAGAACATTAATGTAAAAAAGCTGCCTCTTGGCAGCTTTTTTATAAATAAGTTTTTTAAAAATTATTCTTCTTCAAACATATTTAACAAGTGATGACTAATACCATCAGCTCTTAACCAAGCCAATTCATAACTTGCTTTAGCCAAAGCCAAGACGCGTCTTTCAAATTCATCCCAAATTGTTTTAACTTGAGAATCTAAAATACCCAAACCACTTTCTGAGGCAAGATGTTTATTTTTTTCACAGATTTTTAAGGCATGATAAAGCTTACGACCTTTACTCGCCCCTTCCATCAAACGAACACGTTTACTTAGAATAAAACCCTCGACATGCTGGAGATTTGCATGAGGCAGCATAGGTACCAAGATTTGGTTCAATTGATCATCTAAGCGTTTCCAGACAGCCAAACGCTGCTCTGCTGTATAAGTATTCCATTGAATGACTTCATGGTTAAAACGGCGACAACCACGACATACCTGATCACCAAAAACTGTTGAACAACGCCCTGCACATGGGGTGAGAGAGAGCGTTCGATGATCATTACTCAAAACAAACTCCTTAAATAAACCATATACTTTTTATGGTTTTCTCGCTTATTACTCATTTTCGCGCTAAAATATGCGCCTTAAATTTCTATCTTAATACATTTGGAGTTTTCCATGAACGCTACTGTAGAACAGCTTGCACCTGTAGAACAGCAAGCGACCGCGGGTTGGGTTGTTGCAGCACTATATCAATTTAAAGAAGTTCAAGATCCTGCCGATCTTCAACAACGTCTTTTAGACTTAGTGAAAACAATCAACCTTTGTGGAACTCTAATTGTAGCAGGCGAAGGAATTAATGGTACCGTGGCTGGGGACCGTGAGGCAATTGATAAAATTCATCAATTTTTGTTAAACGAAGGTTTTAAAGCGATGGAATATAAAGAGTCCCATAGCTCCGATAAACCTTTCCGTAAAATGAAAATTAAACTTAAAAAAGAAATTGTAACTTTAGGCGTAGAAGTAAAACCTCGCGATTTAGTTGGTCACTATCTTGATCCTAAAGAATGGAATGATTTAATTGCACGTGATGATGTTATTCTAATCGATACACGTAATGATTATGAATATAAGGCTGGTACCTTTAAAGGTGCGATTGACCCTAAAACAGAAACATTCCGTGAGTTTCCAGAATACGTTAAAAAAGAGCTAGAACAACACAAAGACAAAAAAATTGCGATGTTCTGTACTGGCGGTATTCGTTGTGAGAAATCAACATCTTTACTTCTTCAAGAAGGATTTACAGAGGTTTACCACTTAAAAGGCGGTATTCTTAAATACTTAGAAGAAACTCCAGCGGATGAAAGCCTTTGGGAAGGTGAATGTTTCGTATTTGATGGACGTACTGCTGTAACTCATGGTGTTGAAGAAGGTGCAAACATTAAATGTCATGCTTGTGGCTGGCCTTTAACTCCGGAAGAGTCTGCGCTTCCAAGTTATGAACATGGTGTTTCATGCGTGTATTGCATCGACAAAACAACTGAAAAACAAAAAGCTGGCTTCCGCATGCGCCAATCACAAATTGCCGCAGCTAAACGCAAACGCTTATAATTAAAAAAAGGGCATCAAATGATGCCCTTTTTTTAATTTACTTATAAAGCTCCATTAGCTTTTTAAACTCTGGGCTAGCACAATTCATTGAAGGCACTGTTGGAGACTTTCCAACACCCCCCCTCAACTTCCCATCACCAGAAAAGTCTAATCCAATCTGACTATAAGTATTTATATCTGTGTAAGGCCCTGTATTAATTATAAGATCTACAATTTCTAGTTCACCTTCATCAAAAGTAAAGTCCATGCCATCCTCTTGTTCTTTATCTAATAATGCTGATACTGTTTGATTCCCTTTAGTTAAACTTACTTTATTGCCTTGTTTAACTAAAATACATTTTTCATCAGAATCAGTAGCAACTAAATTACTTTCTGAAAAATCATCAATAACCTTCTCAGAGCATTTATTATATTGTTCCATATTTTCTGTTTTCGGAAGTGCTTGGCAAGCATCTTTATTAAAGCCAAAAACTTTTGCTACACTATTATTTAGAAATTCTATTTTCTCAGGTATTTGAGATAAATTTCCATCTTTAATTAACATTAACAGTGCATCATAGTCTTTAATATTTCCATTATTCTTAATAGTTTCCAACAACTCTTGAATAGCTTGAGGAATAGGGTTATTTGCTTTCATCTCAGTATTAAATAGATCTATATCATTATTAATACCGTATCCCTTTTTAATAAGTTCAGCTACCAAAGCAGAATTTGCCAAATTTAACTTTTCTTTAGTTATACTTCCAGATTGATACCACGTTACAGGAACCTGGTTACTTGCATAAGCAACAACCATATCCGTAAGCGGGTTAATATTTACACTTCCCTCATGATCGATATAACTATGATAAGTTTGCCCATTAGCTTTCACCTCTAAACGACAAGGAAATTTACTGGTGTCTATTTCTCCTTGCCATTGTCCTTGTGCATTAACAATTACATTATCTTTAAAACCAAACCCATCTTTACAAATTGCTGTTACATTTTCCCCATTTAAAGCAGAAGTTGAAAATGCAGTACCAGAGATTACTTTATAAGCAACTTGATTTTGGGTTGATTGTGCAATTTTTTCTTCACTGACACTTTTGCTATTTTCATTACCACAGGCTACAAGTAATATTACTGAGAGTACGCCCGTAATTTTAAAAATTATTTTCATATTAAATCACGTTATTAAAGCATTAAAGATTTTCATATCACCAATAAAAAATATTCATGGCGAAATAAATTAATTTTTTGATTAAGAAATTGATATCAAAAAATTTGCACGTGATTATATAGAAATAAAATTAATGTCAAAACAT
The DNA here is from genome assembly GCF_035615275.1 of Acinetobacter sp. IK23. Lineage (NCBI taxonomy): Bacteria > Pseudomonadati > Pseudomonadota > Gammaproteobacteria > Moraxellales > Moraxellaceae > Acinetobacter > Acinetobacter sp. IK23. The sequence continues at coordinate 117,801 of NZ_JANBNX010000005.1, forward strand.
TATATTTAATTATGTATTAAAAATAATTAAAACATAAAAAACGCCCTAGAAAGGACGTTATTTATTATTTCTTCTAATAAATTAATTTGGAGTGTGATACATCAAATATAATTCATTCAAATTATCTGGAATTTCTTCTGCCAGTTCATCCATTAACTGTCCATTGCGACGGAAAGATTCCATCTGTGGATCTTCTTCATCAATTCCGCTAAAAACCATGATCGGTAAAGTTAAATCAACCAATTGTTCTTCATACTCAGGAGCAAACCATGCTTCTTCGTTTAAGAACATTGCGTCAACAAAACCAACACTCCAATCGCCTAGACTTGACTCAACATCCGCTTCCTCAACTTCAAATGGAAATTCAATTCCATTTTCATTTGCTAAATCTTGACGAATCGACTCTAACCAAAGTTTGATTTGAAGAATGATCTCAGCAGGAACCTTTTTATGGTTACTATCAAATAATTCATCTAACCAACGGTCAAATTGAGGACCTACTGCAATTGCACATAAAAAACCATGAGTTGCAGCAAAGTCTAGACCATACTCATTGTGGTCTCCATCTAGATATTCACTTAACTGGTCTAAATCTAATGCACTCATTGTGTTACCTGACTTTAAAAGAAATTGACGATAGCATAGCACTTAAGCCGACGATGCCCTATTTAGTTTTGATCAGTCTTCATCATCAAGATCATCATCGTCTAAATCATAATCGAAATCTTTTAACTCACGCTCTAAACGACGCTGTGCCAATAGATCATCAATTAATCTACGTTTTTCCAACGATTCTTTTGCACTGATTTTGCCTGATGACTCATCAAAACCGACATCATCATCATCGCCGTAGTTATCATCTAGTTCAAAATCTGTAGAAGACACTAAAACTACCTCATAATGAAAAAATGTGAATGGGTCTAGCCGCTATTTATCTTTCTTACTTTTCCTTGTCAAGTTTTATTTATATTTTTTTCATTTAATTGCTCATTTGTACTGTTTTTCACCCAAAAAATTGTGTATTTATAAAACACCATAATCTTTCGATAAGGGAAGATTTGTACAAATTTTTCTATGATTTAAACTTGAAAAAAATGATTTTAGCCCAATATTCAAAAAATAGTCGTGAATTCAAAGATATTTTTTATTTAACGGTCATCGATCAAAGCCAAAACATTTCAAGCAAATTGTGCTATCATGCACGGTTTTTCACTGCCACAGATTCAACAAAGAGTAAGCAAAGATGAGCGATATGCATTCCCCTACTTCTCAAGTAGCGGCTCTGATTAGCCGAGGCAAAGAACAAGGTTACTTAACTTACGCTGAGGTTAACGATCATCTGCCGGACTCGATTACTGAAAGCGAACAGATTGAAGACATTATTCAGATGCTTCAAGACGTTGGTATTCCTGTACACGAGCGTGCACCTGAATCTGACGATACTATGTTCGGTGAGTCAACTGACACAGCAGATGAAGTTGCTGAAGAAGAAGCTGCTGCCGTACTTGCATCGGTTGAAAATGAGCCTGGACGTACGACAGACCCTGTACGTATGTACATGCGTGAAATGGGTACAGTAGAACTATTAACCCGTGAAGGTGAAATCAGCATTGCCAAACGTATTGAAGAAGGGATTCGTGATGTCCTGAATTCAATTGCTTACTGGCCAAATGCGGTTGAAGTTGTATTAAAAGAATATAATGATTTTTTAACTGGCGAACGTCGTCTTGCAGATATTTTATCTGGTTACCTCGATCCTGAAACTGATGAAGATATTCCTGAAGTTTTGGAAGACGTTGAGGAACTTGAGGAAGAAGACGAATCATCTTCAAAATCAACAAAAGAAGTTAAGCTTGATGATGACGATGAGGAAGAAGAATCTGAAGGTGATGATGACTCTGAAGGTGATTCAGGTCCTGACCCAGAAGTTGCAAAAGTTCGTTTTACTGAATTAGAAGCAGCATGGACTCAAACAAAAGCTATTATTGAAAAACATGGCCGTAATAGCCGTGAAGCAAATGAAGCACTTGAGTCTTTGGCAACTGTATTCATGATGTTTAAATTTACTCCACGTTTATTTGACATCATTTCAGAAATGATTCGTGGCACTCACGAACAAATCCGTGCTAATGAACGTGAAATTATGCGTTATGCAGTACGTCGTGGTCGTATGGATCGTACTCAATTCCGTACATCTTTCCCAAAACAAGAATCTAATCCAGCTTGGTTAGATGAACAAATTGCTAAAGCTCCTGCTGAAATTAAGGCGCATTTAGAAAAAGTTCGTCCAGATGTTCTAGCATTCCAGCAAAAGATTGCAGATATTGAGAAAGAACTTAATTTAAGCGTTGCTGAAATTAAAGATATTTCTAAACGTATGGCGATTGGTGAAGCCAAAGCTCGTCGTGCTAAAAAAGAAATGGTAGAAGCTAACCTTCGTTTGGTAATTTCGATTGCGAAGAAATACACCAACCGTGGTTTACAGTTCCTTGACTTGATTCAAGAAGGGAACATTGGCTTGATGAAAGCTGTAGACAAGTTTGAATACCGTCGCGGTTATAAATTCTCGACTTATGCAACTTGGTGGATTCGTCAGGCAATTACCCGTTCTATCGCAGACCAAGCACGTACAATTCGTATTCCTGTACATATGATTGAAACGATTAACAAGATTAACCGTGTTTCTCGTCAGTTATTGCAGGAAATGGGCCGTGAACCTACTCCAGAAGAGTTAGGTGAACGTTTGGAAATGGATGAAGTTAAAGTTCGTAAGGTTCTTAAAATTGCTAAAGAACCTATTTCAATGGAAACTCCAATTGGTGATGATGAAGATTCGCATCTTGGGGACTTTATTGAAGACCAGAACATCACTTCTCCAATTGATGCTGCGACTTCAGAAGGCTTAAAAGAAGCAACTCGTGAAGTTCTAGAAAACTTAACTGAACGTGAAGCTAAAGTATTGAAAATGCGTTTTGGTATCGATATGCCAACTGACCATACTTTAGAAGAAGTTGGTAAACAGTTTGATGTAACGCGTGAACGTATTCGTCAAATCGAGGCGAAAGCATTACGTAAATTACGTCACCCTTCTCGTTCTGAACACTTGCGTTCTTTCTTAGAGAATGACTAAGTTCTGAAATCTTGAAATTTCGGTACTAGTCCCCATTTAATAGAAAGAGCTACAAACGCCTGCGATGATGCAGGCGTTTCACATGATGAGGTTACTTATGTTAGACCGCACTCCATCTCGCGAACTCCGTGAAGACCTTTGGGTATTTCCAATGGACTATCCAATTAAACTGATTGGCGATGCGGGTGAAGAATTACGTATAGCTGTAGTTGATATTCTAGTGAAACATTTTCCTGACTTTGACCAATCAACGTTAAAAGTACAAGAATCTCGTACAGGCAAATACCATTCATTAACCGCACAATTACGTTTTGATGAATTGGAACAAGTTCATGCTTTGTATGCAGACTTGGCTGCTTGCCCGCAGATCAGAACTGCACTTTAATTTTAAGATGCCATGACAAATTTCGTGTCATGGCATTTTTATTTCTATCAAGCTTATTATAAATAATTACAAATATTTAGAATCGTTTAAGCAAAATACTTTAAACTCATCAAGAGCATATTTTCACAACCTAAAAGTGAAGTTGCTCTTCTGTTAAGTACATCGCACAGGAAAATGTTTAATGAGCCTTGATAAACCCACTTTGATTATTCGTCAGTGGAACGATTTACAAGATTATCAAAGCAAATTCGAATTGATGAAAAACCTGACTAATCAACGTGATGAAAATACACCCGATGAGCTGTGGTTACTCCAGCATCACGAAGTTCTAACTCAAGGTCAGGCAGGAAAACCTGAGCATATTCTAATTCCATCTAACATTCCTGTGGTTCAAACTGACCGTGGTGGGCAAGTGACATGGCATGGACCTGGTCAACTCGTTGCTTACTTCATGTTTGATCTTAATCGTCTGAAGTGGAATGTGAGTACATTAGTCAGTTTTGCTGAACAATTTATGATAGATGTTTTAAAGAAATATAATATTGAAGCATATGCAAAACCTGATGCTCCAGGTGTATATGTAAATGACAGAAAAATAGGTTCCTTAGGTTTCAAAATTCGTCGTGGTCGTAGTTATCATGGTCTAGCCTTAAACCTAGACTGTGCATTAACTGGTTTTCAAACAATTAACCCATGCGGTTATGCTGGTTTGGAAATGGTTCGCATACAAGATTTGGTGACTCCATATCCATCATTTGAACAACTTTGTCAGGACTTTATTGAGTATATTAAGACATCTGGTCACTTTAATGACCCTGAAGTCAAAATTGAATAAATGATTTTGAGATGGAATAAAAATATATTAGAGTAATTACTCTAAATTTGCTTTTGCATAATTTTAAGAAGGGATAGCAAGTGATTTCGACAAAAGCTGTAAAGCCCACTCTGCAACTTGCCTACGTTAAGCTCATGATGGACGTTGTTGGTCGAGGCTTAGTCATGGCAAGTCAGGTTGATAGTGAAATACAAGAGGAAGTGTCTAAATTTCCTGTTCACTTTGTACTTTCAATGAATGTTTTCCCAAATGGACCAGCATTTTTTGCACGAGTGACAGAAGATAAACAATTAGAACTGCTGAAAAGAGCGGAAAAAAAACCTGATTTAACCATCACTTTTAAGCATGTGACACATGCATTTTTGGTGTTCTCTTTTCAGGAAAGTACCGCTCAAGCATTTGCAAATGACCGCATGATTGCTGATGGCGATGTATCCGCAGCAATTCGTTTAGTGCGCTGCCTAAATAAAATGGAATCTCTCATTTTACCAAAATTGGTAGCGTCACTTGCAGTTAAAGAATATCCAACCGAACTCACCCTAAAAGAAAAATTCAACGAAGCTGCAAATATTTACTTAAAAGTAGCTAAGTCTTACTTCAAGCGGAGCGCATAACATGGCTAAACCATATTACGAATTCTTTTGTCCTGTAAAAGTCATTGCCGGTAATGCTGCTTTAGAACATATTCCGTTTGAACTTGCAACTTTAGGTGCAAAGCGTCCACTTATCATTACAGATAAAGGTGTCCGTGCAAATGGCTTACTCAACCCTATTGAAGCTGCATTTAGCACGACTGATGCGGTGATTGGTCATGTTTTTGATGATGTCCCACCAGACTCAAGTCTTGAAGTAGTTCGTCTTGCTGCTGAAGCTTATCGCACAAATAAATGTGATGCGATTATTGCTGTTGGTGGTGGCTCTGTTATTGACACCTCTAAAGCAACCAATATTTTAGTCTCAGAAGGTGGAAATGACCTTCTTCAATATTCTGGCGCTCATAACCTACCAAAACCGTTAAAGCCATTTTTTGTGATTCCGACCACTTCAGGTACAGGTTCAGAAGTGACTATGGTTGCGGTGGTTTCCGACACACAAAAGAATGTTAAATTGGCATTTGCTTCATACTATTTAATGCCACATGCTGCAATCTTAGATCCACGCATGACATTAACATTGCCACCTCACTTGACGGCAATGACTGGTATGGATGCATTAACACACTGTGTGGAAGCATATACATGTATGGCAGCCAATCCACTCAGCGATGCTTATGCGAGTGCAGGTATTAAAAAGATTAGCGAAAATCTATTTAACGTTTTAGAAAATCCAAATGACTCACAAGGTCGTTTAGAGCTTGCACAAGCTTCCACAATGGCAGGTATCGCATTTTCCAATTCGATGGTAGGTCTTGTACACTCTTTAGGACATGCATTAGGTGCGGTCGCTCACCTGCCCCACGGTTTATGTATGAACCTATTCTTACCTTATGTGCTTGAATACAACAAACAAGTAAATGGTCAGAAAATTGGTGAGTTACTATTACCTCTAGCTGGTGCAGATATTTATGCCCAAACTCCAGCAACCCAACGTGCAGATAGAGCAATTACGACTATTCTAGCAATGCGTGATCGCTTGTTTAGCCTAACCAAGTTACCTCGTACCTTGCGCGAAACTGGTAAGGTTACTGAAGCTCAACTTGATGAAGTTGCTGAAAAAGCACTAAATGATGGCTCTATTATTTATAATCCTAAGGAAGCAAGCTTAAAAGACATACGCGAGATCTTACAAAAAGCTTGGTAACTTAAGTTTTAGATATTTAAAGTAAAACTTAAAGGTCTGATTTTTATGATAAATCAGACCTTTTTTATATCTATGAATTTTTATTCATCATTTTCTTTGGAAATATGGCAAAAAATTTGCTAAAAATTCCACGAAAGTACTGACAATTTGCATCAATTTAGGATAGATTGGCGCACTTTATCTTTTATGTAGGGGGGATCGTTCGTCTCAAACGATCCTTAACACCAAGCTGATCCTTGATCAACGATTATGAGGATAACGCCGTTGACAAACTTATCTGGGACTAAACCAACAGCTAAGCTCCAAAAGAATCTTGTGCTATGGCACATCATTATTATTGGTTTAGCTTATATTCAACCATTAACTTTATTTGATACTTTTGGTTTAGTATCAGAACGAAGTGGTGGTCATGTACCTACTTCTTATATTTTTGCGTTAGTTGCAATTTTATTGACGTCAATCAGTTATGGACACATGATCAAACGCTATCCTTCTTCAGGATCAGCATACACCTATGCCCAAAAGTCAATTCACCCTAATGTTGGTTTTATGGTGGGTTGGTCATCTTGGCTAGACTATTTACTTTCACCACTCGTCAATATCATTTTGGCCGATATTTATTTAAGAGCATTGTTTCCGGAAGTAAATAATTGGTTATGGGTTATTGGCTTAACTGCATTAATGACTGTTATTAACTTATTCGGCGCACGTTTTGTTGCTCGCTTTAACAGTACAATTGTAGTTATTCAACTTGGTGTTATTTTTTACTTTGTTTATCAAGTGTATACCTTGCTTACCCAAGGTGTATATGCTGACGGTACGCTAAATCCGGATAAGGCTGAATTATGGTCACTCACTCCTTTTTGGAATGATATGACCTCTATTAGTGCTTTGATTGGTGGTGCAACGGTACTGTGCTTTTCTTTTACAGGTTTTGATGCTTTATCTTCACTTGCCGAAGAAACAAAAGATGCAGAAAAAACACTTCCAAAAGCGATTTTTTCAACAGCACTTCTTGCTGGTGTCATTTTTATCATAAGCACTTACTTTATCCAGCTGTATTTCCCGAGCAACCCTACTACGTACTTTAAACCTTTAGATGAATCACAACCTGTGATGGTTGCAGCAATTGGTAGCATTGCATTTAAAACATTAGTTTTATACTTTGCCGTGGTTGCAGTAATGGCATCGGGTATTTCAGCACATGCTGGTGTATCTCGCTTAATGTATGTTATGGGACGTGATGGCGTTATCAATAAAAAGTTGTTTGGTCATATTAGCCCAAGATTACATACTCCAACTTACAACATTCTTATTGTTGGTGTAGTTGCGCTGTCTGCTGGCTTTTTAGACCTTGAACATATTGTTAACTTAATTAGTTTCGGGGCCTTAACTGCTTTTAGTTTTGTAAACTTCTCTGTAATTTCGCGTTATGCGCTTAGAGATGGTAAAAACAAATCTGTTAAAGATATTATTAATTACATTATTGTACCGACACTTGGTTTTGCCAGTGTGTTCCTAATGTGGTTGGAAATTGACAAGCTTGCTTTACAAATTGGCTTGGCTTGGGCAGTGGTTGGTGTAGGTTATCTTGCTTACAAGACCAAAGGCTTTAAATACAATGCTCCTCAACACAACGAGCATGAATAATAAAAAAGGCGCTCAAAGCGCCTTTTTTTATGGACTTATTATCCAAATATTTTATTTACAATACCTTGTACGCGTTTTGCATAAAGTTTTGCTGTTTCCAAGTCCCCTGTTGGAATCTCGTCTACACTTGCATCAGATGGCGACTGAACAAGTAAACCTACTGAACCGCCTAGGTTATTTACATCTTCACGTGTTGCACTTTTTGTATTTGATGGCGGCAATCCAAGACTCACCCAAATACCGCCGTGTTGTGATGCTAAAGTTTGTAATTGGATAAGCGTAACTTGCTTATCACCATTTAGACTTGCACTATTGGTAAAGCCTGCAAATACTTTATCTTCCCAACCACGTGTAAACCAAATTTTTGAAGTTGCATCAGCAAATTTTTTAAATTGCCATGGTGCTGTACCCATGTAAGTTGGAGCACCGAAAACAATACCTTTTGCATTGTTTAATGTTTCCCAATCTTGCTCAGTAATATTACCTTCCTGATCAATCTGGATAAGTTGAGCATTAATTTCATTAGCAAAAGTTTCAGCAACTACTTTCGTGTGGCCATAACCAGAGAAATATACAACCGCAATATTAGAATTAGACATGGGATAAACCTGTGTTTTATTAAATTCCATTTTATGATATATTTTAGAAACTAGGTGTCAATTAGTTACCACTTGGTAACTAGTATATTTTTTTAGAAATAAGTAGGTAAATGGTATGAATGAATGTCTAAAATACAATATTTTTCAACAACATTGCCCTGCTCGTTTATTTTTTGAAAAAATTGCAGATAAGTGGGTTTTACTCATCTTAAATATTCTTGAGGAAGAAACGCAGCACTTCAATCTACTCAAAAAGAATATTCAAGGTATTTCACCTAAAGTCTTGTCACAAAAGTTAAAAATGCTAGAAAGAGATGGCTTTATCGAACGCAAGATTCAAGACACTTCACCTATTCGTGTTGACTATTCACTTACACCATTAGGCCAAAATGTCGCTTCAATGGCCTTCCAATTAAAAGAATGGGCTGAAACAAACATTGAGCAAGTTTTAGCAGCACAAATCACCTATGATGAAAAAGTACTAGAACAAGCTTAAATTAAAATTAGATTAAAAAAATAAGGCCTTTACTGGCCTTATTTTTTATTTAAAGAGTTAACAAATTAACCTAAATTTTTAAAACCTTGCTGACGCCATGCTTCGTAAACAATTACAGCCGTTGCGTTAGACAAATTCAAACTTCTAGAGTTTTCAGCCATAGGCAAGCGAATCCACTGCTCTTGAGGGAACATCAAACGAACATGCTCAGGCAAGCCGCGTGTTTCTGGCCCCATCAGTAAAGCCACAGGTCGATTCAAATCAACTGTATGCGGAGTTGCAGAACCCTTTGTCGTTAGAGGAAAGACATGCTCAACACCTTTTGACTTTAAGTCTGCGAGGCATGCTTCAATATTGTCCCAAATCTGCATTCTTGCCCATTCATGATAATCAAGCCCTGCACGTTTAAGCTTTTTATCATCAAGCTCAAAACCTAAAGGCTTAACCAAATGCAATTGAGCCCCTGTATTCGCACATAGTCGAATAATATTTCCTGTGTTTGCAGGAATCTCAGGCTCGTATAGAACAACATGAATCACTTAATTACTCACTTAAATTACTTTTTGGTTAACTCAGGCAATCATTAACTTGATCAAAGATAATTATTAGCCCATTAGTTCCACTGTAACTGTTCACGCAGACGCACGACCTCACCAATAATCGTGAGAGTCGGCGCATGAATTTGATGTTCTGTCACTTTAGATGCGATATCAGCAAGTGACCCCACCACAACCTTTTGTTCAGGGGTTGTACCCTTTGAAATTAATGCAACTGGCATATCTGGGCGCTGTCCGTGAGCGATTAATTGCTCACAAATACGTTCCAAGCCTACTAAGCCCATATAAAGAACTAAAGTCTGGTTCTCATATACCAGCTCATTCCAAGGAAGCTCAGGAGAACCTTCTTTTAAATGGCCAGTTAGGAAACGTACACTCTGCGCATAATCACGATGAGTGAGCGGAATACCCGCATAAGCTGAACAGCCTGATGCTGCAGTAATCCCCGGAACCACCTGAAATGGCACACCAGCTTGGAATAATTCTTGGATCTCTTCACCACCACGCCCAAAAATAAACGGATCACCACCTTTTAAACGACAAACGCGCTTTCCTTGTTGAGCATATTCAACGAGTAAAGCATTGATCCCATCTTGGGGAACCGAATGATTTGAGCGAGCTTTTCCGACATATATTTTTGTCGAGTCTCGACGGCATAACTCTAAAATAGGTTGAGATACCAAACGATCATAAATGACCACATCAGCTTGCTGCATTAAACGTAAAGCTTTTAAGGTAAGCAGTTCAGGATCACCAGGACCTGCGCCCACTAAATAAACTTCACCTTTAGGTGCTTTCCACTCCTGCAATGCTTGTTCAAGCATGCTATCGGCAACATCTAGGTTATCGTTAAAAACCTGCTCTTTTAAGGGACTTGCATACAAGTTTTCCCAAAAAATACGGCGTTCATCGGGATTAGAAATTTTTTCTTTAACCTTATTTCGCCATTTTCCTGAAAACTCAGCTAACTTCCCCATTCCATGCGGAATGGATATCTCTAACTGTGTGCGGATTTGACGAGATAAAACAGGAGATGTCCCATTTGAAGCAACCGAAATCACTAAAGGTGAACGGTCAATAATCGCAGGAACCATAAAACGGCAATGTGGAATATCGTCAACACTGTTTACGAGTAAATTACGTACTTCACATTGCTCGAAGACTGTTTTATTGACTTGCGGATCATTGGTCGCGGCAATGACGAGTCGATATGGTGTACTTAAAAACTTTTCAGAGAAAACTTCAACAAAATGCTGACCATTTGTTGTTGTTACTAATTGCAGAAGCTGTTCTTCAATTTCAGGAGCAACAATATCAATTATTGCTCCCGCCTTAGCTAATAAGGTTGCCTTGCGTAAAGCAATATGCCCTCCGCCCACAATCAGACAACGTTGCTGCTGCAACTTCAAAGAGATTGGAAAAATATCCACCTTAAACCTCTACATCAATCATCTGATTATGTTTAAGCAAAAAACGTGCACAATTTAGATGCAAAGTTTAGTCAATAAACGTTACACCACCCATATATGGGCGTAATACTTCTGGAATCTCAATTGAGCCGTCTTCACGTTGGTAATTTTCCATAACTGCAAGCAAAGTACGTCCTACTGCAAGACCTGAGCCGTTTAGCGTATGCACTAATTCAGTCTTCTTCTGATCCATACGGAAGCGCGCTTTCATACGACGTGCTTGGAAATCCCCCATATTAGAGCAGCTTGAAATCTCACGATATGTATTTTGGCTTGGAACCCATACTTCTAAGTCGTAAGTTTTCATCGCACCAAAGCCCATATCACCACCACAGAGCAAAATTTTGCGGTATGGCAAACCAAGTGCCTGCAAAATACCCTCGGCATGTGCAGTGAGTTCTTCAAGTGCCTGCATAGATGTTTCAGGTTTAACGATTTGCACCATTTCAACTTTATCAAATTGGTGCTGACGGATTAAGCCACGTGTATCACGTCCATAAGAACCAGCTTCACTACGGAAACATGGTGTATGCGCTGCATATTTTAGTGGTAAACGGTCTGCATCAATGATTTCGTCGCGAACAAAATTTGTGACAGGAACTTCAGCTGTAGGAATAAGGTAGTATTCTTTTTCGCCTTGAAGTTTAAATAAATCTTCTTCAAATTTTGGTAATTGTCCTGTCCCACGAAGTGAGTCAGCATTAACCAAATAAGGCACGTAAGCTTCAGTATAGCCATTCTTTAAAGTATGGGTATCAAGCATGAACTGAGTTAAAGCACGTTGTAGACGCGCTAAAGGCCCCTTCAACACGCTGAAACGTGAACCGGTAAGTTTGGTCGCAGTTTCAAACTCTAGGCCGCCCATCCACTCGCCTAAATCAGTATGATCTTTGATTTCAAAATCGAACTGACGAGGTGTACCCCATTTTGAGATTTCAACGTTATCACTTTCATCTTTACCAACTGGAACAGATTCATCTGGTAAGTTTGGAATGCTTAGTGCTTTTTGCTCAATCTCATTTTGTAGTTCTGATAAAGCAACTTCAGCAGCTTTAATCTCATCACCAATGGCCTGCATACGTGCCATGATTTCAGAAGCATCGCCACCGGATTTTTTAATCTGACCCACTTGTTTAGCACCGGCATTTCGCTCTGCCTGTAACTTTTCAGTTTTTGATTGCAAGTCTTTACGGCGAGTTTCTAAAGATGCCCATTCTTGGACATCTAGCTGAACACCACGTTTTGCCAAAGCTGCATTAACGACTTCAATATTATTTCTGAGTAACTTAGGGTCGATCATAATTAATCATAATATGGGTAAAAAACTGGCTATAGTGTAAGCCCTTAGCACTAAAAAATATAGTGATCATCTTCATATCGAATAGCTTTCACACAATTCCGAGAAGAGACCACATATTTTACATGTTGTAGTTTGGCACACTTGGTAAATACTCAGGTTTAATGAACTTAGCTGCCTCAAAATACGGCAGTGTTAATTCAGTCATACCCTCTGCATAAGAAGCCAATTCATAAACTGGATAAACAAAAACAATCCCATTGGCACCATAGTAGTAATTATCACTTAACTGTAGTTTTTCACGGGTAATATTGTGGTCTTGAAGCCAGTTGATATTCGCATCAAAAAGTGCATCAACAAGTTGTTTTTCTACATCTGGCTTAATAAGCTCAGCAACAGTAATGTGCTTTTTATTTAATAAATCGAAATTTACAAATTCTTGATGTGACATGCCATGTGCTGCACCTGCGGAGTATGAGTATGTCTGTAAGGCAAAGGTTGCAAGATTATAATTTTGTCCTAAATAACGAACATAAATTGCACTTTGACTTGAACGAGGCTCTCCCTCTGGTACTTCAACAGGTTTATCAGCCAAGTTTGCAAAAGCATTCGGGTCTGCCTTTTTTATACGGTTCGTAAAATAATCATTAATCCATTTTTCATTCGTTTGTACTGTCTGGAAATCATATTCAGTACAGCCATCTTCAAGGCAAACTTTAGACTTTGGTAATTTTACTGGAATTACTTTTGCCTGAATAACAGGAACTTCTGCTTGTTTTTGCTCTTTTACTGAAGCACTAGATGCGGGTTGCTCATCTTTAGCTGCAGATTTTGGCTGACAGCCACTTACTGCCACCATGGCAGCTACTATAGGAAGAATGAAAATAATTTTCTTGTCGTAAAGTCGCATGTTAATCCCCGTATATTCTCTTTTATCACTATACAAGGCGTAAGAATAAGACGGGGTTAAAAAATGTATCTAGGGTTGATATATAAAAAGAAAGCCACCTGAAATGGTGGCTTTCTTAAAGAGTCAGAATAATTATTGATCAATAATATCGGTGCCTTTAGGAGGCGTAAAATTAAAAGTAGAAGCTGGAATTGAAGCATTCACTTTCACATTATTAAATTTCACGTAAGTGGTTTGACCTAAAGAATCTTGTAGCACCATTAACGTAGGTGCTTTGTTTGCACCAAAACTAATCGTTAAACTTTGAAAAGCGCCATCTTCTTTTTTAGGGAATAAAGTGAAGTATAACTTAGACTTATCTGGCTGAGTCACTCGATAAGACTTCATGATTTGATTAGTATTACCAGAGAGCAATAAAGCTGGTGTATCGGCTACTTGTGAATCTAAGCTTTGACGTACGGCTTGTTGTAAATCAGGATCATAAATCCAGACTGTTTTACCACTAGTTACAATAGTCTGTTTAGACGGGCTCACAGTTTCCCAATAAAATTTCCCTGGACGTTCGACCTTCATAGACCCCTTAAACGTCTGGTTCATATGCTGAGCACCTAAACCTTTTTTCTGTACCATAGTTTTTGTATTAGATTTCGTTGTTTGCTCAAAATCGGCAGTTAAACGTTGTAATCCTGACAACTGATTTACCAAGTTCCCAATTGCCTGTTGCTCCGGTGCTGCTACTGGTGCAGCGAACGCTGTAGTACTCATTACAGGAGCAAGCACTGACGCGCTGAGTGTAATAGCACACATAGTTTTACGAAGCATATTCATGTCATCACCTTTTTAGTTGCTGTAAGATAACCTATTAAGCTTTGATTAGAACAAGCAGAATAAGCTCTTCATTTCATGACCCATATTAACCGACAAACTCAGTGCTAATCATTGAGAAAATAAGATATTTTGTTATGTTATTCATATTGTTTGTAGAATTTCATTCATCATGATGAAGATAAAATTAATGAAGTTCCATAAAAAAAGCCCACAAAATGTGGGCTTTTTTTTAAAGCTAAAACTTAAACAGCTTCAACTTTTACGTAGCGACGGCCAAATTGACCTTTCACTTCGAATTTTACTACGCCGTCAGCAGTAGCAAATAAAGTATGGTCACGGCCCATACCAACATTTGCACCAGCGTGGAATTCAGTACCACGTTGACGAACGATGATGTTACCAGCAGTTACAGTTTGACCACCGTAAACTTTAACACCTAACATTTTTGGGTTTGAATCACGACCGTTCTTCGTCGATCCACCGGCTTTTTTAGTTGCCATGTCTCTTACTCCTCGTGATTAGCCTGAAATACCAGTAATTTTCAACTCAGTGAACCATTGACGGTGACCTTGTTGCTTACGGTAGTGTTTACGACGACGCATTTTGATAATGCGGATTTTGTCGTGACGACCATGACCAATCACTTCTGCAGTTACTTTAGCGCCAGCTACAACTGGAGCACCGATTTGAATGCTGTCACCATTTACAACCATTAATACATCATCAAATGTAATAGTTGCGCCAGACTCAGCTTTCAATAATTCAACTTTAAGGGTTTCACCCTCAACTACACGGTGCTGTTTACCACCGCTTTGGATTACTGCGTACATAATGTACTCCAATCAGCCCGTGTCGTCGTGTCGATAAAGGGATATATCGATCTTAAAACGAACGCCACTGGGGTTATACAAGGCGACAGATTTTAAGTGAAATTTGATCAAACGACAAGTGCTTTATCTTTATCTATACAACTAGAGGTGGTTATTCTTACACAATAAAAACAGCTTCGATTCGAATTTAGTACTTTTCATTGATTCTGAATAGAATTTAAAATAAAGTTCCAATCACAACTTGCAACAAGAACAAGCTGTATTCATGTTGACGTTATTAAAATTTATTGTTTTGTCGGAAACACATCGTTTTGCCGAAATAAAGAACAAAGAACTCTTCATGAATATACAATGATGAATATCAATTGCTTGTTTCCCTGTTTAATGCACTTTTAATTGATACACTAACGCCAATTATTACCTATACGGGGTTTTTCTTCATATGGTCATCGATTTTAAGCAAGACATTCTCGCTCCTGTTGCTACAGACTTTGCTGCGATGGATCACTTGATTAATGAAGGAATTAGCTCAAAAGTCGGCTTGGTCATGTCGGTAAGTAAACATGTTGTTGAAGCTGGCGGCAAACGTATGCGCCCAATCATGTGTCTACTTGCAGCACGCGCTTGTGGCCTCGACAATATGCAAAATGCACAGCGTCTGGCAGCCATTATTGAAATGCTCCATACAGCAACTTTAGTGCATGATGATGTGGTCGATGAATCGGGGCTTCGACGTGGCCGTCCTACTGCCAATGCGACTTGGAACAACCAAACTGCCGTGTTAGTGGGTGATTTCCTTATTGCTCGCGCTTTTGATCTATTGGTCGACTTAAACAACATGACCTTATTAAAAGACTTCTCAACAGGTACATGTGAAATTGCAGAAGGTGAAGTATTACAGCTTCAATCTCAGCATCAACCCGATACAACTGAAGAAACATATTTAAAAATTATTCACGGTAAAACTTCTCGTTTATTTGAACTTGCAACTGAAGGTGCTGCTATTTTGGCGGGCCAAGAAGCCTACCGCGAATCTTTAAGATTATTTGCAGGTCACTTCGGAAATGCATTCCAAATTATTGACGATATTTTAGACTACACGTCGGATGCTGAAACATTAGGTAAAAATATTGGTGATGATTTGATGGAAGGTAAACCTACTTTACCGTTAATTTCAGCATTAGCACATTCAACAGGTGAAGAACACGCCATTATTCGTCGTAGTATTGCGACTGGTGGAGTTGATCAATTATCAAAAGTCATTGAAATTGTGCAAAAGTCTGGCGCTTTAGATTATTGCCAGCGTCGTGCCCAAGAAGAAACAGAAGCAGCACTGCAAGCCTTATCTATCTTACCTGATACACCTTATCGTCAGGCATTGATGAATTTAACTCGGCTTGCATTACATCGAATACAGTAGATACTATTTTGCCTATGCATATAAATTTTTCAGATCATTTTTTAAAAATCCAGAAACAGCTTGAAAATCCTCAAGCTGTTATTGATGAAAATATACTTATTGATTTAGTCAATGCTTTACGGCCATCCGATCCTCACGGTACGGAGGAGATACAACAAAAAATACAAGCATTTATTGACAGCCTTTTACTTACCCCTACCGCTTCAGCTCTCTTACAATCCTTTTTATTACGTTTAATTAATCAATATAAGCAAGTGAGCTTATATGCAGATAGCGGAATTCTGTCTTTAGATGGTTTCTGGAATCAGCTTGGGCAAAGACTCGGTGGCCATTTCCTGCCACTTATTGAAGATTCAAGTCAACTCAAAATTTTGATTGGGAAAATTTTTTATTTAGAAAGTGATTCAATCTGGTTGAATCATATTGATGATAAAAATTGGGCAACATTATTCGGACTTATTGGACAAAGTAATAGTAACGTCGATGAAAAACACGCTATTCAACGAGAGATGATTAAGGCTATTACCGTCTTGTCTTATCGGATTAGCGGTATTGGTCTTTATCCCGAGTTTATTAATGCTCAACCAGAACTAACTGAATACGAATCACCTTTTTTGGTACAAAACCGCGAAATTATTGAGTTTATCGAAAAATATAAAAAACAAGATATTTCTCAACATGATACTGTCGTAACAGTACCTCCAGATGCTTCTCAAGCCTTTGTAATGTTAGAACAATGTCGAGATGTTGTTTTAAAAATACGTCGAGCCACCAAAAGAATCGGTGTTAGTTTAAGTTTGACTTATTTATTGTCTTTGCTTGAGCAGTGTTTAGACCGAATTGAATTATTACTTTATCTAGTTGTAGACGACAGTGAAGGACGCTACGTTTCTTTAGGAAACCTAATTTCGGACTTAACTAAAGCCCATTATAGTGAAAAAAGTGTTCGCTCTTTATTAAGCACCACCAGTGAACTCATCGCGTTTCAGGTTACAGAAAATGCGAGCCGTACCGGTGAACATTATGTAAGTACAGACACTAAAGGCTTTTGGGGAATGTACAAAGCTGCTGCTGGTGCAGGTGTCATTATTGCCTGTATGGCAACATTAAAGATTCTTGCTGCACGAATGACAATGGCACCGCTCATGCAAGCCTTTACGTTCAGTATGAACTATTCACTTGGTTTTATTCTGATTCACGTACTGCACTTTACCGTTGCAACAAAACAGCCAGCAATGACCGCTGCTGCACTCGCTGCAACTGTACAGCAGCGTAAAGGCTCTAAAACTGCACAAATTGCAGAATTAGCAGCACTTATTATCAATATTATTCGAACTCAGTTTATTGCTATTTTGGGTAACATCTCAATTGCGATTCCTACTGCCGCGCTCATTACTTTTGCTTGGCAGTTTTACCTAGATGAGCCTTTATTAACCCATACCAAAGCAACCTATTTATTACATAGCTTAAATCCTTTTACGTCGTTAGCAGTTCCACATGCAGCAATTGCAGGTGTGTGTTTGTTCTTGTCGGGTCTGATTGCAGGCTATTTCGATAATATGGCTGTTTATAGAAAAGTTGGACCACGTTTAAAAGCTCATCGCCGACTACGCAGTTTATTTGGACAAGAACGTCTTAATCGTTTTGCTGAATATATTGAACGTAACTTAGGTGCACTTGCGGGTAACTTTCTATTTGGTGTCATGCTAGGAAGTATGGGAACCATAGGTTTCATCCTTGGTCTACCTCTTGATATTCGACATATTGCCTTTGCTTCAGCGAACTTCATACAAGGTTTAATGACCATTAATGGTAGCCCTGATATTGGTTTGATTATAGTTTCGTTTTTAGGTGTGCTCTGTATCGGCCTCACCAACTTATTCGTAAGTTTCACCTTAACGATTATTGTAGCCCTACGCGCACGCCGAGTTCGCTTTGAACAATGGAAACCTTTAGCCAAACTAGTCATGACCCATTTTCTTACACATCCAAGCGATTTCTTTTGGCCACCCAAACAGCCACTAGAACTCGAAGAAAATACACAAGCCAGTAGCGGTAAAAAAGCAGAACACTGAGTTTTGCTTTGTACATAAAATGTGAATTTCGTCAATTTTGTTGTGATTGTTTTTCCAAATGTTAAAAAAATTTCAAAATGAATTTACGATGATCTATCAGGCTTGAAAAAAAGTGTACTGGCAAGTACACTTTCAACGGCGTTCAATAGTGAAAAAACTATATGAATGAGCAAAGGTGTGTTTATGCCCTATCTATTGCTTTGTATTGGTTGTGTTTTTTTAGGATTAGGTGTTCTTGGTCTTTTTGTACCAAGTCTTCAATCTTTGGACTTGCTCACCGTTCAAACATTGAGTCATCATCGTTTAGATTATCTTAATAGTATAACTACCTTTCTTGCACGCGTAGGCGGCATGCCTTTTGTATGTTTTTTATCCTTTCTAGTATGTGTATATTTAGCATGGTATAAAAAATTTATTACTGTTATTTTCATTAGCTTGGGAGTTATCGGCAGTATCACCATTGGTTGGCTGCTCAAATGGTGTGTTAACCGGCCTAGACCTCCTGCGGCATATCATATTGTTGAAAGTTACGGTGCATCGTTCCCAAGTGCACACAGTGTTTATGCATCAACACTGGCTTGTCTGGCAATGATTATGTTATGCCATAAGCACAACACTAACTCTCCTTATATTGTTTTGATCTCCTGTCTTTGGTTTGTGTGTATGGGGCTTTCAAGAATATATGCAGGAGTTCATTTCCCAACAGATGTACTCGCTGGTTGGGGCATTGGTTTTATTTGGATTGCACTGCTTTGGCTCTGGTTATTACAAACACAAAGTAGGTTAAGTAGAAAACAAATATATTTTTAGATTTTATCTAAACGAGGTGGAACAATGATGTCGGCTAAGCTTTGGGCACCAGCCCTTACTGCTTGCGCATTAGCAACAAGTATCGCACTTGTTGGTTGTAGCAAAGGCTCCGATGAGAAACAGCAAGCTGCTGCTGCTCAGAAAATGCCGCCTGCAGAAGTAGGTGTTATTGTTGCTCAACCACAAAGTGTTGAACAAAGCGTTGAGCTTTCAGGCCGTACTTCAGCATATCAAATTTCTGAAGTTCGCCCTCAAACAAGTGGCGTGATTTTAAAACGTTTATTTGCTGAAGGAAGCTACGTTCGTGAAGGTCAGGCACTGTATGAGCTTGACTCTAGAACGAACCGCGCAACGTTAGAAAATGCAAAAGCATCTCTCCTACAACAACAGGCAAATCTAGCTTCACTACGTACCAAGTTAAATCGTTACAAACAACTTGTTTCTAGTAATGCTGTGTCTAAACAGGAATATGATGATTTACTTGGTCAAGTTAATGTTGCAGAAGCACAAGTTGCTGCAGCTAAGGCTCAAGTAACAAATGCAAATGTAGATCTTGGTTATTCTACAATTCGCTCTCCTATTTCTGGGCAATCTGGACGTTCGACAGTAACAGCTGGTGCTTTGGTTACTGCAAATCAGACTGATCCGTTAGTGACAATTCAACAGTTAGATCCAATCTATGTTGATATTAATCAGTCTAGTGCTGAATTATTGCGTTTACGTCAACAATTGAGTAAAGGCAGTCTGAATAATAGTAACAACACGAAAGTAAAATTAAAGCTTGAAGATGGTTCTACCTACCCAATCGAAGGCCAGCTTGCTTTCTCTGATGCTTCTGTAAACCAAGATACAGGAACAATTACATTACGTGCCGTATTCTCTAACCCGAATCATCTGTTACTTCCGGGTATGTATACCACTGCACAAATTGTTCAGGGTGTTGTTCCAAATGCTTATCTGATCCCACAAGCAGCCATTACACGTCTACCTACAGGTCAAGCTGTAGCAATGCTTGTTAATGCTAAAGGGGCTGTTGAGAGTCGTCCTGTTGAAACCTCAGGTGTTCAAGGACAAAACTGGATTGTGACAAACGGCTTAAAAGCCGGTGATAAAGTCATTGTTGATGGTGTTGCCAAAGTTAAAGAAGGGCAAGAAGTATCGGCAAAACCTTATCAAGCTCAACCAGCAAATCCTCAAGGTGCAGCACCAAATGCTGCTAAACCGGCTCAATCAGGTAAACCTCAAGCAGAACAGAAAGCAGCTTCAAATGCATAAGGGGTAGATTGAATGGCACAATTTTTTATTCATCGCCCCATCTTTGCGTGGGTGATTGCATTAGTCATTATGTTGGCGGGTATTCTCACGCTAACAAAAATGCCTATTGCACAGTATCCAACGATTGCACCACCGACTGTCACGATTGCTGCGACTTACCCTGGTGCATCGGCTGAAACCGTTGAAAATACCGTAACCCAGATCATTGAACAACAAATGAATGGTCTTGATGGCTTACGCTATATTTCATCTAACAGTGCTGGTAATGGTCAGGCATCTATTCAGTTAAACTTTGAGCAAGGGGTTGACCCTGATATTGCACAAGTTCAGGTTCAAAACAAATTGCAATCTGCAACTGCTCTTCTACCTGAAGATGTACAACGTCAAGGTGTAACTGTTACTAAATCTGGTGCCAGCTTCTTGCAAGTTATTGCATTTTACTCACCAGATAACAGCCTTTCAGACTCAGACATTAAAGACTATGTAAACTCGACAATTAAAGAACCGCTTAGCCGTGTTGCTGGTGTTGGTGAGGTACAAGTATTTGGTGGTTCATACGCAATGCGTATTTGGCTTGATCCGGCCAAACTAACAAGTTATCAACTCACTCCAACTGATATTGCGACTGCGTTACAAGCACAAAATTCGCAAGTTGCTGTAGGTCAGTTAGGTGGCGCACCTGCCGTACAAGGTCAAGTACTTAACGCAACAGTAAACGCACAAAGCTTGTTACAGACTCCTGAGCAGTTTAAAAATATCTTCTTAAAGAACACAGCATCTGGTGCTGAAGTTCGTTTAAAAGATGTTGCTCGCGTAGAGTTAGGTTCTGATAACTACCAGTTCGACTCAAAATTTAATGGTAAACCAGCAGGCGGTCTTGCAATTAAAATTGCAACCGGTGCTAACGCACTAGATACAGCTGCTGCTGTTGAACAACGTTTATCTGAATTACGTAAGAACTATCCAGCAGGTCTTGCTGATAAGTTGGCTTATGACACGACTCCATTCATCCGTCTTTCAATTGAAAGTGTAGTACACACATTAATTGAAGCTGTGATTTTGGTATTCATCGTCATGTTCCTATTTTTACAAAACTGGCGCGCAACGATTATTCCAACGCTTGCAGTTCCAGTAGTTGTATTAGGAACATTTGCTGTTATTAATATTTTCGGTTTCTCGATTAACACTTTAACCATGTTTGCTATGGTATTGGCAATCGGTCTTCTGGTCGATGACGCCATTGTTGTAGTCGAAAACGTTGAACGTGTAATGAGCGAAGACCATACCGATCCGGTTACGGCAACTTCTCGTTCAATGCAGCAGATTTCTGGTGCGTTAGTGGGTATTACCAGTGTATTGACAGCGGTATTCGTACCAATGGCCTTCTTTGGTGGTACAACGGGTGTAATTTACCGTCAATTCTCGATTACCCTTGTAACAGCAATGGTTCTATCGCTAATTGTAGCGTTAACATTCACCCCTGCACTTTGTGCAACTATTTTAAAACAGCATGATCCGAACAAAGAACCAAGCAATAATATCTTTGCTCGTTTCTTTAGAAGCTTTAACAATGGTTTTGACCGCATGTCGCATAGCTACCAAAATGGTGTTAGTCGCATGCTTAAAGGCAAAATCTTCTCTGGCATTCTTTATGCTGTTGTAGTTGCCCTTTTAGTATTCCTGTTCCAAAAACTCCCATCTTCATTCTTACCAGAAGAAGATCAGGGCGTTGTAATGACACTTGTTCAACTACCTCCTAATGCAACGCTTGACCGCACAGGTAAAGTGATTGATACCATGACAAACTTCTTTATGAATGAAAAAGACACTGTTGAGTCTGTCTTTGCCGTTTCTGGTTTCTCATTCACAGGTGTGGGTCAAAATGCTGGTATTGGATTTATTAAGTTAAAAGACTGGAGCAAGCGTACATCACCAGAAACTCAAATCGGTGCATTAATTAAACGTGGTATGGCATTAAATATGATCGTTAAAGACGCATCTTATATCATGCCATTACAACTACCAGCGATGCCTGAATTGGGTGTAACTGCCGGATTTAACTTACAGCTTAAAGATTCAAGTGGTCAAGGCCATGAGAAACTGATCGCCGCTCGTAACACGATTTTAGGTCTTGCATCACAAGATAAACGCCTTATGGGTGTGCGTCCGAATGGTCAGGAAGATACACCTCAGTATCAAATTAATGTAGATCAGGCTCAAGCTGGCGCAATGGGTGTGAGCATTGCTGACATCAACAATACAATGCGTATTGCATGGGGTGGTGCATACATTAACGACTTCGTTGACCGTGGCCGTGTGAAAAAAGTTTATGTTCAAGGTGATGCGGGTAGCCGTATGATGCCTGAAGACTTAAACAAGTGGTATGTACGTAATAACAAAGGTGAAATGGTTCCATTCTCTGCATTTGCTACTGGTGAATGGACTTATGGTTCTCCTCGTCTTGAACGTTATAACGGCGTATCATCGGTCAACATTCAAGGTACTCCTGCAACTGGCGTGAGCTCTGGTGATGCCATGAAAGCAATGGAAGAAATTATTGGTAAGTTACCATCTATGGGCTTACAAGGTTTCGACTATGAATGGACAGGTTTATCACTTGAAGAACGTGAGTCTGGTGCTCAAGCTCCATTCTTATATGCGCTTTCATTGTTAATCGTATTCCTTTGCTTAGCAGCATTGTATGAAAGCTGGTCAATTCCATTCTCGGTTTTACTGGTGGTACCACTTGGTGTCATTGGTGCGATCGTATTGACTTACTTGGGTATGATTATTAAAGGAGATCCAAATCTCTCAAATAACATTTACTTCCAAGTAGCAATTATTGCGGTGATCGGTCTTTCTGCAAAAAATGCGATCTTGATTGTCGAGTTCGCAAAAGAGCTGCAAGAGAAAGGTGAAGACTTGCTTGATGCAACTTTACATGCTGCAAAAATGCGTTTACGCCCAATTATCATGACGACCCTTGCCTTCGGTTTCGGTGTACTTCCACTTGCTCTTTCAACAGGTGCTGGTGCAGGAAGTCAACACTCTGTAGGCTTTGGTGTACTTGGTGGCGTACTCAGTGCAACGTTCTTAGGTATCTTCTTTATCCCTGTATTCTATGTGTGGATTCGTAGTATCTTTAAGTACAAACCAAAAACCATAAACACTCAGGAGCATAAATCGTGATGCAAAAAGTATGGTCTATTTCAGGTCGTAGCATTGCGGTATCTGCACTTGCGCTTGCTTTGGCAGCTTGTCAAAGCATGCGCGGCCCAGAACCAGTCGTGAAAACCGATATACCACAAAGCTATGCATATAACAGCGCTTCTGGTACGTCTATTGCTGAACAAGGTTATAAGCAGTTCTTTGCTGATCCTCGTTTGCTCGAAGTGATTGACTTGGCTCTTGCCAACAACCGTGACTTGCGTACAGCAACGCTCAATATTGAACGTGCTCAAGAGCAATATCAGATTACAAAGAACAATCAGCTTCCAACTATTGGTGCAAGCGCTAGTGCGATTCGTCAAGTTACTCCAAGCAGTAATCCAAATAACCCCTACTCTACTTATCAAGTAGGTTTGGGTGTAACTGCTTACGAGCTTGATTTTTGGGGTCGTGTTCGTAGTCTAAAAGATGCTGCTTTAGATAGTTATCTTTCAACTCAAAGTGCTCGCGATTCGACTCAAATCAGTCTTATTAGCGAAGTTGCTCAAGCATGGTTAAATTATTCGTTTGCAACAGCAAACTTACGACTTGCAGAGCAAACACTTAAAGCACAGCAAGACTCTTACAATCTCAACAAAAAACGTTTTGATGTAGGTATCGACAGTGAAGTTCCATTACGTCAGGCACAGATTTCTGTAGAAACTGCACGTAATGACGTAGCAAACTACAAAACACAGATTGCCCAAGCACAAAACTTGTTGAACTTACTTGTGGGTCAACCAGTTGCACAAAACTTGTTGCCTACACAACCAGTAAAACGTGTTGCTCAGCAAAATGTATTCACTGCTGGTTTACCAAGTGACTTACTTAACAACCGTCCAGATGTAAAAGCGGCTGAATATAACTTAAGCGCTGCGGGTGCGAATATTGGTGCTGCAAAAGCACGTTTATTCCCAACCATTAGCTTAACGGGTTCAGCTGGTTATGCATCAACTGACTTAAGTGATCTATTTAAGTCCGGTGGTTTTGCATGGTCAATTGGCCCAAGTTTAGATTTACCAATCTTTGACTGGGGCACTCGTCGTGCCAATGTAAAAATTTCTGAAACTGATCAGAAAATTGCATTGTCTAATTATGAAAAATCAGTTCAATCTGCGTTCCGCGAAGTGAATGATGCACTTGCTACACGTGCCAACATTGGTGACCGTTTAACAGCACAACAACGTTTGGTAGAAGCAACTAACCGCAACTACACACTTTCAAATGCTCGCTTCCGTGCTGGTATTGATAGTTACCTGACTGTTCTTGATGCACAGCGTTCATCTTATTCAGCAGAACAAGGTTTGTTATTGCTTCAACAAGCAAACTTAAACAACCAAATCGAGTTATATAAAACTCTAGGTGGTGGTTTAAAATCAAACTCTTCAGATACAGTGGTACATCAACCATCAAGTGCTGAACTGAAAAAACAATAAGCTTTAAATCTGATTTTCATAAAAGCTCACTTCGGTGGGCTTTTTTATTGCAACTCATCTGAATATTTTCTATCTTGAATCTTTAAAAATGTCGATTGATAAAAAACAATGTTATTAAGTAATTTAGAAAACGTTCCAGGCCATCAAATTTTAAAACAACTCGATGTTGTGTATGGAAGCACTGTTCGTAGCAAACATGTGGGCCGTGACCTCATGGCAAGTTTAAAAAATATTGTGGGTGGTGAACTTACAGGCTACACCGAACTTTTAGAAGAATCCCGCCAAGAAGCCATGGATCGTATGATTGCCAAAGCCCAACAGCTTGGTGCGAATGCAATTGTTGGTATTCGTTTTTCAACTTCAAACATCGCCCAAGGCGCTTCCGAGCTATTTGTATATGGCACAGCAGTCGTTGTGCAACCTCAAACTCCACATCTACCAGATCCATTTAAAGTATAGGTAGAAAATGGACAATCTTATTTTTCAGCTTGTTGTTTTCCTTATTCTTTTTAGCATTGGATGGGCTTTTGGCCGCCATATTGAGCGAAAGCATTTGAATGAACTTCTAGAAAAAGAGCAACAATTTGCCCATATCAGAATTGATACCAACCGTTTTGCAACAAGTGATCAGTTAGGTCATTTTATTAGCAGTAATGTAGTCATTTCACATGACTATTTTAAATATGTACTGGCTTCTATAAAAAACGTTTTAGGTGGTCGTCTTAGCAGTTATGAAAGTATTGTTGAGCGTGCTCGTCGCGAAGCGATTATTCGTTTAAAACAACAAGCACATAGTGTAGGTGCGAACCATATTATGGGAGTTCGGCTGAGTACAACCGAACTCGGTATGCAAGGCGGAATGGTTGAGGTTTTCGCTTATGGTACAGCAGTCAGAGACTAGCACTGCCCCATAGCAGAAAAGTGAATACGTGGATTGCCAATATTTTTAGTTAAGTGTTGGCAAATTCCGGTAATTTTCCATTTGTCCAGTTGTTTTGCCAAAGTAAAATAATAGCGACCAAAAGAATGAAAATAATCATTTTCCGAAAAACGGTAAATTTGATAATTACACTCTAGCCATGCTCGGTCTTGTTCAATCCGAATAAGAGGATTACTCAAATTGTGCTGTAGTCGTAAATGCGACAAAGCTTGTTGCCGAGAACCTTTAAATTCATGACAAGACACCACACATAAAGGTTCTCCTCTAAACTGGAAATAGTCCACCTCAAGTTGATCGGCCAATAACTCATCAAACGCATCCCAATTTTTCTGGTCAAAGACCAATTGAAAACGCGTTACAACGTCTAAGATACGATGGTAGTCTTGATCCATGGCGAACCTTCTATGTGGGTTTTCCATCAATTTAGCACGGCGAAATCTCTTTTTTATTTCACTTTTGTTTTTCGAATCATTTTATAGAGTAATTTCGGGGACATACGGGAAACCATCACACCCAGTTTTTCTTTCGTGCCGCCCACTACTATATACTCTTGCCCTTGCATTAACGCCTTAACTGACTGTTCTGCAAAAAAATCTGCTTCTAATCCATTTTCAATTGCTTCATCTTGATGGCCCTGAGGCTGCCCTGCACCATTTAATGCATTAAAAGAAACATTGGTTTTTACAAAGCCCGGGAAAATCACAGAAACTTCAACGCCCTGATCTGAAACTTCGGCACGTAAACTGTTGGCCCACATATGAATAGCAGCCTTAGCAGCCGAATAACTTGCACGGTACTGTGTACCTAATAGCCCTGCTACACTAGAGACAAATACAACTCGGCCAGACTTTTGTTTGAGCATGGTCGGCAGCACAGTTTTAGTTAATGCGACTTGTGAGAAATAGTCCACTTCCATAATGGCTCTTTCAGTTTCCATTGTGGTGTCCTGAATCAAAGCACGTTGACTTAAACCCGCATTATTAATAAGCCAGTCGATTCGGCCTTTGGCTTTTAAAATCTGCTCATACGCTTCTTGAACTTGCTCTTGCTTGGTAATGTCTGCAACTACCGACAAATGCTGGTCTGGATGGAGTAAACCAACGCGAACTTCTTCTAATTCTTCAAAGCGGCGTGAAGTTAAAATCACTTGAGCACCTTGCAGAGCAAACTCACCAGCTAAAGCTTTACCTAATCCAGAAGATGCTCCCGTAATCCACACCACTTTATTTTGCAAAGTATCAAGTTTGGCCATTTTAACTTCCTATTATCTTTTTAAATTATGCTGCTTGATGCATGAAGGCCAAAAAGTGGTTGATATAATGAGTTGCTGTGGTCTGATCAACCTGCGTCCCCAATTTTTCCAAACGTTTATAGCCCAAATGCGTTGTCATATTAATGACCCCATTTAGGGTTTTATCGACAACCAAATTAAATTTTAAACGTTTTTTAGGTTCACGTACTAGGCTTGTTACGCCTAAATCCACAATTTGAATCAAGGTTTGAAAAGCTTCTTCTACGCTTTGCATATTGCCTGCACGTATTTGCTCGGTCAGTGTTTGAGCTTGTTGCACAAGTTGTTGGGTTATGGGGTATGTAATATAAACATCTTGCTCACGTTCTTTCATGAGTGAGGTCATATAATCAACCAAAGGTAAAAGTCGTTCATTACCAAAAAAAGAGACTGACCAAGGCATATACTTTCGGAAAGTATCTAAAATTTGTTGAAGAACTTTCTCGGACTCATGACGCTGTTTCTCAGTCATAGCCGAGTTGTCTTGCTCTGCCTGCAACAATACCGAGAATACTTGCTCAATAATTTCACAAGATAAATCGGAAAGAACATTACCTAATACTTTGGATTGGCTTTCTTTTATCCCAGCGTGCAATTTCTCTCGAATCGCAGCAAATTGCGTATAGGTCGAGTCGGAAATTTTTAAGAAAACTTTATAGCTCATGAGTTGCATCCCTTATCAATTCTTTTGTAATTTTTGTGCCTTGTCGCTACACGATTAAATTGTATTCCATGCTTCATAAATCTACCGTTTTTTGAAAAAAATACAAAACCGTTTATCTGTTTTCAGCACATTAATTTCGAGGCATTTTTTTGCTACAATAGATGCAATTTTTTATGCATATTCGATCTAAGCTACTATGTCTGACGCTCAAACCGCTCAAAATATTGCCACCACATACGATCCAACCGAGATCGAAAAGAAGTGGTACAAAACGTGGGAAGAACAAGGTTACTTCAAACCTTCTGGTCACGGTGAATCATTCTGTATCATGATTCCGCCACCAAACGTCACTGGTAGTTTGCACATGGGCCATGGTTTTAACAATGCCATTATGGATGCCCTCACCCGTTATAACCGCATGATGGGTAAAAACACTTTGTGGCAACCGGGTACTGACCATGCTGGTATTGCAACTCAAATGGTTGTTGAGCGTCAACTTGGCTTACAAGGTGTAACTCGTCACGACTTAGGCCGTGAAAAGTTCATCGAAAAAGTTTGGGAATGGAAAGAACAATCTGGCGGCACAATTACGAAACAAATTCGTCGTTTAGGTTCTTCGGTAGACTGGTCACGTGAACGCTTCACGATGGACGAAGGTCTATCAAACGCAGTTAAAGAAGTATTCGTTCGTTTGCACGAAGACGGTTTAATTTACCGTGGTAAACGTCTTGTAAACTGGGACCCTAAACTTCAAACAGCACTTTCTGACCTTGAGGTAGAAAGCAAAGAAGAAAAAGGCTCACTTTGGCATTTTAAATATTTCTTTGAAGACAAATCAGTTAAAACTCAAGACGGCAAAGACTATTTAGTCGTTGCAACAACTCGTCCTGAAACTTTACTTGGTGATACTGCGGTTGCTGTTCATCCTGAAGATGAGCGTTATGCACACCTTGTTGGTAAAAACATTGTATTGCCAATTACAGGTCGTTTAATTCCGATCGTTGCCGACGACTACGTTGAAAAAGACTTCGGTACTGGCTGTGTAAAAATTACCCCTGCTCATGACTTCAATGACTATGATCTAGGTAAACGCAATAGCTTGCCAATCATTAATATCTTCAACAAAAACGCCGAAGTTTTAGGCGAGTTTGAATATATTGCCAAAGCTGGCGAACAAATTTCTAAAACTATTACTGCACCTGCGGAATATGCTGGTTTAGAGCGTTTTGAAGCACGTAAAAAATTAGTTGCTCAAGCTGAAGCTGAAGGCTGGTTAGATCAAATCCAACCGTATGACTTAAAAGCGCCACGTGGCGACCGTTCAGGCGTGATCATTGAGCCATTACTGACTGACCAATGGTACGTAAAAATTGCGCCGCTTGCTGAACCTGCAATTGAAGCAGTTCAAGATGGTCGCATTAAGTTTGTTCCAGAGCAGTACAGCAACATGTACATGGCGTGGATGCGTGATATTCAAGACTGGTGTATTTCACGTCAGCTTTGGTGGGGTCACCGTATTCCAGCTTGGTACGATGCAAATGGCAATATCTATGTTGGCCGAAATGAAGAAGAAGTCCGTGCGAAAAACAACATCGCGGCTGACGTTGAACTTAAACAAGACGAAGACGTTCTTGATACATGGTTCTCATCTGCACTTTGGACATTCTCAACTTTAGGTTGGACTGGCGATGCGCAAAAAGATGCAGCAAATGATTTCTTAAAAACCTTCCACCCAACAGATGTGTTGGTGACTGGTTTTGACATCATTTTCTTCTGGGTTGCCCGTATGATCATGATGACCCTACACTTCATGAAAAATGAAGATGGTTCATCGCAAGTTCCATTTAAGACTGTTTACGTTCACGGCTTGGTACGTGATGGTGAAGGTCAAAAAATGTCGAAGTCTAAAGGTAACGTACTTGACCCATTAGACTTGATTGACGGTATTGATTTAGAAAGCTTAGTTGCAAAACGTACAACTGGCCTAATGAACCCGAAAGACGCAGCGAAGATTGAAAAATCAACGCGTAAAGAGTTCCCAGAAGGCATTAATGCTTATGGTACTGACGCAGTTCGTTTCACGTTCTGTGCGCTTGCAAACACTGGTCGTGACATCAAATTCGACTTAAAACGTGTTGAAGGCTACCGTAACTTCTGTAACAAAATCTGGAACGCAACTCGTTTCGTTCTGATGAATGTTGAAGGTCAAACTGTTGGTACCGACGCTCGCCCTGATCTATGGGAACTTCCAGAACAATGGATTATGAGCCGTCTGCAAAAAGCGGAAGCTGCTGTACACCAAGCGTTTGTAACGTATCGTTTAGACCTTGCTGCACAAGCGATTTACGACTTTATCTGGAATGAATACTGTGACTGGTACGTTGAGTTAACTAAACCAGTTCTAAACGATGCAGAAGTTTCAGAAGAGCGTAAAGCTGAAGTACGTCGTGTGTTGCTTGCAGTAATGGAAGCATCATTACGTTTGGCTCATCCGCTTATGCCATATTTGACAGAAGAAATCTGGCAGACTCTTGCACCAATGCTTGGTCAAGGCGGCCCAACGATTATGACTGCTCAATACCCTATTCCTGAGCAAGCAAAAATCAATGAACAAGCTGAAGCAGATATGCAATGGCTTCAAGGTTTGATTGGTGCGGTACGTAACATCCGTGGTGAGTTGGGCTTAGGTAATGCGCGTTTGTTGCCAGTATTACTTCAAAACACATCTGATGCTGAACGTGAACAAATCATTCGTATTGAAGCATTGTTCAAAGCACTAGCTAAAGTTGAAAGCATTGAGTTCTTGAATAAAGACCAAGAACCACCGTTATCTTGCTCTAGCGTTGTTAGCCATGCATCGGTATTTGTACCAATGAAAGGCTTAATTGACCCTAAAGCTGAGCTTGCTCGTTTGCAAAAAGACTTGGATAAAATCCAAAAGCAACACGACCAAATCGCGGGCAAACTTGCAAACGAAGGCTTTGTATCTAAAGCACCGGCAGCGGTTGTTGAGGGTGAAAAAGCGAAGCTTGCTGAGTTTGCTGCTCAGTTAGAGAAAGTTAAAGCGAATATGGAGCAGATTGCTGCGCTTTAAGGTGTTGTTAATTTAATCCAATTTGTGTATAAAAGGCTGATTATTCAGCCTTTTATATTATCAAAATGAAATATATTCAAAGTATTAATGCAAAATTAGATTTTTTAAACCACAATGTAAATATTGATTTAAAAGGGCGAAATTTAATTTTAACGGGGAAAAATGGTGTTGGTAAAACCAGATTTCTAAATCAATTAAATAATACAGTTCTAAGTAAACTTATTCATGATATCCCCCATATTTTTCAGCATCATTATATGCAAAAAGTTAATATTATAAATATTCTAAAATCAGAAACATCTGATTTAGAAAATAGTTTTTATTATAAAAATCATATAGAAAATTTAAAAAATAATATAAACCCCTTAAATCTTTTAAATTTTCTAGAGGAACTATTAGGTAAATCTGACTCCTACAACCCTCAAGAAACTGAAGAATTTATTAAAAAAGCAACAGAATTAAAAAATATAATTTTAGAATATAAAACTTTTCTACAAAATAGCAACCTTAATTATTTACCTATACACTCACCTATATATAATATTGATTATCTTATTAATGAAATAGGTTCTACTCATAATCAAGAAAATATTAGTTTAGCTGTGAATGGAATAGGAAACTTAAACCAAAACATACAAGCATCAAAAGTTACTTTTAATTTTTTCCCCGCCCATAGACAATCTCAAATTACACCCTCTACAAATACTACTGACTTAAATCAATATATTAATAGTGCAAAGCATGAATATTCCTCTAAATTAGGACAATTTCTAGAACAATATTTATTAAATATTAGAATTGAAAAATCTCTTGCTTTATCTGAAGAGAATGACAACGAACATGCAGATCAAATTGATTCTTGGTTCCAAAAATTTGATGAGGATTTAAAATTTTTATTTGAAGATGAATCAACTAAATTAAAATTTGATTATAAAACAAGAAAATTTAGTCTAATGCAGTCTCATCGTGAATTTACATTCCAATCTTTATCTTCAGGCTTTACAGCAATATTTGATATTTATAGTGACTTATTAATGAGGTCTAGACTTTTAAATATTCTGCCTAATGAACTAAATGGGGTAGTTCTAATTGACGAAATTGATGCCCATTTACATATTTCACTTCAGAAGAAAATCTTACCATTTCTTACCAAATCATTTCCAGAAGTTCAATTTATTGTAAGCACGCATTCTCCTTTCGTGATCACTTCAACAAATAATGATACTGTAGTTTATGATATTTCTAGTGGTGAATTTTTTGAAGAGGATTTAAGTCTTTATTCTCATGAATCTATAATAAAAGAACTCTTTCATGTAAAGGAAGAAAATGAAAATATTAAAATACTATCAGATCAGCTTTTACAGTTCATTGAATCAGAAAACTTAACTCAAGACCTAAATACAATTCAAGAATTATTAAATGAAATTAATAAAGATTTTGAAAAGTTATCAGTAGAACTACAGCTCCAGTATATGGTTGCTAAAAATAAACTTGCTAAATTAAAACATGAGGCAAACTAATTCATGTTTTCAGTTACTCGACCTACTACTTTTCCTAAAAGTTTAACAAAATCTACTAAAGACTACCGTGCTGCTGATGTTGTTGAAGTACTTCAAGATATATTTTTTTCTAAATGTTATCTATGTGAAAGAAAAGGATTCTCTGACGTAAATATTGAGCACCGTGATCCACACGAAGGCGACCTTATTAAAAAATATGATTGGAATAATCTTTTCTACGCATGTGTTCGATGTAATGGTATTAAAGCCAATATATATAAGAATATTATAGATTGTTGCCAAACTTTAGATGTAGCTCAAGCTATTGAGTTACACTGCCCAATAGTCAATAACGATGACCATAAAGTAATTGTAACAGTTGGAAGTTTAGCAAGTACTATCGAAATTGAATCTACAATTAAACTTCTTGACCAATGTTTTAATGATACGAATACAGCTCTAAAAGGTATAAGTAGGCACACTTTAATAAAGCAGATACAGAAATATCAAACTAAACTTTTAATTATTAAGGATGAGCTTTTGGATGATTCATTGATACTAACTTCTTCTGAAAAAAATCTGAGAATAGAAAAGTTAAAGGTTATGTGTGACCCTGAATTCCCTTTCTCTGCATTTTGGAAATGGTATATCACTCGTGATGTTGATTTATCAAAAATTGTTGGAAATGTTTTTTGATTGGCTCTAACCCTCTCCCATACGGAGAGGGTGAAAAGCATTAAAGCACTCCATTCTCCAATAACATCTCCACTCCACTCACTTTTTTCATATGCTTTAAACGCTCTTTTTCCCACTTCAACTGCTGCTTTAGCTCAGCACAATCAGTATCTATAGCTTTATACACATCACTAATATGTACATGCTCTGATTTTATATTCTTTGCTAACTGAAAAGAATCTAAGATCTCAGCAATTTGGCTTTCAAGCTGCTGACTTTGTGCATCCAAAGCCAGTTTATAAAACCGCAATTGCTCGGCAGATAATTCTTTAGCGCCTAGCCCTTTATTCTGTTCAAGCTGTAACTGGAGTTTGAGTAAATAGAACAAGTCCTGCTTTTCATAGGCCTGACTTGCCAGTTGGAACAACTCAGTTTTTTCTTCTTTTTTGGTTTCATCTTGCTCACGGTCTGGGTGAATCATCGCGGCAATTTTTAAATAGACTGTTTTAAGCGACTGTGCTGCCATTTGCTCAGCTTGTTCACGTTTCTGTTGCTGTCTTTGCTGTTTAGCTTGTTCTCGCGCTTGTTGTTGCTCGGCTGCGTATTGCTCAAAGTCTTCTTCAAACTCTAAACCTTGATCAGCACTTTCTTCATATCCAAATTCTATTGGCTGAGCTTTTTTATTCTTTTTTACAGACTCCCCCGCATGTTGCTGATAAAAGGTATCGATTTGCTTTACTAACTCTAACTGTTCAGCAGATAGCATTTTGGAGCGCTTCAACATTTGTGCAAGCTGGGCAATTTTTTCGTCTAGTTGTTGTATATCTGCTTTAGAAAACTCATGGCTATGCAACATATTCCAAAGTTGATCCAACTGCTGAAATAAGACCTCATGTAAATCGCTATACACAGGCATCAGTTTTTGCCGAATGTGCTGTTGAATCTCGGCTTACGCATTTTGCCATGTGCTTAGGCTAATTTTTTGCTGTTCTATTTTATCAATCAGGCGATTCAGTTTTTTCTGCTGTGCAGACGGTTCAGACCTTTGCTGCAAGCTCACTTTGAGATCAAAGGACATACTCATCCACCCGAAAAAGAAAAAAGTGTAGCAATAATCAGATGAGGAAGGTAGCCAAGCATTCTTTAAGTCAGAATCAGCCTATTCATTTTTAGAAAATAGAATGCGACTTATCTAAGTTATAACCTAAGAAATCCACCAAATTACTAATGGTAAAGTCACGGCCGCACATAAGGTTTGAAAGCTAATTACAGCTGCCATAAGCTGACTATCGCCACCCAAAACTTTAGTTAAAATGTAGGAAGCAGAAGCAGTCGGTAGCGCAAAGAAAATAACTAAAATTTGTGTTTGTAAACTTGGTAAACCAAACCACGTACAGACCGCGTAAGCCAAGGCAGGCACAGCTAAAAGTCGCGCAAACGTATCTGCCGCTAATACCACAATATCTTTTTTAATTTGCAAAAACTGTAAAGCTGCGCCAACACATAGCAAACCTAGTGGCAAACTCGACACCGAAAAAAGCTTAATAAACTGAGTAAAGCCATCCCAAATCGGGATATGAAGTGCATTGACTGCTGCCCCGACTACACACGATGCAATTAAAGGGTTTTTAAGCAGTGCAATCAAAACAGGTTTAATTGCCATGTGTTCTTTAGAGGTTAGAGCAAGCACCGAAATAATATTTACAAGTGGAATGCAAAGTGCCAATAAAATTGCCAGTATTGCCATTCCTTCACTTTTAAAAAGCGAAGTGACTAGAGCCAAACCAATATAGGTATTAAAGCGAACCATACTTTGTACATGCACACCAAAACGTGCAGGTGGTATGTGCCAAAACATTCGGAGTATGTATAAAAAGGTGGTCACAGCTAAAACCACAATCAACATCGCAATAATCGCTGTACTCAAGCTTTGTAAGTCAATTTTCGCGGTCGATAACGTACTGAAAAGCAAAGCGGGAAATAAAATATAGTAATTAAGCTTCTCTGCCCCAGCCCAAAACTCATCGCTAAAAAAACGATATTTTTTAAATAAGAATCCCGATGCAATTAATGCAACTAAGGGAAATAGAGATAAAACAATGCTATTCATTTCTTTACTCGAGTTTTGTTGAGGCTTGCTGTTTTTGGCAATGACCTTGGCTTACTCATATATTAAAGATAATGAAAACTCATGATAAAATGAGTTTTTACTCATAACAAATACAACATGAGCTTTACCCAGCTTGAAATTTTCGCACTTATTGCTGAACTAAAAAGCTTTACTGCTACAGCAGAAAAGCTGGGAATTTCACAGTCGGCAGTTTCCCATGCGCTTAAATCATTAGAACAACAATGGGGCATTAACCTCATTTCACGAACTCAAAGCGATATTGAGCTGACTACGACAGGTCAACAGTTATTGACTCATGTAAAAGAGCTATTGAGTATTTCCGATACATTAGAAAAAGAAGTGGCAGCGATCCATGGTTTAAACGAAGGCACATTACGTATTGGCTCTTTTGGGGCGTCATCCTCTATTTATTTACTGCCTGAAATTTTAGAAACCTTTCGGCAGCGTTACTCAAAAATCGAAATTTATATTGATGAAGGTGAAGATAAAGAAGTTGCTCAATGGTTATTAGAACGGCGCATAGAAGTTGGTTTTTTGATTATGCCAGATGAGCGTTTTGACACGTTTCCATTAATTGAAGATCGTTTTGTTGCCCTAATTCCGAATGGTTACCCGCTCGCACAACAACTCTATATCGATCCAGCACAGCTAGAAAACTACCCTTTTATTATGACAATGGCGGGTAGTCGACATCAGGTCGAATTAATTTTAAAAAACTTTAATGTGAAGCCAGACATTAAATTTTATGTTTCACAAATTTTGAGTATTGTGAGCATGGTTCACAATCAGTTGGGAGTGTCTATTGTGTCTGATATGGTCATTACCAAAAAGCTACTCTCACTTTATCCAAACGTGGTTAAACGCCCTTTTAAACCGAACCTTAAACGTTCTATTGGCCTTGCAGTAAAAAATAAAAAACACATCAGTCCAGCCGTAAAAGCATTCATAGAAGTTGCTCAAGAGGTTTGGTCTAATCAATAATTTAGTCAGAATTTAATTCGTTTTATATTTTAATAACGAACTCATTTAGGTCATTTTATAAACAAATTGGATGACTTTTATCATAAAAATGTGCCATAACAGCCTATTTTAAGCAAATTAACGCACCATTTATCGCCATAAATTAATTTTACAATCCAAATTGGTGCGCTTATTGCATATTCACTTTTATGCAATTGAGTTTGTTTCGACAAACTTAGGTTTTTAGATTCCTTAAATCTATTTTGGTGCAATTTACAGACCCAGATTTGTTCCAAAATGGAATTTAGCACTTTTTTCGAGCATGCTATGCAAAATGTAGATCTATTTTTCTTATTACTTGGTGCAGTTTTGGTTCTAGCCATGCACGCAGGTTTTGCATTCTTGGAACTTGGTACAGTTCGCCACAAAAATCAGGTGAACGCGCTTAGTAAAATTCTGACTGACTTTGCCCTTTCTGCAATCGCCTATTTCTTTGTTGGCTACTATATCTCTTATGGTCAGCATTTCTTCCATGACGGCACAGCCCTAGCAAGTGATCATGGCTACAACCTTATGCGTTGTTTCTTTTTACTTACTTTTGCTGCGGCAATTCCTGCGATTATTTCAGGTGGTATTGCTGAACGCGCCAAAATGCGTTCACAAGCGATCGCAACGCTCGCTTTAGTTGGTCTGGTTTATCCTTTTTTTGAAGGTATGGTCTGGAATGGAAACTACGGTCTACAAAAGTGGTTAGAAACGACCTTTGGCGCAGCTTTTCACGACTTTGCTGGTTCAGTCGTAGTGCATGCTATGGGTGGTTGGATCGCGTTGGCTGCTGTTATTTTATTGGGTGCACGCTCTGGTCGTTATAAGAAAGATGGTCGTGTAAGTGCTCACCCTCCTTCTTCTATTCCATTTTTGGCACTAGGTTCATGGATTTTAATTGTGGGCTGGTTTGGCTTTAATGTAATGAGCGCTCAACGTCTTGATGCCATTTCTGGCCTAGTCGCTATTAATTCACTCATGGCAATGGTGGGCGGAACCATTACCGCAAATGCAATTGGGAGAAATGACCCGGGTTTCTTACATAACGGTCCACTTGCTGGTTTAGTTGCAATTTGTGCAGGATCTGACATTGTTCATCCTATTAGTGCACTTGTGATCGGTGGTGCAGCTGGTGCAATGTTCGTCTACCTATTTACCTATACTCAAAATAAACTCAAGGTAGATGATGTACTAGGTGTATGGCCATTACATGGTGTTTGCGGCGCATTCGGTGGTATTGCCGTAGGTTTATTTGGTCAAAAGTGGCTGGGTGGTTTAGGCGGCGTATCTTTCATTTCTCAATTGATTGGAACAACACTCGCTATTGCCATTGCACTCGCTGGTGGCTTTATTGTTTATGGCTTACTTAAAGCAACTATTGGTATTCGTTTATCTCAAGAAGATGAGTTTAGAGGTGCAGATTTATCTATTCATAAAATCTCTGCCAACTCTGAAGAAGGTATGTTTTAATTCAGCGATTATGAAGCAGGATTTAAATATCCTGCTGCATACTGCGCTATATAAGTAAAACTTCTTAAATAAAAACACTAATTATTGATTAAAAAATATTCTTTTAAGTCTTTATTTAATCAATTTAGAGTATTGAAAAATATATTAATTTTAATATTATCTTAAGATTTATAGATGAAATATTAAATAGTTTAAGAACAATTTAAGTTTTATTTTATGTAATGCCTTCAATTCACGCTTAAATTGATGTTACAACACAATGAATCAACAAAAACATTTTTTTCAGCTTCAGCTTATTTTTCTTACCATCAGTTTTTTTATACTTTTATTTGTATTTCCAGTGGGTGGAAAAATTGATATGTATCTTATCCAACCTTGGATTGATTCAACTGGTCAATTTTTTAATCGGGAAAATTGGTATCTTGAAAGACTTAATCATCAAATCGTAAAAGATATTATTACTGCGGTTTATATTATATTCTTTGGCCTCTGGCTTGCTTCATTTAAAGTAGAAAAGCTAAAAATATATCGCTGGCAATATGGCTATATGTTTTTTGTCAGTATGATCGGTAGCGGTGTTGTTGGTCTACTCAAGTCACAATCTGCTCATGCCTGCCCTTGGAATATGGTTCATCCTAACAGTTTAGGTGGCTATATTTGGGACTTCACGGCGAAACACGGACATTGTTTCCCGGGTGGTCATGCTAGTGCCGGTTTTATCATCATGACTGGTTATTTTGTTTATCGCCTCGAACAACCTAAACGTGCTTACTTTTATTTAATTGCAGGCATTTTATTGGGTTTTATGATGGGCTGGGCACAAATGATGCGAGGAGCACATTTCTTAAGTCATAACTTATGGACTGGTTGGGTCGTTTGGGCAGTTAATATTTTATTTTATGCGATTTGTATTCATCGCTTTGAGTTTGAAAAACAATTAAAACAAGAGCTTAGTTAAGCTCTTGTTTCATTTACATGTAGTACTTTAGGTAACTTCACTAAAACAGAAAGACCACCAAGCTCTAAACTCTTGTCGAGACTTAAAGTTCCACCAAGTCTTTGAGTTGCACGGTCTACAATTGATAAACCTAAACCACTTCCTACTTCTAGATGGTGGTGTACTCGATAAAAACGTTTAAGTACCTTATCGTAATTTTCAGGGTCTATACCTGCACCACTATCTTCAATTTGAATACATGCGTAGTTATCTGGGTCGGTATAAACTGAAATGTTAATAACGCCTTGATGCGGTGTGTATTTAATCGCATTATCAATTAAGTTAAAAATAATCGAATGCACAGTAGGTTCAATACTATGCATCTCAACAGGATCATTTCTCACAAAGCCTAAATCGATTTCTTTTTGCATGGCTAAATTAACTAACTGCTCAACGCAATTTAAAGCCACATCGTTAAGCTGAAAATAGCCTGTAGGTTCAACCATACTAAGCGTTACGTCTTGCTTTGCCAGTGCCAAAAGCTGTGTAACCAGATGCTGAATACGTGCCAATCCCTTGCTTAAGTTGTGCAACGACTCATGTTCAGGGAACTGGCTTAGCAAAATCTTGGTTTGTAAGTTCAGTGCAGTAACAGGTGTTCGTAGTTCATGAGCAGCATCTGCAATGAATTGCTTCTGTTCATTTTGTGCTTTAGAAATACGGTCGAACAGACGATTCATTTCATCAATGGTAGGTAAAAGCTCCTGAGGATAATTATGCACCTCAATTGGTGTCAATTCCTCAGAATCTCGTTCCATTAACTCATTTTTAAAATCATCTACTGGTTTTAAACCACGACTAATAATAGCGGCCAAGGCAAATATCGCAAAAGGTAAAATAATTAAATAAGGAATGAACATGCTGCCCGCAAGCTCCCATGCGAAAGCTTCACGAACACGTTCTTGTTGACTCACCTGAATTTGATAGTCTTTTAACGGTAGAACATATGTTCGGACTACACCCTCAGCGGTTTTATGTGAATAAAACCCAGCTTGCTCGACAGGAGGAACCAATAAGTGCAGATGATGAGATAAATTAGCCTGATCTTTATAAGCCCAGATATCTAAAAATAAATCTTCTTCGTGGTAAGTTCGATGTAAGTCAAACTTGCTACTTACTGCTTTTAAGGGGTACTCAGCTGTTCTTTCGGCTAAGTACTGCATTTGAGTATCTAAAATTTCATCGACTTCTTGAAGTGCAACCTTATATGCACTAAAAATCAAAATACAACCTAAGATCACACTGAAGATTGAGGTGCCCCAAATCAGTCGCTTTTTTAGTGAATAATGCACGTTCATGAAGTCCCGAAATCTTAAATTATGATTGACCTAAACGGTAACCCAACCCTCGGATCGTTCGAATAAAGTCTTTACCCAACTTTGCTCTTAAATGATGGACATATACTTCAATCGTGTTGCTAGTCACATCACTATCAAAATCATATAACTTATCTTCCAAATTAGCTTTCGAGAAAATTTTATTTGGATGACTCATAAGCGGAATCAGAATTGCCCACTCGCGGTTTGATAAATCAATACGTTGCCCTTTAAATGTTGCAATATGCTGTTCAACATTTAAAACCAGATCACCACTTTCTAAGAGTTGATCTTGGCTCGCAAGTTGAGCCTCTACCCCTGTACGGCGTAATAACGCATGAATGCGAGCAAGTAACTCATCGAACTCATAAGGCTTAATTAAATAATCATCTGCTCCCAGATTTAAACCATCAACACGGTTTTGCAACTGATCACGCGCAGAGATAATCAAGACTGGTGTTGCTGCTCTTTGACGGATCTGCTTTAACACCTGCATACCATCCATCATTGGCAAGCCTAAGTCTAAAAGAATGAGATCAAACTTATTCTTTGCCAGTTGGGCCAAACCATCTAAACCGTTATTGACCCATTCCACCTCGAATTGATGATATTGCAGCAACGTAGTCGTTGACTCTGCAATCATAAAATCATCTTCAATCATCAAGATTTTTGTCATGTTCTAGGCTCGCTTTAGTTTACATTGGCACAAGAGTGCAACATGTCGAGTTGAGGGTTGATGACCTGAGTTTTTACATCCAACAAACTTAACAAACTTGGGAATAAATTATCCTGACTTAACTTTTGTTTGGTTTGTTGGTTTAAACAATTTACTTGAGCAAGATTATGTTTTTTCCAGTCATCAGAGAACCACATGATCATTGGGATATGCGTTTGTTGGCTCGGTGCGATTGAATACGGTGAACCATGTAAATACATACCATGTTCACCTGTAGACTCACCATGATCAGATAAATACCAGAAACCTGTTTGATAATTCGATACTTCTTTTAAAGTATTAATCATTTGGTTCAATACATGGTCTGTATATACGATTGTATTATCATAAGTATTTACGAGTTCAGCTGGCGAGCAACCCTGTATCGCATTGGTATCACAAGTTGGTTTAAATGGTTGGAACCCATCAGGTGCACGCTTGTAATATGCTGGCCCGTGGCTACCCATCTGATGTAATACAACTAAACGTGGACGCTTATCATCTTTTGGAATAGAAGCCAAATACTGTTTTAAGCTATCAACCAGAATGCCATCAAGACATTCATCATCTTTACACCACTTTTGCTTTAACTCTTCTGGAATTTGATATTGCTCAACGCGATCGCATGCACCTTTACAACCTGAGTTATTATCAATCCAAGTCACTTGATAGCCTGCACGTTTAGCAATATCCAGTAATCCTTCGCGGTGACCCGCTAACTGCTCATCATAATCAGCACGTGACATACCAGAGAACATACATGGCACAGAAACTGCTGTTGCCGTACCACAGGATGTCACTTGTGAAAAGTTTAAAATATCTTGTTTAGAAAGCTCTGGATTTGTATTTTTGGCATAACCATTAAGCGAGAAGCTTTCAGCACGTGCGGTTTCACCCACTACAAGCACCATAAGCTTAGGTAAATCTTTCTGAGTTTGTTGCACTTGATGAGCATCTTCACCATATTTCACAAGTGGAAGATTTTTCTTAGGTGCTTTTTTACGGTAATAAGACATGACCGAAGAAATGGTATTCTGAGGTGATATCATTCCTTTTAAATCACGATGCTCTCTAAATATTGCTGCAAAATCGACATAATAAGTAAACAGCAAACCACCTACGACCGCAAATGCAAGAGCAATTGAAAGTACTTTTTTAAGTAAAAGCGGAAGTATTTTTTCTGATTTGAGTTTGACCTGAGTAATCAAAAATATAGGTAAAACCACAAAGAAGATGGTCCAGAGTGCAAAACGCAAAGAAAGTAAATCTGTAACTTCAGAGACATCTGTTTGCACGATATTTTGAATTTGGTCAGGTGAAACAATCACACCCAAAGTATTTACAAAATATGAGCTAAATCCACCAATAAATACCAACAAAATGGCAAAAAATTTGGCTGTCCATTTCCAGTTTAAAATTTGTAAAGCTGCATAATAGATAGCAACAACAATCACTACGGTAGCCGCTAAAAATAAGGTTGCTTTTATACCTAAATATGGTGTTAATAAGTGAACTTTCTTATAAAAACCAATATTTAGAATTGCTCCTAACCAAATGGCTATAATGACGTTGAACATAAACAGGGAAATCTGCTTATTTCTTAATTTAGAAAAAAAACTCAGCATCTCTGGTTACTACGACCTTTTATCATCTTCTAATGTAAAAATTGAAACTTAAAAATGACTTAAATACTAGAATGATCGGTATAAATCATTTTTAAGCGCTTAGTATTATTTAACTCAACTACAAATAAAAAGTCGAGGTTAACTAGAACCTCGACTTTTTCACACTTAAATCTTTGAAAAATTAGAAGCTATATTTTGCCATTAAACCAATACGGTTATCTTTGTAAGACTTGCCAGCAAATGTATCACGCTTACCGTTAATATATTCAAGACCTAAGTCAATTGGCTTAACAGGTGAATAAATAAAGTTGATCCACGCTTGCTGAACTTTTTCATTACCAGCTGTATATACTTTAGCATAATCCGTGCCATCATCAGCAAATTCTGCACCGTACGCTAAAGTTGAGCGTAAGTTAGGTAGAATTTTATAAGTACCACCTACTTGTACAGCAACAAATTTATTTTGCTCGATATTGTTATTTACCAATGTATAGGCAGCGTTACTACCGTATAAATAGCTACTATCACCAACTACATATGAAACATCAGCAAATACTTTTAAAGGATCAGAAACTTTAAAGTCTGTACCCGCAGCAATACCCCAGCCAGTTTTATTATCATCACCAATTGATGATTTATAATTTTCCACTAAAGCACGAGCTGATGCAGAACCTCTACCGTCTGCATAACCTTGAGTAATTTTAGCAGTTAATGCAGGTAAGCTATACTTGATACTATCGCCAGTTGCCGCAGAAGTGCTATCGCCTTTTTCAGCAGAAACAAACAATTGTGTAGTTGGACCTAACTTATAGCCATAGCGTACTTGCGGTACACGTTTAGTACCACCACCGACGTTTGTCGAGAAGTCGATCATTTCTGGTGCATGGCTTGATAAGAAATTAGATGTCGTTTGACCAAATAACCAGTCATTATACGTTAAGTAAGCATGGCGAATACGCAATGAACCATTTGAATCTGTTGTTGAACCAGCAAAGTCAACTTCGAGTTTACCGCCCACTTTGGCATCATTTACTGGAGCAGTAAAATCTAAGCCAAGACGTGTTGTTTTAGCAGTTGCACGTAATTTATCGTGTGTTTTACCATCAGTCTTACTAACGTCAGCAAAGTCATTATCTGCACCTTCGATAATGTAGTTAGCATCACCACGAACAAAACCATAAAGGTTTACATCGGCACCAGCTTTAGATTTAAATCCAGCTAATGGCGAAGCTGGCGCAGAAACTGGTTGTGGCTGTGCTTTAACTTCAGCTAACTGTACTTGCTGTTGTTGCTGTACTTGTTGCTGCTGCTGTTGTACTTGACGCTGTTCTTTAACTAATGCTTTTAATGCTTCAACTTCTTGACGAAGTTTTTGAATTTCCTCTTTTTCAGAGGTTGCCGCATTTGCCCCACTCATCATTAAAGCTGTTACTGTAATAGCTAAACTTTTAACAACAAACGATTTACGATTAAGGAATAGATCCATCAAAAACTCCTAAAAATATATTTTATGTCGCTTATCCATGCCAAGTTGATTCGTGTGACCATTGAGCACTAAAAAATCAACTCTTCTCCAAATTTGATTGCATTAATTTTATTACCGCAATCAAAACCAATTTTAACGCTGGGTAAGATTAAAAATTCCAAATCAAAAACATCAAAACAGCTTTTTGTTTACAGAACTTTTACCTTAACTTCATGTTGTAACGAATCCTACACAACTCTCTTATCTTATAGAATGATTAAATCATTATTTCATTATTCTTTTTTAGACTTTAGGCTAATATACAGTCTAATTGAATATTCTTTTATCCAAATCGATTGATTCACATGATTTTTCTTGTTATCCGCATCCCTTTTCTCCATCTAGCTTCCATTTGCTACTCAAACAAGATGGCATAATTAATAAGCCATTTGAATAGCTAAAAATATACATTTTTAAAAGAATGACTAAAATACATAACCACCATTTTTTAACATAACTTAAGCTGATTTAAGTCTCTTTATTTCATCGACTTAATATCATTTTTTATACAGTTTTTGTTGCTTTCCATACGTAAATAGGAATTAAAAATAGTACAGCAATAGTGACAATAGCTATCAAATAATGGAAATAACCAAGTACATCTCCAATAACACCACTCAAAGTATAAAGCCCACCACTTACGGTCGCCATGACCGAAACCTGAAAAGTAAAATCAGTGCCTGCATAGTTCTTTCGGCTGTAATGCATGACTAAGGTTAACATTACAACGAGTAACATCGCGGCAAAGGCATCTTCTAAAGCATTTATAGTATAGATAAGCCATGCATTTATTTTTATGTTTTGCTCGTAAGCATAAGCCAAATAAACATAAGCACCTAAACTCATGATTTTTAATATTGAAAAACTAATTAATGTAGTTG
Source organism: Acinetobacter sp. IK23 (assembly GCF_035615275.1). Classification (NCBI taxonomy): domain Bacteria; kingdom Pseudomonadati; phylum Pseudomonadota; class Gammaproteobacteria; order Moraxellales; family Moraxellaceae; genus Acinetobacter; species Acinetobacter sp. IK23. The sequence goes on from NZ_JANBNX010000005.1 coordinate 162,638, forward strand.
GTCTAGACAAATACTTTAATACCCACCCTGCAATAAATGCCCCCACTAAAGCAGCTACAGCGCCTAGCATAGTGATGTAAACACCAATTTGGGTAAAACTTAATCCCATATCAACCATTAAGGGTTTGAGTAACGGCCCAGCTAAGCCATCGGCCACTTTAAAAGTGATAAGTACCATTAACCAAGATCGAAGTTCTTTATTTTGAGAAAAATAACTCAAATAAGCCTTAATTTTTGTGACTAAATTTAGCTGGCTAGGTTCATTAGTAGAATGAGAACTATGAACAGGTTCTTTAAATAGTAAAACTGGTAGCGTATTGACGAAGACTAAAGCAGCTAGTAATAAAAATGTCGGCTGCCATGACAACCAGTCTAGACACCACAGCACAGCTCCCCCACCCACGATAAAACCAAGCCGAGAACCTACCACTTGAAAAGTATTTCCCCAATGCTGCTGATCGTGTTGCAATAAATTAACAGCTAAAGCATCGGTTGCAATATCTTGTGTTGCGCCCGTCAAGTTCATAAATAACAGTGCAATAAAAAATATAAATAAGTACAGCGGCTGATCTAAGGCTTGAATGGGAAAGAAAGATAAAACACAAAGTACGGCCACCGTCAAAAGCTGAGTAGGTAAAATCCAGCTCCGATAATGTCCTAAGCGTGAAATCGCATGACGGTCTACCCACGGTGCCCAAAATATTTTGATTGACCAAGGCAGCATGAGCAGCCCAAAACCACCAATATGTGCTAGTGAAACACCTTGGGCTCTTAATATTACTGGCAAGGCATGGGTCATAAACCCCACAGGTAAGCCTTGTGCCCAATAAAGGGAAAAGAGCAAAAAATAAAGATTTTGCTGTCGGAACATATATACCTACTTTTATTTCTTTATGCGGTAATCACATGAAATACCATGTGTGGTCTTACATTTTGCCAATGAAGCACAGATTTCAAAAGATTAAGATAAAACAAAGGATGATTTAAAACTTAAAAATATGGAACAACATTTCCCTACCCTCCCTCCAGAGGTACCTCAACGTGGTAATGCTTTAAGTCGAGCATTATTTAAAAAACTTTTTTTGGCTCAAGGTTGGACTATAGAAGGTGAAGTGCCCAACTTTCCTAAAGCAGTAGCTATTATTTCTCCCCATACATCTAATATTGATGGCTGGTATGGTTTTCTTGCCATTTTTGGATTGGGTATTCAAATTACGGTGCTAGGCAAAGACAGTCTATTTAAGCCACCGTTTAAACGCGCTCTAGATTGGGCAGGTGTTATTCCTGTAAAACGTGACTCAGCCAATGGACTGACGGAACAAGTAGTAGCCACGATTCAAGACTATGACAAAATTTGGATTGGCATGGCACCTGAAGGCACACGTAAGAAAGCAAAAAAAATGAAGAGTGGTTTTTATCATATTGCTGCAAAAGCCAATATTCCGATTGTGATGTTTTCTTTTGATTATGATCGTAAAACTATTCACTGCCTAGGACACTTAAATCCAAGTGGTAACTATGATGAAGATCTACAAAAGATTTTTGAACGTTATAAAGGAAAAATATCACCGAAAAATCGTAATTGGCTTGCGGAGCCTTTACAAAATCTTGTGAAAAAAACCTAGCAAAAGTTGAACGAATCTGGTCTGATGAGCCATCTTAATTTATCTTGCCATAGATTGTTTTTAAAGATGAAAATTGCTCAATTTGCCAGTATCGGATTTATCTCTTTAGCCCTATTCGGCTGTGATAAGTTCAGCAAAACACCAACACCGACCACTTCAGTTAAAGCACGCGAACCAGTAATCGCACTTGCCTTAGGTGGCGGTGGAGCAAAAGGATTTTCACATATTGGTGTTATCAAGGTTTTAGAATCACATGGTATTAAGCCTAAAATTGTTACGGGTACAAGTGCCGGCAGTTTTGTAGGAAGTATCTATGCCAGCGGACAAACACCTTATCAGCTCCAAAATCTTGCACTTAAACTGCAAGAATCTGATATTCGTGATTTAACGCTTAATCGCCAAGGTATTATTCTTGGGCAAAAGCTACAGGACTACGTGAACCGTAACGTTGGCAACAAGCCGATTGAGAAGTTCCCAATTCGTTTTGCCGCGGTAGCAACTCGCCTTGATAATGGTCAAAAAGCTGATTTCATTAAAGGTAATGCAGGTCAAGCCGTACGCGCGTCTTGTAGTATTCCAAACGTATTTGTACCTGCAACTATTGGTAATCAAAAATATGTAGATGGCGGATTAGTTAGCCCAATTCCTGTAAAAACAGCACGTGATATGGGTGCAGATATTGTGATTGCGGTTGATATTTCAGCACGTCCAGCAGGAAATCGCCCAGCGAATATGTGGGGATTACTTGATCAAACCATTAATATTATGGGTCAACAAAGTATTAATGAAGAGTTAAAGCTAGCAAACGTAGTCATCCAACCTAAAGTCGGACACCTAGGTACACTCGATTTAAAATCAAGCAATGAAGCTATTTTAGAGGGTGAGAAAGCTGCTCAAGGTCAAATTCGTCAAATTGAAACTGCAATTGCGAATTTCAAAAAATCTCCAGCCGCATTTAAGCCAGCACCACGTCCTAAATTTTAATTGAGGTGGTTTTTTTCTATCCACACCTACCATCATCTGCTACAGTGGTAAAAGTGATATGAGATCACTTTTACCCATCATAAAGATATATAAAAGAGCAGATCTATGGAGTTTGTTGTAGAACCTTGGCACTGGTTTGTATTGGGTATCTTACTTATTCTTTCTGAGCTGATTATCCCTGCTTTTGCCGCTCTCTGGTTTGGTATTGCAGCCATCATGGTTTGCTTTCTCTATTGGCTATTTCCAGATATTAGCCTCACAACACAAATTGTATTGTGGATTATTTTATCGGTGCTGTGCACTATTCTTTGGTTCAAATTTATTAAACCATTGTCGATTGATAAAACTAAAGCGGGTTTACCTCGTGAAGCCACCATTGGGCAAATTGGTATGGTGATTCAAACCGAACTCGCTCATGACCAAATTATTGTTCGTTTCCCTATGCCTATTTTAGGGGCCGATGAATGGAACTGTCGAAGCACCACCCCTGTGAAAGTCGGTGATCGGGTTCGAGTCATTGATATTTCGGGTAATGACTTAATTGTCCAGCCCCACAGTACTTCATAAACATTAAAGATAAAGAGAGGTTATTTTCATGCCAGTTGGTACCATTATTGTTTTAGCCTTTTTGGCTTTTGTAGCAGTTACCATTTTTAAAGGAGTACGTATTGTTCCTCAAGGTTATAAATGGATTGTTCAGCGTTTAGGCAAATATCATTCTACACTTAATCCAGGGCTTAACTTCGTTATTCCTTATATTGACGAAGTGGCATATAAAGTCACCACTAAAGATATTGTGCTTGATATTCCATCTCAAGAAGTGATTACGCGTGATAATGCTGTATTACTTATGAATGCAGTAGCATATATCAATTTGACTACTCCCGAAAAAGCAGTGTACGGCATTGAAAACTATACATGGGCCATTCAAAACCTTGTACAGACTTCACTACGTTCTATTGTTGGTGAAATGGATCTAGATGATGCACTGTCTTCACGAGATCATATTAAAGCTAAACTCAAAGCTGCGATTTCTGATGATATTTCGGATTGGGGTATCACTTTAAAAACCGTAGAAATTCAAGACATTCAGCCATCTTCAACCATGCAAGCTGCCATGGAAGCGCAAGCTGCTGCTGAACGTCAACGTCGTGCTACAGTGACTAGAGCTGACGGTGAGAAACAAGCTGCTATTTTAGAAGCTGATGGGCGTTTAGAAGCATCCCGCCGTGATGCAGAAGCACAAGTTGTCTTAGCAGAAGCATCTCAAAAAGCGATTGAAATGGTAACAAGCGCAGTGGGCGATAAAGAAACACCTGTCGCTTACCTGTTAGGTGAACAGTACGTTAAAGCAATGCAAGAGATGGCAAAATCAAGCAATGCCAAAACTGTTGTGTTACCTGCCGATGTTTTAAATACAATTCGTGGCATTATGGGAAAGCATAATTAATTTAATTGCTTCAAATAAGTCATTGAAATACAAACGGCGACCATCAAGTCGCCGTTTTTATATTGAGTATTATTGGTTGTTTAATCTTTTCTGATCTTTCAAAGGGAGCTTTTTTACAACCAAGTCATAAGAATCGCGAATCAAATCTTGAAGTAAATCACGTGTTAAGTTTTTATGCGGATTAATAGAGATCCAGTGTTTTTTATTCATGTGATACCCCGGAATAATAAAAGGATAAAGCTCCTGATATTCCTGACTTTTATATGGATCACATTTAACAGTAATCATTTTTGTGCCCGTTCCTTCCCCTACTAACAAAAACACCTTTTCTAAAATTTTAAAGACGTCGCATTCTGGACCAAAGGGTTGGCTTTGCTCACTAAAAGGAAGATTACACGCAATCTCTATTGCAACTTGATGGAGCTGATCACCATTCATTCTTATCTCCTTTATTCATTCAATATGAATACAAGCAGGATTATTAATTTGATTTTATATTAGTTGGTACGGGCTAAAAGGAATTGTGAAATCTCAACTAACTCTTTTGCATTTTCACCAAAATGCGCTAAAGCCTCAAAAGCTTGGTCATGCAACTCTTTTGCATAAACCTGTGCTTGCTCAAGTCCCATTAAAGCAGGATAAGTCGACTTTTGTACTTGTTCATCCTTACCCGCAGTTTTACCTAAAGTTTCAGTGCTTGAGGTAATGTCCAAAATATCGTCTTGCACCTGAAAAGCCAGTCCAATCGCTTGTCCATACTGGCGCAATTTCGGAATTGCTTGATCCGTTCCAGAGAAAATTGTCACTGCACCCATCATAATGGCAGCCTGAATAAGCGCTCCCGTTTTATTACGATGGATATTTTCTAGTTCGTCTTGAGAAATTTGTTTAGCTTCAGCTTGTAGGTCTAAAACCTGTCCACAAACCATTTTAGAGCTGGCTGTTGCTAAAATTTGAATTTGCTTTAATACAATTGCAGCATCAGTTCCCTGCCCTTGCTCATCAAATAAACGGCTACCTAAAACCTCAAAAGCCATTGATTGTAAAATATCGCCTGCAAGTAAAGCGGTATCTTCACCAAATGCTACATGACACGTTGGCTGACCACGACGAAGCAAGTCATTGTCCATACAAGGCAAGTCATCATGCGCTAGCGAGTAACAATGAATAAGTTCAACTGCAACTGCAGCACGGCGAGCCGCAGCAAAATTTGGATTATCTTGTAAAGAAGCTGTGGCGTAACACAAAGCCGGACGAACACGTTTTCCACCAAGCATAACGGCATGGTGTACTGCGCTTTTTAAAGGTTCAGGAATTGAAAATGCAGCGAGTGTTGTCAATAAATCTTGTTGAATACGTTGTTGAGCTTGTTTTAAAACATCCGCATTAACTTGAGAGAGTGATGACACAGTCGCCTCGTAAAATCAGTAGAGAAATTTTATTAAATGTTATGAAACATTCGTGTACTACATCATACACGATTCGCTGTAAAAAGTGCGTGATGTGTTATGGATGCCACATGCAAAAGAGCCTCTCTATAGTAGAGAGGCTCCTTCATTTAAATAACTTTTAGAAACTATCGCCCGGAACTCGAACCCAGCCTTCCATTAAGACACGTGCACTACGACTCATAATGGCTTTTTTTACCACCCATTGGCCATTTGCAAGTTCAGCTTGAGCACCAACACGTAATGTTCCAGAAGGATGTCCAAAACGCACTGCTTCACGCTCGCCACCACCAGCTGCTAAATTTACCAATGTACCCGGAATGGCAGCAGCCGTACCAATTGCTACTGCTGCTGTTCCCATCATGGCATGGTGAAGTTTACCCATCGACAAAGCACGAACCAGTAAGTCGACATCATTTTCTGAAACGTTTTTACCGCTTGAAGCTGTATAATTTTTCGGTTTAGAAACAAAAGCAATTTTTGGTGTGTGCTGACGCGCAGCTGCTTCTGAAATATCTTTAATTAAACCCATTTGTACAGCCCCATATGCACGAATTTTTTCAAAACGTGCCAATGCTGCTGCATCACCATTAATATGATCTTGCAACTCTGTACCTTGATAACCCAAATCTTCTGCATTTAAGAAAATGGTTGGAATACCTGCATTAATAAATGTTGCTTGAAAACTGCCAATCTCAGGTACATCTAGTTGGTCGACCACATTTCCTGTTGGGAACATATCGCCGCCTTCTTCACCATCATCGGCAGGGTCTAGAAACTCAATTTGAACTTCAGCAGCAGGGAAAGTCACTCCATCCAGTTCGAAGTCACCAGTTTCTTGAACTTGACCATTGCTAATAGGTACATGCGCAATAATGGTTTTTTGAATATTTTTTTGCCAAATTCGAACAGTACAGAGACCATTTTCAGGAATTCGATTTGCATCAACCAAACCATTTGAAATCGCAAATGAGCCAACCGCAGCAGTTAAATTACCGCAGTTACCGCTCCAGTCCACAAAAGGCTGATCTATTGAAACCTGTCCAAACAAATAGTCGACATCATGATCTGGCTGGGTACTTTTAGCCAAAATAACAGTTTTACTTGTACTTGAAGTCGCTCCACCCATTCCATCAATTTGTTTACCATAAGGGTCTGGACTACCAATGACACGTAGTAAGAGTTGATCTCTTGCTTGACCTGCCACCTGAGCTCTTTCCGGCAAATCATCAACTTTAAAAAATACACCTTTACTGGTTCCACCACGCATGTAAGTTGCTGGAATTTTAATTTGCGGTACTGAGCTCATATCAACTGTTATCCTTACTATTGTGTTTTTATATCTCGAAACAAACAGACTTGTTTAGTCATTCGCTTCATCTTAAATCGTTTTGTGATCTAGAGATAGCGTTATGCTTTTATACATCAATCGTATTGACGCAGACTTATTTTGAGAATTTAGATTCATGCTCGCAATGACCGAATTAAGCAAAATCATGAAAAAAAGAGTCTATCAAAAAATATATTTTTAGAATATTTTCCAATCATTTTTGCATTATTAAAAGCAAGTTAATGATTTTAAATATTTTTTAGTGTTACTTTTCAGTCACCGCTTGTTAATTTGTAGTCTAGGCTAAAATAAATCCATCTATTAGAATAATTTACTTATTCATAGTGAGTGAAGACCTTTGACCAACGAATCTTCTACACTGCAACGAGGACTAAAAAATCGACATATCCAATTAATTGCTATGGGTGGAGCAATTGGTACCGGATTATTTTTAGGCTCGGCGCAAGTGATTCAATCTGCGGGACCATCCATTATTTTAGGATATGCCATTGGCGGCTTAATCGCATTTTTGATTATGCGTCATTTGGGAGAAATGATTGTTGAAGAACCTGTTGCAGGATCGTTCAGCCATTTTGCTTATAAATATTGGGGGAAATTTCCCGGATTTTTAGCTGGATGGAATTATTGGATACTCTACGTTCTGGTCGCGATGAGCGAACTTACTGCGGTAGCCAAATATATTAATTATTGGTGGCCTCATATTCCAGCGTGGACGTCTGTCTTATTTTTCTTTGTCGTGATTACGGCAATTAACCTAACAAACGTCAAATTTTATGGTGAGTCCGAATTCTGGCTCGCTATTATTAAAGTTGTTGCGGTTATCTCAATGATTATTTTTGGACTTTACTTGCTATTTACAGCAGATGTAGGTTCAAGCATTTCATTTAGCAACCTTTGGACACATGGTGGATTCTTTCCAAATGGCTTTAGTGGCCTGTTCTACATGTTGGCTTTCTTGATGTTCGCCTTTGGTGGTATTGAACTGATTGGTATGGCTGCGGCAGAAGCAAAAGATCCGAAAAAAACCATTCCAAAAGCAATTAACCAAGTTGTTTTCCGTATCTTGATTTTCTATATCGGTTCATTGGCAATTTTACTTTCATTAGTGCCATGGAACCAATTAGATCTTGGCGGTCTCGATAAAAGTCCATTTGTTATGATCTTTAGTCAAATGGGTATTGGTTGGGCTGCACACTTACTTAACTTTATTATTTTAACCGCTGCCCTCTCTGTTTATAACAGCGGGATGTTTGCCAATAGCCGTATGCTTTACGGTTTAGCTCAACAAGGTAATGCGCCAAAAATCTTCAAGAAAGTAAACAAACAAGGTGTACCTGTACCAGCAGTTTTGTTGTCTGCATTACTTATTTTTGGCTGTGTTCTGTTAAATTATTTTGTACCTGAAGATGCTTTAAGCCACTTAATGTACATTGTAGTTGGCGCATTGGTGTTGAACTGGGCGATGATCAGTATGACTCACCTTAAGTTTAAATCAGCAATGAAAAAACTCGGTCAAAAAACTCACTTCCCTGCACTTTGGGCACCATTTAGTAACTATTTGGTTTTAGGTTTCATTGCTGTTGTACTCTACATTATGTGGAGCCAAGGCTTTAAAGAGTCTGTAATGATGATTCCGATCTGGATTGTTCTTATGTTTATTTTGTTTAAAGTACTCAATGCTAAAGAACAATAATCTGAACATTTGTACTTAAAACATGAAAAAAGCCATTGTCTCGACAATGGCTTTTTTATTTAAGGCTCTAAGATTAAAACCATATTTGAATGTCTATTTAGAGCCACTGTTTCGTATCATCAGCGACAGGTGTACCATGAATAACATGCATAATCATTGCATGCGCAATACTGCCTTTAAATGGAATTTCAGGTAATTGATCAAGTTTGAAAAATTGTGCATCACTGAGCTCTTTCTCCTGAATTTCAATTTCGCCCGCTTCATATTCAGCTTTAAAAGCCAACATTAAGTTACTCGGAAATGGCCATGGTTGACTCGCCAAATACTGAATATTCTTAATGTGCAATCCAACTTCTTCTAATGTTTCACGTCGCACAGCATCTTCTAGTGTTTCCCCTACCTCGACAAAGCCAGCGATTAAACTGTACATCTGGGTTGTATTTCTGGCATTTTTAGCCAGCAAAATCTCGTTCTCTCCACGTGTAATAATAGTAATCACACAAGGGTTAACTCTAGGATATTGACTAAAATTACATGCAGGACAAGTCATAGAATATTCAGTCTTATGCTGCTGGGTTTTATGTCCGCAACGACTACAAAACTGATGATTACGACGCCACTCTAGTAACTGAAAAGCACGACTCGCCTGTTCAAACTGCGATTTAGTCCAATACTGCAAGAGTTGGCGGATAGGTATGAACTGATATCCATTTGGTATAGGTTCACCTTCTTGGAAATCTCTTGCTATTACTTGAGGGTCTGCTTGTATATGTAAATCATGTTCCTGCTGTTGAAGGCAAGGCAAATTAAAATTCGCATCAACCAAAAGTTGTTGCTGCTGAAAAATATAAGCAATAGGAAGGTTGTTGGTATCCATTTATATACTCGAGTGAAGAACCTTTCGACGGCCTCTATAGCTCCTTCAAAAGGATCAGACTTAAAACATATTTTTCAAAAATCTTACGCATACTGGCAAACATCTTCAATTTATTTAATTTGTATCTTTTTGATTAAAATCACATTTTATTCACGCATGCTATGCTTTTAAGTTATATCTATGACTTTATAGCTAACTGACCAGTGATGAACTTAGAAGCACTGCTTCACATAAAATTGATCTCTAAAAATTTAGACTAGTTTTAGTCCCATCTCATGAAGCAAAAATATGCGATTTGGTTTAATTCTGGGTGATCAATTAAATCACCAACTCGCAACGCTCAAGTATTTAAACCCAAATGAAGACGTTATCTTGATGGCTGAAGTACTTGAGGAAACATCTTATGTTGCTCATCATCCACAAAAAATAGCGCTGATTTTTAGTGCAATGCGACACTTTGCAAAAGAATTAAAAGCACAGGGCTGGAAAATCCTTTATCACACATTTAAGCGCGAAAGTCATATAAAAAAGTTAGTCGACTTTATTGCTTTGCAGCAGCAACACTTCTTCGCGAATGCTCTCGTCGTTACCCAATGTGGTGAGTATCGCTTACAGCATGAAATCGATACTTCATGGTCTAACTCACTAAAACTACCTGTTATTTGTTTAGAAGATGATCGTTTCTTTTGTACCGTAGAACAATTCAAGCAATGGGCAAACAAATATAAAACGCTAAGGATGGAATACTTTTACCGAGAAATGCGCAAGCAAACTCACTATTTAATGCATGACCAACAACCCGTAGGCGGGCAATGGAACTTTGATCAAGCCAATCGAAAAGCGTGGTCAGGCAATCCACCTTTGCCACCAAAATTAACCTTTGAGCATGATCAAATTGATATAGATGTTATTCAACTGGTCAAGAAAGAATTTTCTCAACATATCGGCAATATCGATTCCTTTCAATGGGCAACAACCCGTCAAAATGCCTTACTTGCTTTAGACCATTTTATTTCTAACAGCTTGCCCCACTTTGGCGATTATCAAGATGCTATGGTTTATGGTTCAGACTTTATGTTTCATAGCCTGCTCTCGCCTTATTTAAATTGTGGATTGTTATTACCAAAAGAGGTATGTGACGCTGCCCAAACAGCGTATTACAACGGACAGGCTCCCTTAAATGCAGTAGAAGGATTTATTCGTCAGATTTTAGGATGGCGGGAATATGTGCGTGGAATCTATTGGTTGTCTATGCCTGGCTATAGCGATCAAAATACCCTTCATGCCACCACGCCGCTGCCACAATATTACTGGACAGGTGATACAAAAATGGCATGTATGGCCGAGTGTTTCAGAAATACCTTTGAACATGGCTATGCTCACCATATTCAGCGTTTAATGATTACAGGCAACTTTGCACTTTTAGCAGGTGTAAATCCATCTGAAATTTGCGAATGGTATTTAGCTGTCTATGTCGATGCTTATGAATGGGTTGAGTTACCGAATACATTAGGCATGGCCATGTATGCAGATGGCGGCACCATGGCAAGTAAACCCTATGCTGCATCAGGTAATTACATACATAAAATGTCAAATTATTGTCAGCACTGTACATATAACGTCAAAACCAAAACTGAACCAGACAGTTGTCCATTTAACAGCTTGTATTGGTATTTTATGAGCCAGCATGAGGCCATATTTCGTCAAAATCCCAGAATGGCGATGGTCTACAAAAACCTTGATCGTATGAAAGATAAAGCTTCTGTTATGCAGCATGCAAAGTTACTTATTCATCAACTTGATGAGCTTTAAGATCATGAAAAAACAGCATCTAGCCCAGAAAATATGTGTCTATTGTCAACGCCCTTTTGACTGGCGAAAGAAATGGGAACGTTGCTGGGAAGAAGTAAAATATTGCTCTGAAAGATGTAAACGACAAGCCCGCTCAAATAAGTAAATATTTCACGCGATTGTTTTAACTGATTCAACACTACTCTTCATGTTGAATCAGTTGTCTTTCAATTGATTATATTTGATGCTCTTAAGCATATTTATACTGGCGAGAACAGTAAGCTCTTTCAACTTCTGGTGAACGTAATTGCTGATGCTTGGTTTTACGCCCTGCCATACGCTTGCGCCAGAGTTTAAAACTGCTCGATTTTAAGTTGTATCTCATTAAACGAATAACTTCACTTTCACGCAAGCCATACTCTCGCTCAATTGCTTCAAATGGGGTTCGATCTTCCCATGCCATTTCAATAATTCTAGATAAGTCCTGTTCATCAATTTTTTTCATGTTATGCCCTTTTAAATTATGCTGTAACCAAATCTGATTCTTTAACAAAGAACCTTTCTGAAATAGCTTCACTTACCCGATTGCTTGCCTTGAATGTTTTCGTGTTTTGCTTCAGATCATAGAAAGGCAAACATGAATTTTTTGTGATTTTTTAGCTTTATAAACTCTATTTTTTATATAAGACATAAACAGTTCTAAAACCTTTGAGTGGTTTAACTTTTTATTAACCACTATGGTAAAATTTTTAATACCTAAAACATGAAAAAAAAGCCATTGCCTTGGCAATAGCTTTTTCGTTTATAATCATTAAATTATGCGCCCTTAGCTTAACTGGATAGAGCAGTTGCCTCCTAAGCGACCGACGTGGGTTCGAGTCCCGCAGGGCGCACATATAATATAAATAGTCTAGTTGAAGACCATATATAAGATAATAATGAACATTTATCTTTTTGTAGAAAAAGATAATAGATAAGGAGTATCAATTATATCTTCTATAAAATTTTCAATATTCCTTAAATTCACTTTTGGCAATACAACCATATTTTCATAAAAAAAATATTGATTTGAATTTAAGTCATCTTCTATTGTTTGATTTAATCTGATTGGATCATAAAAATTGAAAGTATATATTTTATCAAATATCTTAATATCTACTGCAAAACATCCTTTCGACTCAATCTCCCAAGCATACTCAGAAAAATCATCGGATAAATTTAGAATATAATTTCTCATATAGTTCCAATTTTTAAATTTTCATATATAAATTTAATCACAGTAACTTAGATTTAAAATCCATTTTTTAGTTTCCAAGAGATCTTGTTGAATCTTTCTTTGATCATTTAAATATCTATTATCTATAAAATATTTAACTTGACATAAATTATTTTTATCATAAAGAGTTAAATCCTTTTCTGAGATTCTCCTCATATCTTGTGCAATAAGTAATAAAGGAACATATATATCCACATCTTTTTGTTTTTGTAACTCTTTAATTATATAGACATAATTAGCTAGATTCACAACAGTTGATACATTAAAACCTTGCTGAAAATAATACTCGTTATTGATTTCTGCAGCTCTACAACCACTAAGAAAAACAATCAAACATACTAAAAAAGCTCTCATATTATTTCCTTTATCTAAATAAAACCTGATAGCTTTATTTTAAAATACTTTTATTTCACATCTTTTATATAAAAATTTAGAACTATTTAGTTCCCATATCATAACCGTCACATTATATTTACCCCTAAGGCACAAGTACACTGTAGTGATGTCTATAGATGATAAACTATAGACCCAGAGTTCTGAACAATACTCGATTCAACAGCTCTTACTATTTACAACTATTTTATCCTCATTTAAATAATATAACCCACGTAATTATAGGCTATAATATTAATTTCATCTTCACCCATATTAAACTTCTATAACCCATTAATATTAAATAATTTTAACCTTTATCCTTAATGTAAACTCTATTAAGTAATGGAGAAACGCCCAATTTCTCTTCTACTACCCAATTACAAGTATCTTCATCTTTTAATTTATCAAGAATATAAATGGATACTATCTCATTTCCAGCTTTGTAAAGCTCTTCACTAATAATTTTTTCTCTTTCATTAGTAAAAACTATATCTTGAAAAATTTCTTTATTCGTTCCATTTACTTTAATTGTAATCATTATATTCCCCTCTATAAAAGGATTTTCTTCATTAATCCCAACTATTACTCCTTTTACACAATAAGTTTCTATATTGCCATTTTTGATATTTTCCCACCATTCAGCTGTTGCATATAAACCTTTGTCACCCTTAAGCCCCATAGTTGTTCCCTTATCCAACGTAGTTTTCTGTATATTTTTGATATAATTTTTATCCATCAAGATTGAAGAAGATGATCTTAAATCAAATACCAACTTATACCCTTGCTCAAGTAGATTTATATCTTCCATTTTTATCATTTTAATATTCTCCTATTTCTTACTTATTATGCTGATTTTGCATCATTTATCATTTTCAAATTTACACCTAATACATTATTTATTATAAAAAAAATAGGACTTAATAAAAGCCCTATTTTTTTAACCAGTATGTTTAATCCTTCACTTCAGCCAACAACGTTTCAGCTGCAAGTTTTCCTAAATTATTAGAAGCAAGCGGACTATCGCCTGTTAATAATTTACGATCTCTATGACATTGACCTGTAATGCCAGTGTTCAGAATCTTCACACCGAGTTTTTCAAGGTTCTCACCGACTAACCACGGTAAAGCTCCCGGCATATAACCGATATCAATATTTGCCCCCTTATCTAAGGAATCAGGGAATACACAAATTTGATAATCTTTAAAAATGTAATTCTCAGGTTGTTCATCTACTGCCGCAGCAAGCAGCGAAGCTGGACCATGACATAAAGTAATTATAAATTTGTCTTGTTCAACTGCCCATTTCAGAACTTTTTTGACATCCAAGCTATGTGGAATCTTAGCTAAAACACCATGCCCACCCGGAATAAATATAGCCGCATATGGAGAGTTTTCCCCCACTGCATTTTCTAAAATATCGCCAAGTTTTAGCGGATTTTTTAATTTATCTGCATATTTCTGGAAAGTATCTAATACTACCTGCTCTTGCTTTGGCATTGCCCACATTTCAAGTTTGGCTGGATTACCGGAAAGTGTCGCAACATCAATTTCAAAACCAGCATTATCTAAATGAAACATCGGCAAAAGCATTTCTACTGGATGGTTTCCGGTAGAAAAGAACTTACCGTTTTGCATCTGGATATAACGCTCATCAGTTGCAATCATTAAGACCTTTTTATTACCTGTATACGGCGTTGGGTAGGTCGTACCGTCGTAATCTGTTTTAGGAGAAGTATATTGGCTCAGTGAGTATGGTGATGGGAAGAATGCATTATCTTCTGCCAAATCTGGAGTCGGATTTTTATCATTTGATGCTGGGGTATTCATTGTTACCATCCTTTAGAATTGAAGAACGAAATAACAGCTTTAAGCCAGTTATTATTTCTTAGTACATGTATATTTAGATCAACAAACTGGTGCAACACGCCAATAGAATTTGGCAATTTTTATATAGAAATAGGCACAATTAATAATTATAAATTTCAGTTTAGGCAAACATGACGTTCACCTAAACTATCACAGATTAAATTAAGTATTAATCTCTAAAACGATCTTTCCAATATGGTCACCTTGTTCCATACATGCATGGGCACTTTGTACATCTGAAAAATCATAAGTTTTATAGATTTGCGGTAAGCACTTGCCTTGCGCTAATAACGGCCACACATGTTCATGTAATGACTGAGCAATCTGGGCTTTTTCTTGGCTATTACGTGCTCGCATGGTTGAGCCAGTAATGGTTGCACGTTTTAAAATCAGTTTCTGCAAATCAAATTCTTTTGCAATTCGACCGCCCATAAAACCAATAATCACAAGTCGACCATCACGTTTTAATAGATTTAAGTTTTTCGAGAAATATGAACCACCCACAATATCCAAAATCACATCAACACCTGGGTCTTGGGTGTGTTTCAAAATTTCTTGCTCAAAATCTTGGGTTTTATAGTTAATTGCAGTCGTTAAGTTAGAGAGTGCTGCAACTTTATCTTCACTTCCAACTGTAGCAAAAGTTTTAATCCCTAAAGCATGGCAAATCGCTAAAGCTGTGGTCCCAATACCACTTGCACCACCATGAATCAGTGCTGTTTCGTTTTCTTTTAAACGGCCGATATCAAACAGGTTTGCCCAAACTGTAAAGAATGTTTCCGGAATCGCAGCAGCTTGGGTAAATGTTAGATTTTCAGGTATTGGCAATACTTGCGTTGCAGTGACAGCACAGTATTCTGCATAACCACCACCGTTGGTTAAAGCACAAACCTTGTCTCCAACTTTGAACTGTTGCACCTGTTCACCTACAGCAACCACGACCCCAGCGACTTCAAGACCCGGAATTTGCGTAACACCTTTAGGCATTGGGTATAAACCCATACGCTGCAATACGTCTGGACGGTTAATTCCAGCAGCTTTTACCTCAATTAACACTTCATCTGCTTGAGGAACTGGAACATCTGAATCTTGAAGTTTTAAGACCTCAGGTCCGCCAGGAACCGTAATTTCAACAATTTTCATGGTTGTTGGAAGACTCATTGATATGCTCCATGTTTGGTTTATATTTTAAATGTATTGATTTACTTTAATTCATTGAAGATTTAGGTGGAACTCCAAACAGCCGTTTAAACTCTCGACTAAACTGTGAAGCACTTACATACCCAACCTGATAGGCGGCTTCAGCAACACCCATTTGATTATTTAAGATTAAATCACGTGCCTTATGTAATCGAGTAATCTTAATGTACTGTAATGGAGAATAGTTCGTGACTTTCTTAAACGCTTGATGAAAAAGAGAGACACTCATTCCTGCTTGTTTAGCAAGTTCCTGAACCGTTAAATTATGATAGTAATCTCTTTGAATAATTTCACAAATTGTATAAATCACACTATTTCGACTTATCATAGCCGAAAGATTTTCGATTAAATCGCGACTACCTGCCTGCAAAACCCGATAAATGAGTTCTCGTTTTATCTGTTCTCCCAATATCGCAGTATCTTGTTTAGAACGAAGTAAATTCAACAAGCGTAAAGCAACCTCAGATATTACCGTGTTCATGTCTATAATATTTAAACCACAACTGAGCTTTATATCTCTTTTTTCAAGCTCATCTATAGATGGCTGCTGGTCTTTATCCATTTTAGTGGCTAAATCAGCCATCATTTGCGTTTCAAACTTAATCGCAATTGCCAGCATCGGTTCATTTTCAACCAACGTATCGCAGTCAAAAGGAATAGCTATCGAGATGAGTAAACACTGGCCTTGTTGAAACTGAAAAGTATCTTTCCCGATATAACCACGCTTTACGCCTTGTATGACTAAAACAATTGAAGGCTCTTGTAATACAGCAACAGGTTGTGTGGAATGATCTACCCTCATAAGGGTGATGTTTGAAATATAGGTAGGATACAGCCCTTCTTGAGGAGCCAAATATAAAAAAGCCTCTACCAATCTTTTCATCAAATCATTCTGTTGCATTGCTTTATTTTTTACGGGCTATTTAAGATTTACTATATCAATCAAACTAAAAGGGAAAAGTATTTCTTGGTAGTACTTTGTATAAATAAGCAAGTTAAAGCTATTTTTAGGCATAAAAAAACCTAGAAGATTCTAGGTTTTTTTATTCAATCTGATGATTAAGCAGATAAGTTAAAGAACATTGCTGCAATCAAAATAATGACACCGAGCACAATACGGTACCAAGCAAATACGCGTAGCGTATGGCGTTCAACAAAAAGTACTAGTGCCTTTACTACAAATAAAGCTGCAATAAATGCTGCAACAAAACCAACACCAATATTAATCATATTGTCTGAGGTCAACACATCAGCATTTTTAATTAAGTCAAATGTCGCTGCACCTAACATGGTCGGCATTGCAAGGAAGAATGAAAATTCTGTTGCGGCTTTACGTGATAAACCTGCAAACATCCCGCCTACAATTGTCGCACCTGAACGAGATGTTCCCGGAATCATCGCAACACATTGAGCAAGACCAACTAAAAATGCCTGCTTAAACGTGATTTTTGTTGCATCTAATGTTTTATGCTCAAACTGTTTAGATTCAACCCAGAAAATAATCAGTGCGCCAACAATGAGGGCAATCGCAACCACAATTGGGCTAAACAAAACGCTTTTAATAAAATCGACGGCTAAAACACCAATAATCACTGCTGGGAAAAAAGCAATTAATACACTAAAAGCAAAATGACGCGACTCTACATCGCCACTAAAGAAGCCTTTAATCAAGTTAATAATTTTTTGTCGATATAACCAGCATACTGCCAAAATAGCACCTAACTGGATCACTACTTCGAATACACGACCACCATCTGAATGGAAATCGATAATATGACCAAATAAAATCAAATGGCCAGTACTGGAAATTGGTAAAAATTCAGTTAAACCTTCAACAAATCCTAGAAATAGTGCTTTTATAACTTCAAAATTTTCCATCACTTGCTCAAAAAGTTAATCACTAGAAAGGTCTAAAAAGTTGTTTTATATCATGGATAAACCAATACTTTGGCCTAATTCATGTTCAATATCAGATCATTTCTAGCATTTTGGTTATTGCCTTTAATTAAAGGCCGATTATTTAAAGTGCAATAATGTATCACATCATTATGACAAACTTAGGTTAACTATCGTAAAAAGATAAAATCTAATCAAAAACAAATCATCTTCTAGTTATACATAAAAGTTCTTACACTCAAGCAAGCCAAGAAACCATCTTAAAACATCAAACAAACATGATATTATTTCAAGCATATGTCATTTATATTTAAAATTTAAACAAAATGAAAAATACTAAAATCAACGCACGTCATCTGATTATCGATCTCTTTCTTTCCTCTGCTTACCCTCAACTTACGATTAAACAAATTTTGGTGGCTGCCAAACTGTTTAACTTAAGTGAAAACGGTATTCGAGTTGCGACAACCCGTTTATTAAATGAAGGTATGATTGAAAGCGTAGAACGCGGAATCTATCAACTTTCACCTTCTACGAAAGATTGGGCAAAAGTAATTCTCAATCGTAAAAATGGTATTAAACAAACTAAAGAATGGCAGCAACATTATCTTGCTGTTTTTACAGGCACACTGGGCCGTATAGACCGAACTGCTCTTAAAAAACGTGAACGTGTGCTGCGTCAATTTGGTTTTAAAGAATTAGAAACGGGTATTTACATCCGCCCAGACAATTTAGCTTATAGTTTTGAAAAAACCTGTGAGGAGCTTGTTTTAGCTGGGCTAGAGAAAGAAGCAAAAATTTGTATTATTCACTATTTCGAACCCTCAACGCTTAAGCAAATTTTTTCTTTATGGGATACCAAACAACTCGAAAAAAATTATGAAATGTATAGTCGAGATATCACACACTGGCTTGAGAACTATACTCATCTCTCCTTAAATGATGCTGCAGTTAAAGCCCTTCTTTTAGGTAGGGAAACGATTGCATTACTCATGAATGATCCCCTATTACCAGCTCCATTTGTAAATGAGTCTGCGCGTAATCAATTTGCTCAGGATGTACAGCAGCTAGACGCGATTGGCCAAAAACTTTGGAAAAAAATATATGAACAAGAATTAAACCTATAGTCATCTGATTTATTTTTTTACAAACAAATATTTCACTTTTTAAATTTTTATAACTATATTTGTAATATAAAATATAGATACCAAACTCTAATTTGGGAGAATAACAATGAATACACAGGTAAGTGTTACGGACCTATTTAGCAGAGAAGAAATACAAGAGCTTACCGAACCTTCAGATGCCTATGGTGCTTGGGCTGTTGCCAGTACATGGGCTGTTATTGGTGGAACATTCGCCAGCTTAATCATGATGTGGGATTACTTACCGAGTTGGGGTAAATTATTAGCATGTATGCTTGCCTTAGCAATCTTGGCGGGTCGTCAGTTATGTCTTGCAATTCTAATGCACGACGCGTCTCACAAAAGTCTGTTCAAAAATAAGAAAATAAATGATTTCGTCGGTGAATGGCTATGCGCCCGCCCCATCTGGAATGATCTTCAAAAATATCGTATACACCATGTTCGTCACCATGCAAAAACGTCTACTCCAGATGACCCAGATCTTTCTTTAGTTGCTGGTTTTCCTGTCAGTAAAAAATCTCTAACTCGTAAATTCTTACGGGACTTAACAGGTATGACTGGCTTAAAGTTTAGCTTAGGTCGAGTTTTAATGGATCTGGATGTCATGAAATGGACTGTTGCCAATGACCAAATTTGGTTAGACCGCAGTCATAAAAATTTCGTTGACTATGCAAAGAGTATTGCAAAAAACAGTACGGGCGCTATTGCAACCAATCTGGCACTTTATGGTGTTCTAAAAGCATTTGGTCAGCAACGTTTTTATTGGTTATGGCCTCTGGCTTATTTAACCCCATTCCCACTTTTTTTACGTATTCGCTCTATGGCAGAACATGCTGGAATGCAAACCAGCAATACTGCTTTAACCAATACTCGAACAACCAAAGCTGGGTGGATCGCGAGAAGTTTTGTTGCACCAATCCACGTAAACTACCATATGGAACATCATTTAATGGCTTCAGTGCCATATTTTAAATTACCGCGTATGCACAAAGTATTAAGAGAACGAGGTCATGTTCCAGTCCCACCTAGCTATTTTGAAGTGATTCATTCACTTTCATCAAAACAAGAATCATCAACTTAATGCTTATTTAGAAGACCACTTTCAAATTTGTGGTCTTCTTTATTATTCACGTATATCTAATTTTTTTAGTTTTAACTGAGTTTGATAATACTTCGGTGTCACTCCCATCCAGCGTTTAAATGCGCGAGTGAAATGGGATGTATCTGCATAACCTAAACTTAAAGCCACAGCTTCAATTGATATTGCACTATTTTCTAAAAGATCTTGTGCTTGCTGCTTTCGAGTTAGATCAACTAATACTGAAAAACTTGTATTTTCGGTTGCCAAATACCGCTGTAGGCTCCGCTCTGACATATTCATCATGTGAGCGACTTGCTTAACTTTTAACATTTCCCCCTGACTATTGATCAATAATTTTTTAATTAGGTGGCTAATTTCTACTTTCCATCCGCTGCGTAACTTCAATTTATCGATATCTTTTTTACACTGTGCTTTTAGTAAAGGTGTAAGCATCGGGTCGGCAGTTAGGATAGGCTGCGATAAATATTCTTTTGGAAAAATCCAGAAATTCTGTTTTTCATTAAATAAACAATCTACACCCAATTCGTCTTTTAGTTTTGAAAAACCGACGGGTTCAGACATATTTAACTTAACGGTACCTAAAAATGATAATCCTGTTAGATGCTTCGCGATTTGAACAAAACCTAATAATAAAAAAATACTAGCATTGGGACTCAACTGAAAAGCTTTCAAAGGCTGGCGTATAGACCAGTAAATATAATCTTGTTCTTGTTTTAACTCTGGCTTAAATGCATCACAACGTGATCCAATAAATTGTTCAAGTGTTTTTAGGGCTTCTTCTAAATTTGCACAAACCATGGCCGCCATACCTACCGAACCATAACAAGATGCTTTCATTTCCAAAGCCAAATAACCCGCTAATGCTGGCTCATGAATGAGTTCAATAGCATGTTCAAAAAGTTTGTTTAAAGCATTAAATTCAACATACCAATAGGGTTTGGTTAATTGTTCTAATGTTATGCCACTTCCATCTAGAAGCTGATCACCCGAGATATTCCATTGCTTAACTATATCGACTAATAAATTAATATAAGTTCCAGGTAATTCTGGATTCATGCATGGTCCACTAGCAATCATAATTGTGGCGTCAAATGGTAAAAACTGTCAGTTCATGAACTATGCCACGTTTTTAAATTGATGCATAGTTGTTCAAAATGGAATCCAGTGAATCGCACTAGACAGCACAATTTCTGAAAAGAATACAGGTCCCCTTATGAATATTTTGATCGTTCATGCGCATCCAGAGCCACAGTCTTTTACAGCTTCATTAAAAACGACAGCTCAGCAAACATTTAAAAAGTTGGGTCATCGTGTAGAAGTTTCTGACTTGTATGCAATGCAGTTCAACCCTGTAGCTTCCAAAGAGGATTTTTTAGAACTCAATCAACCTGACTATTTCAATTACGCATTAGAACAACGTAATGCCACCAAGAAAAACCTTTTAGTAGCTGATATTCAAGCGGAAATTGAAAAAGTAAAACGAGCAGATTTGATTATTTTAAACTTTCCTCTTTACTGGACTTCTGTCCCGGCAATTTTAAAAGGATGGATTGATCGCGTATTCGTTTCAGGACTTTTTTATGGCGGAAAACGGTTTTATAACCACGGTGGTATGGCGGGTAAAAAAGCGATGCTCTGTCTAACATTAGGCGGTAGAACGCATATGTTTGGCGAGAACTCTATTCACGGACCAATAGAGCATTATCTATCACCTATTCAACGCGGTACCTTGGCTTATAGCGGTTTTGAAGTTCTTCCACCATTCATTGCCTATCATGTACCTTATATTAGCCAAGAAGCACGAAAAACCATTCTTGAGGACTATATAACGTACCTTACCCACCTCGACCAGCTTGAACCTTTAAAGTTTCCCAAACTTGAACAATTTGATGAAAAGTTATATCCCCTTTAACGGTTTGTTTTAACTCTAAATCGGAAGAATTGTATTCATACTTTTAATTTGGTTCATTCTTTGTATTTTAGACGGTTAAACTTATCTGCTGGAAACACCCCAAAATTGATCAAATGGTAAAAAAATAAATACTGACTTATGCACTATTATGAATAATATAAAATGGAATCAATAATATACACATGTAGATAAACTAGACTTATCCTGTAAAAATGATAACTAATACTCACTTCATGATCAATCAACTCATATTTTTACAAAAAAATCTTTGACCATTTTTCTTGGATTTTTGACAAAAATGTCATAAATACATGGCTTATTACTAATAGATTAAAAATATAAATATCAATTATTTAAAATAGTTTAATAATGTAAAAATTTCTCCACATTTCATTCTTTATTGACTTTTTTTGTATAAAAAATGAGTACTCCCCAGTTCATATAACAGATTTACTCTTAGTGTAATTATGCTATTTTTGTTACATGGAGTTATCAAAGCTTTGAAACTTGTAATTAAAAGCTTTGAAGGCAACACAGTTTAAACGGTTTAACTCTGTTACTTTTAAAAAAATGTCTTGAAGTTCAAGGAAAGATTAAAATGAAATTAAAACATCTGAGCACTGCAATGATTTTGGCAACGCTGCCTGCAACTGGGGTTTTCGCAGCAGCTTTGGATCGCTCTGGACAGTCAATGTCTGCATTCTTACAACCAGGTAACTACTTTGAAGCGGGTATTTCTGTTTTAGACCCAACTGTAGAGGGTAAAGAAGCAGGATCAAGCGCAACTCGTCGCGATATTGGTGATATGGCTAATGATTATTATTTTCCAAATGCCGCACTAAAATTACAACTCAACGATAAATTTTCTTTTGGTTTACTCTACGACCAACCATTTGGAGCTAATGCTGAATATAGTGGTCAAAATGTATTTGTCTCTGACCCATCTAATACTATTTTAGCTCCAGCAGCCCTAGATAGTATCCGCACAAACACTATTAATACAGCTTTTAATAATTTAACAGCAAATCAACGTGTTGGTGCAGCACTTCAAGCACAAGGTGTTAACTTATCTACTCCAGCAGGTCAAGCACAATTTGCTGCAACTCTAAATGCATACAATAATGACCCAACAACTAAAGCTGTTATTGATGCAGGTGTAAAACAAGGTGTTGCTGCACAAGTAGATGCAGGTTTGAAGCAAGTGAATGGTTTACTTGGAACTGGTGCTACAAAAGTTAAAGTTGATACTCAAAACTTATCTTTTGTATTTGGTTTCCAACCGACTCAAAACTGGAACATCTATGCAGGTGGTGTCTATCAGACAATTAAAGGCAATGTAAGTTTACGCGGACAAGCTTATAGTATTTATAATGGCTACGATGCTGACATTAAAGAAACAGGTGGAGCTGGTTGGTTAGCTGGTGTTGCTTATCAAATTCCTGAAATTGCCCTTAAAGCTTCTGTGACTTATCGTTCTGAAATCGATCACGATGTAAATATTCGCGAAAAAATCCCTACCCTTCCAGCTTTATCACTTTTAGGACAAGATGCCGCAGCTGCTGCAATTGCAAATAGCTCAGCTGACACAAAAATCACGACACCTCAATCAGTAAACTTTGATTTCCAGACAGGTATCATGGCTAATACTGTTGCGTTTGCTAACGTACGTTGGGTGAACTGGAAAGATTTCGCGATTCAACCATACAAATTTGGCCAACTTTCACAAGTTGTTGGACCTCTTGTTGGACGTCCAAATGGCTTTAACTTAGTTGAATATGCTGATGATCAATGGACGGTGAATGCTGGTGTAGGTCGTAAGCTTAATGAAAAATGGGCAGGTAATGTCTCTGTAGGTTGGGACTCTGGTGCAGGAAACCCTGTAACCACATTAGGCCCAACGGAAGGTTACTGGAAAGTAGGTTTAGGTGTTCAATATAGCCCTACTCCACAAACTTTCATTGCCGGTGGTGTAAAATACTTCTGGTTGGGTGATGCTAAAGCACAAACTGGTGCACAAGCTGGTACCGATCAATATGTTGCAGAGTTCTCAGACAACAACGCGATCGCTTATGGCTTAAAACTTGGTTATAAATTCTAAGCCCAAAAATTATCACATATAAAAAAGGCGCTTAAAGCGCCTTTTTTATTGTCCATTCTTAAGCAGGAATATTACGCTGCGAAACTGAACGGATTGCTTCTTTTAATGCATCATAGCCATGAATTGCTGGGAACTGAGGGAACTCAGCAATCACATTTGCAGGTGCATCAAATAAGAAGCCATGATCAGCTTCACCAAGCATGGTTGTGTCGTTATATGAATCCCCTGCCGCGATTACACGGAAATTTAAACCGTGAAGTGCTTTAACAGACTCACGTTTTTGATCTGGTTGACGTAGTTTATAAGCAGTGATCATTCCTTCGTCATCTGTCTCTAACTTATGACAGAAAATTGTTGGCCACCCTAATTGCTTCATTAGAGGATGAGCAAACTCATAGAAGGTATCTGACAAAATCACAAGTTGGAAATGAGTACTTACCCATTCAACAAACTCTTTGGCACCTGGTAATGGCCCCATCTCAGCAATCACTTCTTGAATGTCATTTAGGCCTAAACCATGTTGTTTTAAGATATTCAGACGCTGAGTCATTAAAACATCATAATCCGGAATATCACGAGTTGTTGCTTCTAGTTCTTTAATCCCTGTTTTTTTTGCGAAATTGATCCAGATTTCAGGAACTAAAACCCCTTCAAGATCTAGGCATACGATTTCCATGAATGCTTCCAACGTTGGTTAAAAATTGCTGTATCATACCATTAAGATTTTCAGTTTTGCGTTGTTATTGATCAAATCAATTTTATTCATAAGGATTGAAATTAAAGTGCTAAGCAATTTATTTACTATCCTTTAGAATATTTTTCATAACTCAATGCGCCCAAGCCTTTTGCCAGGAACACCCATGACCGTTATTCCGACTATTGATATTGTTGATGCTCTCGCAGCTGAATATGCAGCTAAAAGCCCACGCGAGATCTTAGAACTTGCATTAAGCCAACAAGGTGAAATCGCAATTTCATTCTCAGGTGCAGAAGACGTCGTCTTAATTGATATGGCTTCACGTTTAGGCAAACCTTTCCGTGTTTTTAGCCTTGATACCGGACGCTTGCATGCTGAAACATATCAATTTATTGAAACTGTTCGTAAGCATTACAATATTAATATCGAAATTTGCTTTCCTGAATCTGAAGCTGTGCAAAGCATGGTGAATGAAAAAGGCTTATTTAGCTTCTTTAAAGATGGGCACCAAGAATGCTGTGGTATTCGAAAAGTTCAGCCTTTGCGTAAAAAACTTGCAACCTTAGATGGCTGGATTACAGGCCAGCGTAAAGATCAAAGTCCGGGTACACGTACCGAAATTCCTGTCGTACAAGCTGACGTAGGTTTCTCTGGTCCAGACAAACAACTCATTAAATATAATCCGCTTGCGAACTGGTCTAGCGCTGAAGTATGGAGTTATATCCGTATGATGGAAATTCCATATAATCCTTTACATGAGCGTGGTTTTGTTTCTATTGGTTGTGAACCATGTACTCGTGCGGTACTTCCAAACCAGCATGAACGCGAAGGCCGCTGGTGGTGGGAAGAAGCAACGCAAAAAGAATGTGGCTTACATGCAGGCAACTTAAAAAAATAGTCTGGTATAAAAAAACCACTGATGAATCAGTGGTTTTTTTTACAGTTATATCTCGTACACAAAGTCATATTTAATCTGTAATAAACGCTATATACTAAATTTTACGGTTCTATAATTCTAATAAGAGCTCAGTTAAGGGCTTCTTAGAAAAAAGCATGAGGCACAACAAGTTATGCGTCCATTACACCCTATTGATTTTATTTTTCTATCACTAGAAAAAAGACAACAACCGATGCATGTTGGCGGATTGTTTTTATTTGAAATTCCTGAAAATGCCCCTGAAACTTTTGTTCGTGATTTAGTAGAAGAAATTCGCCAATCAAAAAGTATTCCTGTCCCTCCCTTCAATAACCGTTTAAATGGTTTATTTTGGGATGAAGACGAAGAGTTCGATATTGATCACCATTTCCGCCATATTGCTCTGCCTCATCCTGGTCGAATCCGTGAGTTACTGGTTTATATTTCGCAGCAGCATAGTTCTTTAATTGACCGAGCAAAACCGCTTTGGACGTGCGACATTATTGAAGGAATCGAAGGTAATCGTTTCGCGATGTACTTTAAGATTCATCATGCCATGGTAGATGGCGTTGCGGGTATGCGTTTAATTGAAAAGTCTCTATCTAAGACCCCACAAGAAAAACATGTAGTTCCCCTTTGGTGTGTAGAAAGTAAAAGAACAAAGCGCTTAAAAGTGCCAAAACCAAGTACCAGTAAAATCAAAAGTATTTTGGGAGGCATCAAGTCACAACTTGAAGTTACACCTAAAGTCATGCATGAGTTATCACAAACCATTTTTAAAGAGATGGGGAAAAATCCCGACTATGTATCGACTTTTCAAGCTCCAGTTTCAATTTTAAATCAGCGTGTAAGTGCTTCACGTCGCTTTGCAGCTCAATCATTTGAATTAAGTCGTCTTAGAAAGATTTCTAAAGCCCTTGGTGTGACCATCAATGATGTTGTGCTTGCTGTATGTTCAGGTGCGTTACGTGAATACCTGATTAGTCATAACAGTTTGCCTAAAAAGCCTCTTATTGCCATGGTCCCTGCTTCACTGCGCACAGATGACTCTGATGTGAGTAATCGCATTACGATGATTCTAGCGAATTTGGGGACTCATAAAGATCAGCCTTTAGAACGACTCGAAATTATTCGTCGTAGTATGCAAAATTCGAAGCAACGCTTTAGCCGCATGACTGCAAATGAGATTTTAAACTATAGTGCTGTGGTTTATGGTCCGGCAGGTCTAAACATCATGTCTGGGATGCTTCCTAAGCGCCAAGCGTTTAATTTAGTGATTTCTAATGTACCAGGTCCACGTGAGCCACTTTATTGGAATGGTGCGAAATTAGATGCGCTTTACCCAGCTTCTATTGTCATGGACGGGCAAGCACTCAATATTACGATGACGAGCTATCTAGATAAGCTTGAAGTAGGTTTAACAGCATGTCGAAATGCTTTACCTAAAATGCAAAACCTTCTGACTCATCTTGAAAACGAGATTCAACGTTTTGAAGAGATTATTGAAGAGAAACAACTAAAACATCATTCGGTTGGTTAAGAAAAACTAAGGGGCTTTGAAATGGCCCCTTATTTTTTAATTGTGCGGCACTGATTAAGTAACTGATGACATACTGAACGAATCATTGCAGTTGTGATCGGTACTTCTTTACCTTGGTCATTCAACATATAGCAGCTATTTACTGGCGTGCTTTCTAAAACATGTTTAAGACCGTTGCTAATTAAGTTTTCACTTACATTCATGGGTTATACCTCTTATTGTTTGCTAAGACGTTTTAAATAGGGAGAACGTCTAGGGCTACTGTATGTAAGTAGTATTTAAAATTCATGAATGAAAGTAAAATTTCAGTTGTAACAAGGATTAAGCGATATCTTGTTACAACTTTAACTTAAAATGATATCGTATTGCTCTTGCGTATATAAATTTTCAACCTGAAATTTAATAACTCTGTTGATAAAATGCTCTAAATCAGCCACTGCTGGGGCTTCTGCAGTTAATAATCGGTCAATCACCGATGGATGCGCAACAACAGTAAAGCCACTCGTAGACTCGAAAGCACGGGTATAACGTAATATCTCACGAAATATTTCGTAACATACTGTCTCTGCTGTTTTGACAAAACCACGTCCTTGACACGTTGGACACGACTCACATAACAAGTGCTCGAGTGATTCTCGCGTCCGTTTACGCGTCATTTCTACCAAACCAAGTTCAGATACCTGAGTAATTTTGGTTTTCGCATGATCGCGTTCAAGCATTTTTTCAAATTGACGCATCACCTCTTCACGGTGAATGGCTTCTTGCATGTCAATAAAATCAATAATGATGATACCGCCCAGATTTCTAAGTCTGAGCTGACGTGCAATAACCTGAGTCGCTTCCATATTCGTCTTAAAGACTGTGTCTTCCAGACTACGACCACCGACATAAGAACCAGTATTCACATCAATGGTCGTCATGGCTTCAGTCTGGTCAATCATTAGATAACCACCAGACTTTAGAGCAACACGGGTTTGTAACGCTTTTTGAATATCTTCTTCAACGTTATAAAGATCGAATAATGGGCGTTCACCTGGATAATGAATCAGGCGACTTTGCATATTCGGTACAAACTCATCTACAAATTCACGGAGTTTTCCATGAATCTCTCTCGAGTCGACATAAATTTTTGCAGTTTCTTCACTTGCTAAATCACGAATAATTCGTTGTGGTAGCGGTAATTCTTCAAAAATTAAGGAAGGTACTGCAACGTCAACTTGCTTACGCTGAATGTATTCCCATAACTTACTGAGGTAACACATATCCTGCGCAATCTCAGCATCATCTACGCCTTCAGCAGCAGTACGTACAATCACACTCCCCGGTAGATTGTGCTCTGCCTGAATACCTTCGATGATATTACGTAAGCGCTCACGTTCTTCTTCTGACTCAATACGCTGAGAAACCCCGATATGATTACCATATGGCATGAGAACTAAATAGCGAGAAGGAATTGAAAGATCAGTACTCAGGCGGGCACCTTTTGTACCCAGCATATCTTTCATAACCTGAACGGTAAGCGTTTGTCCTGGATGAAGTAATTCAAAAACGTTAGGAGTTGGTTGAGAACGAGGCCAAACCATATCATTAATATGTAAAAAGGCTGTTCTAGATAAACCGATATCAACAAAAGCCGCTTGCATACCAGGCAGTACACGAACAACTTTACCTTTGTAGATATTACCGACCAAACCACGTTTAACTGTACGTTCTACATACAGCTCATTAACAGTTCCATTTTCGATTAATGCCACCCGACACTCCATAGGCGTGACATTAATAAGTAGTTCTTCTGACATACATAAACTCAAAGCATTATAAAATTTTTATTAAAGAGTCAGAGAGACTGTTAACGTAGCTTTGTCCACTATTCATCGACAATGCAATTCAATCAAGAATTATCAACAACCCCTTATGTCTTCACTCTTTTGAATAACTGTGAAAATTCGTACAAAGGAAGTCCTACCACATTACTATAACTTCCTTGAATTTTGGGAATATATTGCGAAGCAATTCCTTGAATTGCATACGCACCGGCCTTCCCTACAGGTTCTCCTGTGGCCCAATAGTCTTCCATATCTTGTGTAGTTAAGGCCGCAAATTCAACTTGTGTTTGCACCACCTGACTCAAGATTTGTTGCTGTGTCGCAATACAAATTCCGGAAAACACATCATGCCAACGACCAGATAATTGTTTCCAAATTTCAAAAGCATGCTGTTTTGAGTCAGGTTTACCAATAATCTGACCATCAAGCCCAAGACTTGTATCGGCCGCAATAACCACGGCATCTGGAAAAATATTTAATACGGCTTGGGCTTTTTCTCTAGCTAAACGCTCAACATATTGATAAACCAGCTCACCGTCATGAACAGATTCATCAATATCAGGGCTATAAATTTCAAAATCTAAACCCAACTGCTGCAACAGCTCTCTCCGACGCGGAGAACTGGAAGCTAAAACTAAATGCGCCATTTTGCTAAACAATAATAAACTACTGGCCAAGTTAGAACACTGGTCATTAATGGTTGCCAATGGCGAGCAATTGAGAAGTGAGTACCTCCCATGGTTTGGGTCACCCACATAAAGGCTAAATGAGCAATAATAACCAAAGTGGCAATTGTCCATAAATTACCGAAAGTCAAAATACGACGCTCGCGTATTAAAAACCGGGTAACAAAGGTAACAATAACAAAGCTCAGTGCATTTAGTCCTAATGGAGCATCAAGTAGTAAGTCTGTAAAAAGCCCCATACCAAATGCAAACCATACTCCACACCATGTTGGTTGGCAAACGACCCAAAACAACATGATCATAAGCATGAACAATGGTCGCCAGCCAGAAATATCGTAGGATAATGGGTAAACCATGAGTACTGAACCCACGATTACAGAGAGTATAATTACCCATAATGGATCATTACGCTTCTCACGTTTCAATTTAGCGATCGGCATATGGCTGCTCCTTCGCTAATGAGTCTGAGAAAAGTACAATAACATGATGCCCTGTTGCGAGCTGAGCAGCTGGAGTAATATCAATTTCCGCAAATTCACCTGAATTATGACGGCGTATTTTAGCTACTGTACCCACTGCGTAACCTGCTGGAAAATGCTCACCTAAGCCAGAACTCAGGACTTTATCGCCAACCTGAATATTTGCACTGGTTGGAACATATTCCATTTTCAAGCGACCTAAATCGCCAGTACCAGAAACAATCGCCCGCATACCTGTACGCTCTAGACGAACAGATAGTGAATGCTCTTTATCAGAAAGTAACATCACACGTGAACTATGAGGGTACACATTAATAATTTGCCCCATAATCCCTTTATCATCTAGAACCGTTTGACCAACCTTAAGATGATCCATTGAACCCCGGTTAATAATGATGATATGACGGAGCGGATCGGCATCTGTTCCAATTACTTCAGCAATTTCCATACGACCATCAATAATTAATGGTGTATCAAGTAAGCCGCGTAATCGGGTATTTTCAGCAGACAGCTCTGACAGCTTCTGCAAACGAACCTGAGCCTGTAACAGCTCAGCCTGCATTGCAGTGTTTTCACGGCGCAGTTGTGTTTCAGATTTAGTTTGTTGATTCAGCCATTCTCTCGACAGTACCGGATAACTTGCAAGCGCATAAATTGGGTTATATGCAGCGTACAAGACATCCCTTGCTGGCTGAATTACATAAGGCATACGCCAATCAAAGAAAAGCACAACCAAGCATGTAATGACCGCAATAATGAACGAGCGGAAAGATGGCGGCTGTCTTGAAAAAATATTCGGTTGCACCGCCTAATCCTTAAACTTAACCGACGAAAAGCATGTCATGGTTCGGGTTGTCGAAGAATTCTAATACTTTACCACCACCACGGGTTACACAAGTAAGAGGATCTTCAGCCACAACAACTGGTAAACCAGTTTCTTGAGCTAATAATTTGTCGAGGTTGCGAAGTAACGCACCACCACCTGTCAACACAATACCGCGCTCAGCAATATCTGAAGAAAGTTCAGGAGGAGTTTGTTCAAGAGCTGATTTCACCGCGCTTACAATGCTTTGTAATGGGTCAGAAATCGCTTGAGTAATTTCGTCAGAAGTTACGGTAATTGCACGAGGCACACCTTCTGCAAGGTTACGACCACGTACTTCAATTTCTAATGTCGTACCATCAGAAACAGCCATACCTACTTCTTTCTTAATAATTTCAGCTGTGGTTTCACCAATTACGCAACCGTGAGCTTTACGAACATAATTAATGATTTGCTCATCAAATACATCGCCACCAATACGTAAAGAATCAGCATAGACACAACCTTGCAATGAAATAATTGCAATTTCAGTTGTACCACCACCAACATCCACAACCATAGAACCACATGCTTGTTCAACTGGCATACCCGCACCAATTGCAGCCGCCATCGGCTCTTCAATTAAGCGCACATCACGGGCACCCGCATTAAATACGGCTTCACGAATCGCACGACGCTCGACCAAAGTTGATTTACATGGTACACATACAACTACACGAGGTGCAGGTGGGAACAAACGTTTTTCGTGAACTTTACCAATGAACTGATTCAGCATGGTTTCAGTCACTTCAAAGTCTGCAATTACACCGTCTTTCATTGGACGAATTGCAGAAATATTTGCAGGCGTACGGCCTAACATTTGTTTCGCATCCAGCCCTACAGCAGCAACAATTTTTTGTGAACCACTGTGACGAATTGCCACAACTGTTGGTTCATTTAATATAATGCCGCGGCCTGGTGCATAAATAAGTGTATTTGCTGTACCTAAATCAATGGCTAGATCCGGCGAAAACAAGCCAATTAGTCGTTTTAGAATCACGGTTCGTTCTCAGTTAAACTTTCATGTGGATGCAAGGTGGCAACTTTAAACTAAATGTGATGATTTGAACAAGTCAATCGCTTATTATAACGCACGATATTTTGAAAATTTTTAATACTGATTAGGTGATGTTATGTCTACATCGGATGCACAGCATTCAGCAGATTTAAATGCACAAACAGTTTCAGCAATCGCCAATCTTGCTCGATTGTCGCTCAATGATACGCAATCTGCTGAATATGCTCAAAGTCTAAATAAAATTTTAGGCATGATGGAAACCTTAAAAGGCATTGATACGGAAGGCGTAGAACCTTTGAAGAGTCCTTTTGACAATCCTCAACCTTTACGTGCTGATGTGGTAACTGAAAGTAATCATCGAGATGAATACCAAGCTGTTGCACCTGCAACTCAAGATGGTTTGTATCTTGTCCCTCGCGTGATTGAATAACTTTTAGTCAATTAATCCATCTTCCCAATTTTGAATGTAAAGAAATTTTACTCATGACTGATTTACATCGCTTATCAATTCGTGAACTTGCTGAAGGCTTAAGCCAAGCGAAGTTTTCATCTCGCGAATTGACTGAACACTATTTAAAACGTATTGCTAAAATTGACCCACTGGTAAAAAGCTACGTGACGGTTACACCTGAACAAGCGCTTGCTGAAGCCGACGCAGCCGATGCAGCTTTAAAAGCGGGTAATGCAACTGCTTTAACGGGTATTCCACTTGCTCATAAAGATATCTTTTGTACCAAAGGCATTAAAACCACTGCTGGTTCAAAAATTCTAGACAACTTCATCTCTCCTTACGATGCAACTGTTGTTGAAAAAACTAAAACAGCTGGTCTTGTCACTTTAGGTAAAGTGAACATGGATGAGTTTGCGATGGGTTCAACCTCTGAAAGCTCATATGTTGGTGCAACAAGCAACCCTTGGGCACTTGACCATGTACCTGGTGGTTCATCAGGTGGCTCTGCTGCGGCTGTAGCAGCTGATTTAGCACCTTTTGCTACAGGTACCGATACAGGTGGCTCAATTCGTCAACCTGCCTCTTTCTGTGGTTTAACAGGCTTAAAACCGACCTATGGTCGTGTATCTCGTTTCGGGATCATTGCTTATGCATCATCTTTAGACCAAGCGGGTCCAATGGCACGCTCTGCTGAAGACTGTGCTTACCTCATGAATGTAATGGCAGGTCACGATGCAAAAGACTCAACTTCGGTTAAAAAGGAAGTTGATGACTACGTTGCAAATTTAAATGGCACATCTGTAAAGGGTTTACGCATTGGTATTCCTAAACAGTACTTTAACGTTGCAGGCTTAGATGCTGACGTTAAAGCACGTGTTGAAGAGTCTTTGAAAAAGCTTGAAGAAATGGGTGCAACCCTTGTTGAGATCGATCTCAACATGACTGAAGCTTATGTACCGACGTATTACCTGATTGCGCCAGCGGAAGCATCTTCTAACTTGTCACGTTACGATGGCGTTCGTTACGGCTACCGCTGTGAAAACCCAGCAGACTTGATGGATCTTTATAAGCGTTCTCGTTCAGAAGGCTTTGGTCCAGAAGTTCAACGTCGTATTTTGATTGGTACATACGCGCTTTCTGCAGGTTATTACGATGCTTACTATGTGAAAGCACAAAAAGTACGTCGTTTAATTCAACAAGACTTTTTAAAAGCATTTGAAAATGTGGATGTGATTGCGGCTCCTGCTGCTCCAACAACTGCATATAAAATTGGTGCGAACTTAAGTCCAACTGAAATGTATTTAGGCGATATCTATACACTTGCAGTGAACTTAGCAGGCTTACCAGCGATTAATGCTCCTGTTGGTTTTGATAAAGACAGCTTACCTGTAGGCTTACAATTAATTGGTAACTACTGGTCAGAATCGCAATTATTGTCGATTGTTCATCAATACCAACAAAATACCGATTTCCATACTCAACGTGCGGCAATTGCTGAGGAGAATGCATAATGGCTGAAGCTCAAAAGTTGAAATTGATTGACGGTTGGGAAGTCGTTATTGGTATCGAGATTCACACTCAGCTTGCAACCAATTCTAAAATTTTCTCTGGTTCATCGACTGAATTTGGTCAAGACCCAAACACACAAGCGAGCCTTGTAGACTTGGCTATGCCGGGTGTATTGCCTGTTTTGAATGAAAAAGTAGTTGATCTTGCTATTCGCTTTGGTTTGGGTATCGATGCTTACATCGACCAAGCATCTGTGTTTGCACGTAAAAACTACTTCTACCCTGACTCTCCAAAAGGCTATCAAATTAGCCAAATGGATAACCCGATTGTGGGCTTGGGTCACATTGACATTCAACTTGAAGATGGTACGACTAAACGTATTGGTGTAACTCGTGCCCACCTTGAAGAAGATGCTGGTAAATCTGTGCACGACCAATTTGAAGGCATGTCTGGCATTGACTTAAACCGTGCTGGTACACCTTTACTTGAAATCGTTTCTGAACCAGACATGCGTTCAGTTGAAGAAGCGGTTGCTTATATCAAAGCGATTCACACATTAGTACGTTGGTTAGGTATCTCTGACGGTAACATGGCGGAAGGTTCATTCCGTGCAGACTGTAACGTGTCTTTACGCCGTCCGGGCCAACCATTTGGTACACGCTGTGAGCTTAAAAACCTCAACTCATTCCGTTTCATTGAGCAAGCGATCAATGTTGAAATTGAACGCCAAATGGAAATTTTGGAATGGGGCGGTGAGATTGACCAAGAAACTCGTTTGTTTGATCCAAACAAAATGGAAACGCGTTCAATGCGTTCTAAAGAAGAAGCAAACGATTACCGCTACTTCCCAGATCCAGACTTATTACCAGTAATTATTGCAGATGAGCAAATCGAAGCTGCTCGCGCTGCACTTCCAGAGCTTCCTGCTGCACGTCGTGCACGCTTTATCGCAGACTTTGGTGTAACTGAGTACGATGCTCACGTACTTACGCTCTCACGCGAAATGGCAGACTTTTATGAAGCTGTTGTGGCTGCTGCTGGCGGTGCGAAACAAGGTAAAGTGTCTGCAAACTGGGTAATGGGCGAATTCTCAGGTGCTTTAAACAAAGCAGGCCTAGATTTGGCTGACTCACCTGTTTCTGCTGAACAGCTTGGTGGCATGATTGCTCGTATTGTTGACAACACCATTAGCGGTAAAATTGCTAAACAAGTCTTTGGCTTTATGTGGGAATCGGAAGGTAAATCTGCCGATGACATTATTGCGGAAAAAGGCTTAAAGCAAGAAACCGACACTGGTGCAATTGAAGCAATTATTAAAGAAGTACTTGCAGCCAATGAAAAAATGGTTGAAGAGTACAAGTCTGGTAAAGAAAAAGCCTTTAACGGTCTTGTTGGTCAAGTCATGAAAGCGTCTAAGGGTAAAGCTAACCCTGCTCAAGTAAATGAATTAATGAAAAAATTGATTGGTTAAACTAATCTATTTTTTAGAGAAACCCGCTTTAGAGCGGGTTTTTATCTATTTCAAAAACTCAATCAATCCAAAATAATTTTTAAACTAAAACCATTCTGATAGGTTATCCATGACAAATAAATTACTTATTACGACTTCTTTATTGTTAATAAACTCGACACTTTTTGCTCAAACAGTTCAAGTCCCAAAGAGTGAAGTAGCATCTATTTTTAAAGCTGCAAATTTCAAAAAAACAAAACATGGCTGGAAAGGTAACTGTGATACTGGTGAAATTATTATTTATAAAGATTTAAATGGTGATGGTCATAAAGATGCAGTTATTCAAGATAGTAGCACTATGTGTTATGGCAATACGGGTGTTGGCTATTATATAGTTTCACAGCAAAAAGATGGTCAATGGAAAAAACTATTTAGCGACTCTGGCATTCCCACCTTTTTGAAAACTAAAGGCAAAGATGGCTGGCCTGATATTGAAAATGGGGGAACAGGCTTCTGTTTTCCTATTTATCGATGGAATGGTAAGGAATACACTCTTAACCGTCGTGAATATGAAGGTAAAGCTTGTGAGTTATAAAAAGCAGACCCCATAAATTTAAAAGCCTCTATTTATCGAGGCTTTTTTTATATCACTTACGAAACACTCTTCGACTAAAGAATGGGCTTTTTTCTAAAGAATTGCTCAGTGACTGTGCTAATTTAAATTAAAAATTGAAATCACTTATATTTTAAAAAGAGGGATAAATCATGTCTAAAAAGATTTTAATGTTAGTCGGTGACTATGCTGAAGATTATGAAACTATGGTTCCATTTCAGTTCTTAACAGGTTTAGGTTATGCCGTACATGCTGTTTGCCCGAATAAAAAGAACGGTGACCATATTGCGACAGCTATTCATGATTTTGAAGGCGAACAAACTTATAGCGAAAAACGAGGCCACAACTTTGCAATTAACTATGATTTTGATGCCGTTAATACCGAAGACTATGTAGGCCTAGTCATTCCGGGTGGTCGTGCACCAGAATATTTACGTATGAATGATCGCGTTGTCGAAATTGTACGGGAGTTCGATCGAGTGAAAAAACCAATTGCAGCTGTATGTCACGGCGCTCAGTTACTCGCAGCGGCTGACATTTTAAAAGGCCGCCTCTGTTCTGCTTATCCAGCATGTGCTGTCGAAGTAAAACTCGCAGGTGGTCAATATGCAGATATTGCTGTGACTGAAGCCGTTACAGATGGACATTTGGTGACAGCACCAGCTTGGCCTGCACATCCAGCTTGGTTAGCTCAATTTGTGAAAGTTTTAGGCGCTACGATTACGATCTAAATAAATCACTTTATCCCGTATACAATAAAGCCTGCACTTAAATAGCAGGCTTTATTGTTAAAATAGAAAACTAGATTTTTATCTTGTAATTCCCAGCTTATTCCAAATCTCTGGTGTTAAAAACGTTGTCACCAATTTGTTTAGGTCGATATAGCGTAATGTGCCCTGCAACTGTTGTTTAACGGCTGGGTCTTTAACAATATCTTCACCAGCACTCTGACCTAACTGTTGGAAAGCTTCTCCAACTGCCTTAACACCTTCTGCCTTAATCACAGCTTTAGTTTGGGTAGAACATTGCTCTACAATCACGCGTTGTAAAACCTGAGCCAGTTTTTGGTCTAACTGGTCTTTTTGCTCAGGTGTTACATTACTAAATGCTTTTAAATCGGGATGAGCTGCTAAAGCCGTAAATGTCCACTGAAGCACTGTAGTTTTATCTGAAGCTGTTGTAGCTTTAACCAGACAATCACTGAGCTGATCGACCGTTGGACCCGCCATTGCAATTTGTGTGGTGCCTAGTACAGCCGCCGCCACACATATTGAACGACTCAGATGTGAAAACTTATGGCGAGCAATAGCGTAAAGATGACGTGACATAGGTCTAGCTCCAATAAACAATCTGTTCTTTTTATCACAGAGTCACCAAAGTTACCTGTTATGACTCTGTAACCGCAAAGTAGTTATTTCACCACAGACTCTATTCGATCAAGCTCCCACACCCCACCTGCTGCCAAGCCTTTACACATCCCTGTCCACATATCCTTAGTATGCACAAAGCTCTTGCCATCCCACACCCATTCTTCACTTGCCCAGCAGTCTCCTATGCCTCGTCCCTTTTGAGAACTGCTGATCATACCGCTATCGAAATCTGAAGCAGACTCGGTCACAAAAGTTGCTTTACCATTTAAAGACTCATCGAGCACCCAAGCCCCATAGCCTTCGTTATAAGCTCCTCGCCAACACAATGTAGTCGCCAGAACTTTCTTATTGGTTAATTTATATAGGTCAATTTCTTGTGGTTCAGCTCCATCACTATTACCGCCATACACTCCCTCGCAAAAGCCGTCTTCTTTCGGATTCGGTTTAGCTGCCATCAGACTACGGTATATTGCTTGGTACTGTTTACTTTTTGGCTGTAAAGTTAAGTAAGGTTTGGTTGCCGTCTTAATACGTTTTACAACTAGTTTTGTCTCAGGCATCAGCACTTGATTTTCATTGGCACTGCCCTTTTTGACTAAAGCACCAACGGTCCCGATACGCTTCTGAAAATCATCCATTTTTAATAACACAGCGGTCATTCCTTCATCGGAAATTTTCCATTCATGTTGCGCATTTTTAAATGTAATTTCAGTTTTTTGCTTAGATTGCTGTAGTAGAGCATTGGTTTGTAAGCTACTTAGTTTACCCATAATTGGCAGCTCAGTGCCATCTACAACCACAAGCCCTAAATCTTTGCCATTGATATAAAAATGGATATTTTTAAGCTGATTTGCAGGCATGCTTTGTTCATAGTCAGACAAAGCAAACTCAACTTGCACAGGTTGTTTTGGCCCTGCTTTACGCGTTATTAAAATTGAAGCTGGATTATCACCATTGTCTTCATTTTGATAGCCAGCAGCCTTACAAGTACCCGTATTACTACAATAGATTTCCCACTCTTGATGAGAAAATGAAATGCCTTTAATGTCTTGAGCAAAACTATAAGAACTTATTGCCGCTAAGCAGCAAATTGAAAGTATATTTTTCATTTTCCATATCTCTATAAGTCTGTTTTTATTATGAAGTTAAAAACAGTATTCAATTTTGAATTACCTTATAGTTTAAAAGAATATGTTAGATTTATATAAGATTTTAAATTGATTACTTTCTAAAAATGAAAAACTGAGCCTGTAAATTATTTTGTGTAAGTTCCATTTTTTATAAATGATCTTTTAATCGATCATCGAACTGAATCGTAAACCAATTCATTGCTAAACGCCAATTTTGAATTGGCATCGTCCATTTCTTCGCAGCATTTGATGTTGCTAAGTAAATGACCTTCTTTACTGAGTCATCAGATGAAAAGATTTTCCTTTTCTTCGTTGAATGGCGTATTACGCTATTCAACGACTCAATCGCATTTGTTGTATAAATTGCATGACGTATTTCGGCTGGATAGCTAAAGATCGTTCGGATATTTTCCCAATTGGCCCGCCAGGATTCTCCAATTTTGGGATACTGGTGATTCCATTGATCACAGAAGATGTCTAGGGATTTTAAAGCATTTTCCTCTGTACTTGCCTGATAAATCGCTTTCAGACCCGACGTAACAGCTTTGTAG
This sequence comes from Acinetobacter sp. IK23, assembly GCF_035615275.1. NCBI lineage: Bacteria > Pseudomonadati > Pseudomonadota > Gammaproteobacteria > Moraxellales > Moraxellaceae > Acinetobacter > Acinetobacter sp. IK23. The sequence continues at coordinate 201,824 of NZ_JANBNX010000005.1, forward strand.
TCTTTCCAGCTTACAAATCTCAGGCTATTGCGTACAACATGCACGATACACAGTTGAATATCAGTATGAGGGTAAACAGAGGCTATCGCGTCAGGGAAGCCTTTTAATCCATCTACACAGGCAACAAGAATGTCCTGTACTCCTCGATTTTTTAGCTCTGTCATGACTGACAGCCAGAATTTGGCACCTTCTGTCTGAGCAATCCACATACCCAGTAATTCTT